>NZ_JBAXIM010000093.1:0-9980 GCF_037138395.1 Phenylobacterium sp.
GTCCTGGCCCTCAACAAGCCCGCAGGCCTCGCCGTCCAGGGCGGAACCAAGACCCGCAATCACGTCGATCGGCTCCTGTCCGCCTGGGGGGAGGGGCTCACCCGGCCCCGCCTCGTGCATCGCCTGGACCGCGACACCTCCGGAGTCCTCCTGGCGGGCAAGACTCCCGCCGCCGCTGCCCGCCTCGCCGGCTCTTTTGCCCGGCGCCGGGCGGAGAAGACCTACTGGGCCCTGGTCCTCGGCCATCCGAGACCGCAGGACGGCATACTCAGCCTGCCCTTGGTGAAGAAGGGCATCGGCGACCGGGAACTGGTCGTGCCCGCCGAGCCCAAGGACCCCCGGGCCGAGCCCGCCGAGACGGAGTTCACCCTGATCTCGAGGGCCGGGGACCGGGTGTCCTGGATGGCGCTGAGGCCCCATACGGGCCGGACCCATCAGCTTCGGGTCCACATGCTGGCCATGGGGCACCCCATCCTTGGCGATCCCAAGTACAACACGCCGGAGTCCGTCGCCCTCTCCGGGGGGCTGGGCCTCCAGCTGCTCGCTCGCCGGCTCAGCCTGCCTCACCCATCCGGCGGGCTCCTGGTCGTCGAGGCTCCGGTCAGTCCCGAGATGAAGGCCGGCTTCAGCCGCTTCGGGTTTGACGCCTCCGAGGCGGACCCCGAGCCCTTCCGGCGAGCGGGCCGGGGTGCACGACGGGGGAACTGACCCCTGCGGCTCTTGCGCACGCCGGCGCGCAGGGCCATTCAGCCCGTGACCTTGGAGACCTGCACATGGCGCAGAAAGGCTTCATCGAGCCTGGCGAGAAGCCCCGGCGCTTCTACGAGACTGTCGCGGTGGCAGAGGCTGCGGACGGCTGGCAGGTCCTGCTCGATGGGCGTCCGCCACGTTCCTCTCGGGGCGCGGCGCTGAGGACGCCGACGCGGGACCTTGCCGAGCTGGCCGCCGCCGAGTGGGAGGCGCAGGTCCAGCATGTGGATCTTGCCGCCATGCATGCAACCCGCCTGGTCTTCACGGCGCTGGAGGCCATACCGCCCGCCCGGGAGTCCGTCGCCGACCAGATCGTTCAGTACGCCGGGAACGACCTGCTTTGCTATCCAGCGGAGAATCCTGCGGGGCTCTGCGCCCGGCAGGCGGCCGCCTGGGGACCTGTTCTGACGCGCGCCCGAGACGAGTTAGGTGTCGCCCTTGTGACGTCCGGGGGGATCCTTCACCGGGACCAGCCGGTCCACGCCCTGGAAGCGGTCAGGCGACAGGCCCTGTCTGCAGATGACTTTACCCTGTCGGGACTGGCCTTCGGCGCACCCTTGTTCGGCTCTGCGGTCCTGACCCTGGGTCTGTGGCGAGGATGGTTTGGGGGGGAGGAGGCCTATGCCCTCTCCCGGCTCGACGAGGCCTGGCAAGAAGAGCAGTGGGGGATCGACGAGGAGGCCGCCGAGCGGACGGCCCGGCTAAGGGGCGAGGCCCGCATGCTGGAAGCCTGGTTTCGGAGCCTTGGTGCCCCTCCAGTTTCCCCGGCGTGACCTTGCGCCCCGGCTCGGCTGCGACTAGGGCTCTGCTCCTGTCGTCAATGCGTCACGGGGTTCTGCGGTGAAGGCAATCCTTGAGGAACTCGAGCGGCGGCGCTCGGAAGCGCGGGCCGGTGGCGGCGGTCGCCGCATTGACGCCCAGCACGCCAAGGGCAAGCTGACGGCGCGGGAGCGCCTGGACCTGCTTCTCGACGAGGGCTCCTTCGAGGAGTTCGACATGTTCGTCGAACACCGCGCCGTCGACTTCGGTATGGCCGAGCAGAAGATCTCCGGCGACGGGGTCGTCACCGGTTGGGGAACCATCAACGGTCGGTTGGTCTTCGTCTTCTCTAAGGATTTCACGGTCTTCGGCGGTTCCCTGTCCAACGCTCATGCCCGCAAGATCGTCAAGGTCCAGGAACAGGCCCTGAAGGTCGGCGCGCCGATCATCGGCCTCTTCGACGCGGGCGGTGCCCGCATCCAGGAGGGCGTCGACGGCCTGGCCGGATATGCCGACATCTTCCTGCAGAACACCCTGGCCTCGGGCGTGATCCCGCAGATCAGCGTCATCATGGGCCCCTGCGCCGGCGGCGACGTCTATTCGCCAGCCATCACCGACTTCATCTTCATGGTGAAGGACACCAGCTACATGTACGTCACCGGTCCGGACGTCGTCCGCACGGTGACCCATGAGGAGGTCACTCACGAGGAACTCGGCGGCTATCGTGTCCATGCCCTGAAGTCCGGGGTGGCGGATGGGGCCTTCGAGAACGATCTCGAGGCCCTGACCCAGGTCCGGCGCCTGGTGGACTTCCTGCCCCTGTCCAACCGCCAAAAGCCGCCGGCCCGGGAGTGCCAGGATAGCCCCGAACGGGTTGAGCCCTCCCTGGACACCCTCATCCCGGCCAATCCCAACAAGCCCTACGACATGAAGGAACTGATCCTGAAGGTCGTGGACGAGGCTGATTTCTTCGAGATCTCGACGGACTATGCCAAGAACATCATCTGCGGGTTTGCCCGGATCGAGGGCTCGACCGTGGGCGTGGTGGCCAACCAGCCCCAGGTGCTGGCGGGCGTGCTCGATATCGACTCCTCCCGCAAGGCGGCGCGTTTCGTGCGTTTCTGCGACGCCTTTGATATCCCCCTGGTCACCCTGGTCGACGTGCCCGGCTTCATGCCCGGAACCAAGCAGGAGCAGGGCGGCCTGATCCGCCATGGGGCCAAGCTGCTTTTCGCCTATGCCGAGGCCACCGTGCCCAAGGTCACCCTCATCACGCGCAAGGCCTATGGCGGTGCCTACGACGTGATGAGCTCAAAGCACATCCGGGGCGACGTCAACTACGCCTGGCCGTCAGCCGAGATTGCGGTGATGGGGGCAAAGGGCGCGGTGGAAATCATCTTCCGCAACCAGACTCAGGAAGAACTCGTCGAGCACGAGGCCGAGTACAAGGCCCGCTTCGCCAATCCCTTCGTGGCGGCTTCCCGCGGTTACATCGACGATGTCATCTCGCCACAATCGACGCGCATGCGCATCGCCCGGGCTCTGCGCAACCTGAGGGGCAAGGTCCTGACCAATCCCTGGAAGAAGCACGACAACATTCCGCTCTGACGGATCAGTCCGCCAGGACCTCCATGTCGTCGCCCCGGCCCAGGGGGTCCCGGAGCGAGGCCGCAGCCGGCGTGAATTCGAGTGATACCGAGTTGATGCAGTACCGTAGGCGGGTCGGTGGGGGCCCATCCGGGAAGACATGCCCCTGATGGCTATCGCAACGGGCGCAGCGGGTCTCGATCCGAAGCATGCCGTAGCTGGTGTCGCGCACCTCGATGACATGTGCAGGATGGATGGGTTCCCAGAAGCTGGGCCAGCCTGTGCCACTCTCGAACTTGGTCCCCGCCCTGAACAGGGGCAGGGCGCAGAGCCGGCAGCAATAGACCCCGTCAGCCTTGTTGTTTAGAAGGCCTCCGCAGTACGGTGCCTCCGTGCCATGTTTAAGCAGGACCTCTGCCTCCTCTCTCGTGAGGCTGGACTCAAGGCGCTTGCGTTCCGTAGCGTCGGGTGGCGTGAGATCAAACCGTGACGGAGGGGTTGCGGGCGTGTTCATGCCTGTAATCTAGTGGTCGAACGCCCCGGGTGGAAGTACTCGATGCGCGGGTCCGCTCGGACTGTTCAAGGGGCGCTTGATGTTCAGGAAAATCCTCATTGCCAATCGCGGCGAGATCGCCGTGCGGATCATCAGGACCTGCCGGCGGATGGGGATCTCCACCGTGGTGGTCTATTCCGAGGCCGATGCAGATTCTATGGCTGTGGAGATGGCAGACGAGAGCGTCTTGATCGGTCCGGCTCCGGCCTCGGCCAGCTATCTCGTGGCCGACAAGATCGTCGAGGCCTGCCGGGCGACGGGTGCGGAGGCGGTCCATCCCGGCTTCGGATTCCTGTCCGAGAACGCGGGCTTCGCCCAGCGTCTCGCAGACGAAGGGATCGTCTTCATCGGGCCCAATCCCCATGCCATCCAGGCCATGGGCGACAAGATCGAGTCCAAGAAGTTCGCCGCCAGAGCCAATGTCTCGGTTGTGCCCGGCCATGTCGGCGAAATCGAGGACACCGCCCACGCCATCCGCATCGCCGAGGACATCCGCTATCCGGTGATGATCAAGGCCTCCGCCGGCGGCGGCGGCAAGGGCATTCGCGTCGCCTGGAACCGCCAGGACGTCGAAGAGGGTTTTCCTGCCGTCCGCGCCGAGGCCAAGGCCAGCTTTGGCGACGACCGGATCTTCATCGAGAAGTTCATTGAGAGCCCCCGGCATATCGAGATCCAGGTCCTGGGCGACAAGCACGGCAACGTCGTCCATCTCTTCGAGCGCGAGTGTTCCATCCAGCGCCGGAACCAGAAGGTGATCGAAGAGGCCCCGTCGCCTCTGCTGGACGCGGCGACCCGGGCCGCCATGGGTGCCCAGGCCGTCGCCCTGGCCAAGGCGGTCAACTACGACAGCGCCGGCACCGTGGAGTTCGTCGCCGCTCAGGACCGCAGCTTCTTCTTCCTGGAGATGAACACCCGCCTGCAGGTAGAGCATCCCGTGACCGAGCTCATTACCGGGGTGGACCTGGTCGAGCAGATGATCCGTTCAGCCTGGGGTGAGAAACTGGCCTTCCGCCAGGAAGACCTGTCCATTAAGGGCTGGGCCATGGAGAGCCGGATCTACGCAGAGGACCCATATCGGGGCTTCCTGCCGTCCATTGGCCGCCTCGTCCGCTACAGCCCTCCCGAGGAGGGCGAGGTCGAGGGCGGCGCCATCGTCCGCAATGACGCTGGCGTCCGCGAGGGCGACGAGATCTCGATGTACTACGACCCCATGATCTCCAAGCTATCGACCTGGGCACCGGACCGGATCGCGGCCATCGACGCCATGGGGCGGGCACTGGAGAATTTCCACATCGAAGGCCTGGGGCAGAACATCCCCTTCCTGGCCGCCGTCATGGACCAGGATCGGTTCCGCTCCGGAGAACTTTCGACCGCCTACATCAAGGATGAGTTCCCGGAGGGCTTCCAGGGAACCGCGCCTGACGCCTTCCAGAAGGACCTCATGACCGCCGTGGCCTGTGCCGTGCACCGGGCCATCGCCGGGCGCGCAGCGGGGGGGCGGCTGCGGAACGACTGGGTGGTGATCGGCGCCGGCGAGCATCGGCCGGTTCTGATCCAGACCATGGACGAGGGCCTGAAGGTCGACATCCTGGACGAGGGCCGGGCCATCAGCCTCGGCCAGGTCGACTGGCGGCCCGGCCTGCCAGTCTTCCGGGGCGTCGTCGATGGCAGGGCCTTCGCTTGCGCGGTCCAGCCGGCGGCGGAGGGCTATGTCATCCGTCATCGCGCGGCGACCCGCCGGATCCTGGTGCTCTCGCCGCGCTCGGCCCAGCTCCACGACATGCTACCGCCCAAGACGGCGGCAGATACATCCAAGCTGGTGATCTCGCCCATGCCCGGCCTTGTGGTCTCCCTGGACGTCGAGGCTGGCCAGTCCGTCCGGTCGGGCGAGCAGGTGGCGATCATCGAGGCCATGAAGATGCAGAACATCATCCGGGCGGAGCGGGACGGGGTGGTCAAGGCCGTCCTGGTGGCCTCCGGAGCCTCCGTCGCCGCCGATGAGGTACTGATCGAGTTCGGCTGAGCTCCTCGAGGCCCAGCCCGGGGATCAGGCCAGGACTGCCGAAATGGCCTGGTCGAGGTCGGCGATGATGTCGTCGACGTGCTCGATGCCGATCGACAGGCGCACATATCCCGCTGAGACGCCGGTGGCCGCCTGCTCGTCGGCAGACAGCTGGGAGTGGGTCGTAGAGGCCGGGTGGATCGCCAGGCTCCGGGCATCACCGATGTTGGCGACGTGGTAGAGCAGCTTCAGGCTGTCGATGAAGTGCCGCCCGGTCTCCAGTCCGCCCTCCAGCTCAAACCCGACCAGGCCGCCGTAGCCGCCCTTCATGACGCGATCGGCGCGGGCCCGGGCCTCGCCGGTCTGCTGGGACGGGTGGATCACCCGCGAGACGCCCTTGCGCGCCTTCAGCCAGGCCGCCACGGCCGTGGCGTTGGCACAGTGGCGCTCCATCCGCAGGGCAAGGGTCTCGACGCCCTGCAGGATCTGGAAGGCGTTGAAGGGCGATAGCGCCGCCCCGAGGTCGCGGAGCAGGATGACCCGCGCCCGCAGGATGTAGGCGATGGGGCCCAGCGGCTTGACGGCCTGGGTCCAGACTGCGCCGTGGTAGGAGGCGTCCGGGGTATTCAGCAGGGGTTGGCGCTCCGGCCGGCTTTCCCAGTCGAACTTTCCGGAGTCGACGATCAGGCCGCCGATGGAGGTGCCGTGGCCGCCCAGGTACTTGGTGGCGGAATAGACGATGATGGCCGCGCCGTGGTCGAAGGGCCGCACGAGAAGGGGCGCTGCGGTATTGTCCATGATCAGGGGAATGCCGAACTCCCGCCCGATGGTGGCGACCTCGGCGATGGGGAAGACCTCGAGCTTGGGATTGGGCAGGGTCTCGGCATAGTAGGCGCGGGTCCGGTCGTCGGTGGCCCGGCGGAAGTTCTCTGGGTCCGCAGGATCCACGAACCGGACCTCGATGCCCTGGTCCTTCAGGGTGTTGGCGAAGAGGTTCCAGGTGCCGCCATAGAGGGCGGTGGAGGACACGACGTTGTCGCCTGCCCGGGCGAGGTTCTGAATGGCGTAGGCCGAGGCCGCCTGGCCTGAGGCCACCGCCAGGGCGCCGACGCCGCCCTCCAGGGCCGTGATGCGCTGCTCCAGCACGTCGGTCGTGGGATTCATGATCCGCGTATAGATATTGCCCAGCTCCTGGAGAGCGAACAGGGAGGCCGCATGGCCGGTGTCGCGGAACTGGTAAGACGTGGTCTGGTGGATCGGAACCGCCACGGATCCCGTTGTCGGGTCCGCCCGCCAGCCGGCATGGAGGACAAGGGTTTCCGGGCGCTGGGGCGTGTCGGACATTGGGGTCTCCAGGGATGGCGGCACGAGGATGCTAAAACGGTCCTAACAGGGGAGGCCGGGGGGTCAAGCCGAGCGTCGCTCGCGGAGGTCCCAGATATTCTGTCAGCCAGAGGCTGACCGCGCCTTCCCAGGAGCCGATACCCGTCGGACTTTTCGGGGAGATCTAGGCTTCCGGCGCCAGCGTTTCGGCGGGAAGATGGTGGGTGCAGTAGGATTCGAACCTACGACCCGCTGATTAAGAGTCAGCTGCTCTACCAACTGAGCTATGCACCCAAGCCTTACGGTGCCTTGCGGCCCCGGGGCGAGGGCGCGGAAAATACTGCAAACCGCGTCGAACGCAAGGGCGTGGGATTTGGAGGGTGAAGATGGTTTCGCCAGGGACTGGGGGACACGTCGAATTCGGATTCCTGGAGCGGCTGGCCGCAGGGGACGAGGGGCTCATGCGTGAGGTCCTGGAGATCTTCCTCGCCGAGGCTGCGGGTTGGTCCGGAAGGCTCCAGGCTGCGGACCCCGCATCGGCCGCCGAGGTGATCCACACCCTCAAGGGATCGGGTCGCGCCATCGGCGCGCAGATCCTTGGCGACCTGTGCGAGGACTGGGAGATGGGCGAGCTCGAGGGTGTCGAGCCCATCCTGGGCGAGCTAGCGATCGTGCTTGCTGAGGTCGAGGCCTGGCTCGAAGCCTAGATCCCGGCCCCGTTGTCGAGTGTCCGCAAGACGGCTTCGTGAGCCTCAGCCTCGGCCGTGATCCAGTTGATGAAGGCCTTGACCTGGGGCAGGCGGCCCTTGGCCTTCGGGTGCACCAGGTAATATGCAAAATCCACCGCAGTCGCGATCTGGAGGGGAGCCACCAGCCGGCCGGCGTCGAGGTCATCCTGCGCCAGGGTCCGCTTGGCCAGGGCGACACCCCGGCCGTTGACCGCCGCCTCAATCACCAGGCTGGACTGGTTGAAGCGTGGCCCCCGCGTGCCGTCCACCTCTCGAACGCCGCGCGCGGCAAGCCACATGGTCCAGTCTGGACAGGAATCGTCGGGCTCCGGCGAGCCATCATGAAGGAGGATGTGTCGCCAGAGGTCCTCGGGCCGGTCCAGGGGGGTCGCCGCATGGAGTTCGGGACTGAGGACGGGGATGACGGTCTCCCCGATCAGGCGTCGCACCTCCATGCCGGCATAGCGGCCGGTGCCGTAGCGCAGGGCGATGTCCACCTCTCCGGCCGTGAGGTCCACAAGGTCGAGGCCTGCGGACATCCAGACATCGACCTGGGGATATGCTGCCTCGAAACTTCCCAGTCGTGGCACCAGCCACTTGGCGGCGAAAGAAGGCGCGGCGGTCAGGGTAAGCCGCCGACCGTCTACCGCTGCGGTCAGCAGGGAGGCGGCCTCGGCGAGCCTGTCGAAGGCCTCCCGGAGGGCGGGCAGGGCGGTCTGGGCCGCGTCCGTCAGCAAGAGCCCCTTGGGTGTCCTGCGAAAGAGGGGCGCCCCCACATAGTCCTCAAGATTCTGGATCTGCTGCGACACGGCACCCGGCGTGACCGAGAGCTCATCCGCCGCCCGGGAGAAGTTGAGGTGCCGCGCAGCCGCCTCGAAGGCACGCAGGGCGTTGAGGGGCGGGAGCCGGCGTCGGTCGGTGGAACGCTTCACGAGATTTCCTGAACGCTGAGGCAGAAGTCCTCGGCTTGCGAATTGAGCCCTGTGCGGTCAGTTTGCAAGCCTTCGGCCTTCTGGCCTGCGCACAGCAGGATCCAGATGGCCGTGTTTTGGGCCCCGGCCCGGTATTCGGAGGCGATCGCCGGAATGGCCGATCCTGGGAAGTTGTCTCGCCGCCGTAGCCTTGTGGTCGTCGGAGGTGGCGCCGGACTCCATGGCGCGGCACCCCGGGTCACCGGCAGGGTCTGGCTGGCTGGAGCCGGTCCAGGGGACCCGGATCTCATGACGGTCCGGGCTGTTCGGGTGCTGTCCCAGGCGGATGTCGTGGTCCATGACGGATTGGTTCCGGAGGCCATACTGGCCCTGGCTCCAGATTCGGCCCGGCGCATTTCCGTGGCCAAGCGGAAATCTCGCCACACCTATGCCCAGGAAGAGATCAACCGGCTCCTGGTCGGGCTGGCGTCCGAGGGACTGAACGTGGTCCGGCTCAAGGGTGGCGACCCCTTCATCTTCGGGCGGGGTGGAGAAGAACTGGAAGCCTGCCGCGCTGCGGGCGTTCCCTGCGAGGTCATACCGGGGATCACCGCGGCGCTCGCCGCCTCGGCATCGGCAGGCGCGCCTCTGACCCACCGCAGGTCTGCCCAGGCCGTCACATTCGTGACCGGACACGCCGCGGGGGATAGCGAGCCCGACCTCGACTGGGAGGCGCTTGCGCGGCCAAACCATACGGTGGTGGTCTACATGGGCGCCAGCACCGCAGGGCGGATCGCTGACCGGCTGATCGCCGCTGGACGCGCCCCCAGGACCCCGGCCCTGGTGGTCTTCCGCGCCAGCAGACCTGACGAGGTTCGGTGCGTCACCACTCTGGGCGCCCTTGGCGAGGCTGCTACCGCTGAGTCCGGACCGGCCCTGCTCATCGTCGGAGAGGCCATGGCCGAGGCCATCGCTCTCGCGCCGACGGACTTCGTGCGCCGGGAGGAGCGGGCATGAAGGCCCTGACGGCGAACCGGCTTTCCGACGGCGAGGTCGTGTTCTGGAAGTCCGGAGCCTGGGTCGAGCGCCTGGCCGACGCTGACGTCTTCGTGGCCGAGGATACGGCAGCGACCGCCGAGACCTCCGCCCGCGCCCAGCCCACCATGGCCATAGATCCCTACCTGATCGACCTGGTCGAGACGGCCGGATTCTGGACCCCCGTCAGCTACCGGGAGCGGATCCGGGCCCTGGGTCCAAGCAACCACGAACGCCACGGCAAACAGGCGGACGGGGGCGACGCTGTCGAGGCCCTGCGCCATGCGCATGGCGCTGCCCGATCCTCGGGTCGCGTCAACCTCATCCGCCGA
>NZ_JBAXIM010000094.1:0-9931 GCF_037138395.1 Phenylobacterium sp.
GGCGGGATCTCGGTCTTCATCGTGCCGAAGTCGGCCAAGGGCGTGACCACCCGCGACTATCCGACGGTGGACGGGTTCCGCGCCTCGGAGGTCTATTTCGAGAACGTCGCCCTGGGCGCCGAGGCCCGGATCGGTGGCGAGGGCGAAGCCCTGCCCCTGGTCGAGAAGGTGATGGACGAAGCGATCGCCGCCACCTGCGCCGAGGCCTGCGGCGTCCTGCGCCGCCTGCAGGAGGGCACGGTGGAGTACACCAAGCAGCGCAAGCAGTTCGGCGTGCCGATCTCCTCCTTCCAGGTCCTGCAGCATCGCATGGTCGATATGTTCATCCAGCTCGAGCAGTCGATCTCCATGACCTACATGGCCACCATCCGCCTGTCCGACGGCGACGCCGAGCGGGCCAAGGCCGCCTCGGCCGCCAAGGTGCAGATCGGCAAGGCCTGCAAGTTCGTGGGTCAGAATGCCGTCCAGCTGCACGGCGGCATGGGCGTGACCGACGAGATGGCCATCGGCCACTACTTCAAGCGCGCCACCATGATCGAGGGCCTCTTCGGCTCCACCGACCATCACCTGGCGCGTTACGAGGTCCTGTCCCTCGGCGCGGCAGCCTGAACCTCGGCCGCCAGGCGCGCGCGCTCGGCGGCCATTTCGGCGCGGAAGCCTTCGGTGGACCAGAGGCGATAGTCTCCGGCCGCATAGGCTTCCGCATTCCGCCGGTAGAGGAAGGCGTTCATCCGGTTGGCCAGGGTGTTGTCGCGGGTGCGGGTCACCGCGCCGGGTGATCCCATGACGATGGAGCCGGGTGGGATCACCGTCCCCTCCTTGAGGAAGGTGCCACCCGCCACAATGGAGCCGGCGCCGATCCGGCAGCCGTCCATGATGGTGGCGCCGATGCCGATCAGGCAGGCCTCACCGATCTCGCAGCCATGCAGGGTGACATGGTGGGTGATCGAGCAGTCCGCGCCCACGAAGGTCCCGGTCCCGGCGCCCACGTGGATCATCACGAAGTCCTGGATGTTGGCCCGGGGGCCGATCACCACCCGGTCGCTTTCGGCGCGCACCACCACATTGCACCAGACCGAGGCCCCCGTGTGGATTTCCACCGCCCCGTACAGACGGGCCGAGGGGTCGATCCAGGCCGCGCCCAGGTCCTTTACGTCAGGGCCGAGAAAGGGTCCGGTCATGTGCGCCTCCGTTTTGCCGAGCCTGTCCCTTCAGCGCCGGGCTGACAAGCTCTGGCAGGCGTCCTGAAAGGCATTGCCCTCGGCCCCGAAGCGGGCGAAAGCCCGGCCATGACCCCGCGCGACTTTGGCCTGATGACGCTGGTCTGCCTGATCTGGGCAGCCAACTCGATCATCTCCAAGCTCGTGATCACCAACCTGGGCGCCCCGCCCATGTTCTACGCGGCCCTGCGCTTCGCCGTCGTCCTGGCGGTGGTCTGGCCCTGGCTGCGAAATGCCCCCCGGCCGCTCTGGCGGATGATCCTGGTGGGCCTGTGTATGGGCTGCGGCACCTTCGCCCTGGTCTTCTTCGCCTTGCAGACAGCCAGCCCCTCGGCGGTGGCCATCGTCAGCCAACTGGGCGTGCCGGTGACGGCCGTCCTTTCCTGGTTCCTCCTGAAGGAGCGCCTCGACGCCCGCCGGCTGGCGGGCACCGGCATGACCCTGGCGGGTGTGATCCTGGTGATGTGGAATCCTGCGGGACTGCACGTGTCTGCAGGCCTCCTGTTCGTGGTCGCCTCCGCGGTCATCGGCTCCTTCGGTGCGGTGCTGATGAAGCGGATCGAGGGCGTCAAACCCCTGCAGTTCCAGGCCTGGGTCGGTCTGACCTCGGTCATTCCCACCCTGGCCTTCACCCTGACCCTGGAGACCGGGCAGGCTGCGGTGGTGGCCGCCAATCCCTGGGCCCTGGCGGCGGCGGTCCTGTTCTCGGGCCTCGTCGTCTCGGTGCTGGCCCACACCCTCTACTACACCCTGATCCAGCGCTATGAGGCGACCCTGGTTTCGCCCCTGACCCTGATGACCCCCATCTTCACCATCGCGCTGGGGATGATCTTCACCGGAGATGTGGTGGACCTGCGCATGGCTGTCGGCGCCGCCCTCGCCATGGCCGGCGTCCTGGTCACCGCCTTCCGCTTCAACCAACTGGCCCGCCTGGCCCTCGTCTTCGGACGCGGACAGGGCTAGCCTTTGCCCATGGACCTGCCCATGGACATGATCGAAGCGCCCTCGCCGAACTTCGACGCCCGTACCGTGCTGCCGGACATGATCGTGCTGCACTACACCGGCATGCAATCCGGCGAGGCGGCCCTGGCACAACTGCGCAACCCCACGCCGGGCAGCCGGGTCAGCGCCCACTACCTGGTGGAGGAGGACGGCCGGGTCTTCCGGCTGGTGGACGAGGCCCGCCGCGCCTGGCATGCGGGCGTCGCCTCCTGGAAGGGCCAGGGCGACATCAACAGCCGCTCGATCGGGATCGAGATCGTCAATCCGGGCCACGAGTTCGGCTATCGCGACTTCCCGGAGCTGCAGGTGGCCGCCGTTATTGCCCTGGTGGGCGACATCCGCAGCCGCTGGACCATCGCCGACGGCGACATTGTCGGCCACTCTGACGTCGCCCCAGCGCGCAAGCCGGACCCGGGCGAGCGGTTTCCCTGGAAGCGACTGGCCGAGGCGGGCCACGGTTTGTGGGTCGAGCCCCCGCCCGCGCCCGGCATGCCCCTGGCCGAGGGGGAGGCGGGAGCCGCCGTCTTCGCCTTGCAGGCCGGCCTGACCCGGCTCGGCTACGACTGCGCGCCCAGCGGAACCTTCGACGCCGCCACAACTGATGTGGTCACAGCCTTCCAGCGGCACTGGGTGCAGAGCCGGTTCGACGGGGTGGCCGATGGCCTGACCCGGGCCCGGCTGATCGCTCTGCTGCGCCTGTCCGGGGCATGATCGCCGATCCCCCCCGGGTCGAGGGCTTCGAGCTGCGGGCCCTGTCCGAGGCCGACGCGCCGGACCTCCTGCGGCTGTTCTCCGACCCCGAGGTCTGTGCCTTCATGGACATTGAGCCCCTCGAGACCGAGTTCGAGGCCCTGGACATCATCGACTGGGCTGAGGCGCAGGCGGCCCAGGAGATCGGCGTCCGCTGGGGCATCCGCAGGCCGGGCTCCGCACGGCTGATCGGCACTGTGGGCTTCAACCGGATCGAACGCAGCCGGGGGCGCTGGGGCGAGATCGCCTATGACCTGGCCCGGGACCAGTGGGGGCAGGGGGTGATGAGCGCCGTCCTGCCGGCCATCATCGCCCGGGGCTTTGGCGATATGGGCCTGCTCCGCCTAGAGGCCATGGTGACCGTGGGCAATGCGCGGTCCTGCACCCTGCTCAGGCGGATGGATTTTCAACAGGAAGGCGTCCTCGCCCGCAGGGGATACTGGAAGGGCCAGGCCTGGGACCAGCTGGTCTTCGCCCGACTGGCGGATTGACGCCGGCCGCGCGGAGGGCCACTGCTGCAAACGGAACCAGACGGCCGGGCGGTCGCTCCTGCCCCTCGGGGCAGGGGAGGAAAGTCCGGGCTCCACTACGACATGGCGGCGGGTAACGCCCGCCGGGGGCGACCCCAGGGATAGCGCCACAGAGAGCAGACCACCCCGGTTGCGGCCGGGGCAAGGGTGAAAGGGTGCGGTAAGAGCGCACCGCGGACCCAGCAATGGGGACGGCATGGCAAGCCCCGCCAGGAGCAAGACCGAATAGGGACCTCGCGCCGGAGCGATCCGGCAGGGCCGTCGCAGGCCTGGGGGTTCGGGTAGGTCGCGAGAACCGTCCAGCAATGGGCGGTCCAGAGGAATGATCGCCGCGCCCGCCTTGGCGGGCGGCACAGAACCCGGCTTACAGGCCGTCTGGTTTCCATCACCCCCGAAATTCACGCTTATCAACAGGTGGCCCCAAACCCGGGGCATTCAGAGGCACAGTTCTCTGTATGACCTGTGGAGAGCCTGTGGAAATTAACCATATTTGAATCAAAATGGGCTGAAAGTACTGAGGACTGGAAGTCAGAGTCATTGTTTCCCATTTGATCCCATGATAGCCCATTTGAACCCTGGACAGGCACCTCCCCCCGCAGCTTCCGTCGCGGTCGGCGTCATTCCGGGATCGGCATGGGCGCAGCCTGAAGGGCTGCAGGATGGGACGCTGCGGGATGTTCATCTCGACGTTCGAAAAGCAGCTGGACGCCAAGCGGCGCATTGTCGTGCCGCAGGAGTTCCGCGCCGCCGTGGCCGGTCCCTTCGACGGGGTGGTCTGCTTTCCCTCCATCGAGGCCGACTGTATCGAAGGCGGTGGTCAGATCCTGTTCGACCGCTACCTGGGTGTGATCGAGGAGCTGGATTTCGGCGATCCCCTGCGTTCGGCCCTGGAGACCTCGGTGCTCGGCGGCATGGCGCGCCTGAACTTCGATACAGCCGGGCGCATTACCCTTCCCGAGACCCTGTGCGACGCCTTCGGCCTGACCGACTGGGTGGTGGTGGTCGGGCTGGGCGACCGGTTCCAGATCTGGGAGCGCGATGCCTTCCAGGCCCACCGTGCCGCCCAGAGGGAGCTGGCCCGCGAGGGGCTGGCCCAGCTTCGCGGTGCCCAGCGGGCCCAGAGGTCGGGGCTGGCGGGATGACATCTCCCCACAAGCCCGTACTGCTCGACGAGGTGATCGCCGCCATCGGTCCGGCACCCGGGCGGCACGTGGTGGATGGGACCTTCGGGGCCGGCGGCTATAGTCGCGCCTTCCTCGACGCTGGCGCCCAGGTCACGGGCTTCGACAGGGACCCGACGACAACGCGTTTCGCCGACGGGCTTGGGGCCCGGTTCCGGCTCGTCCTTGCGCCCTTCTCGTCCATGGCGGACCTGCTGGGCGAAGCCTCGGTCGACGGGGTGGCGCTGGACCTTGGCGTGTCCTCGATGCAGCTCGACGAGGCCGAGCGCGGCTTTTCCTTCCTCCGCGACGGCCCGCTAGACATGCGCATGGGCGCGGATGGCCCCACGGCGGCCGACCTGGTCAATACCGCTGAACCCGCTGAACTGGCGCGCCTGCTCTGGGTCTATGGCGAGGAACGCCAGTCCCGCCGGATTGCCGCTGCCATCGCCCGCCGTCGCGCCGAGCGGGCTTTCACCCGCACCACGGACCTCGCCAGCCTGATCGAGCGTGTTCTCGGCGGGCGCAGGGGCGCCCGGGTTCATCCGGCGACCCGCGCCTTCCAGGCCCTGAGGATTGCCGTGAACGACGAACTGGCCGAGCTCGAGGCCGGCCTTGCCGCCGCCGAGCGCGCGCTTCGGCCCGGCGGACGCCTGGCCGTGGTCACCTTCCATTCCCTCGAGGACCGGATCGTGAAGGGGTTCCTGGGCCCGCGCTCTGGCCGCACACCGGGAACCTCGCGGCATGCCCCCGAAGCGCCGCGGGGCGCGGATCCCAGCTTCGCCCTGCTTTCAGTGCGATCGACGGCAGCCGGCGACGCGGAGGCCGCAGCCAATCCGCGCGCGCGGTCAGCGCGCCTGCGGGCCGCTGAGCGCACGTCGGCCCCCGTCTGGACGGTGGCGGCATGACCTTCCTGGATCGCCGACTCCTGGGCTTCAGGGCCATTGACGTCCTTCTCTTCTTCTTCCTGGTCGCCCTCATCCTCGGGGTCTACCTCGCCAAGACCCTCGCTGGGCGGGAGCGGGGCCAGATCGCGACGGTGGAGCGGAAGATCGCCCAGGAGCGTGACCGGATCGTCCTGCTCGAGGTCGAGGTCGCCCACCTGGAGCGTCCCGAGCGGCTTTCCGCCATGGCCCGCTCCTACGGCGGTCTCAGTCCAGCATCCCCTGGCCATGAGATCACCCCGGAAGGGCTCAGTGACGCCCTTCAGTCTCCCGGGCCATCTGTCCACGCCGCCGCCGCGCCCGTGGCTGCGGTGCCGCTCCCGGCGCAGACCGAGACCTCCTCTGTGGCCGAAGTCGAACCTGCCGCGCCCCCCGCCCCGGAACCTAAGCCATGAGCCTAATCCACACGGGACTTGCGACGCCCGGCTGGCGCTGGATCAAGGACCGGCTCTGGGGTCTGGAGCGGGCCTTCGAGAAAACCCGCACCTCTGGCCGGGCCGAGGATGATACCCGCATCCGGATCCTGGTGGTCCTGGCGCTCTTCGTGATGGGGTTCGCCTTCCTGGCGGTTGGAGCCACCCGTCGGGCCCTGTTCCAGGGCCCCGATGGCGCCGGCCTTGCCATAGGGGGCGCAGGTCCTGGACGGGCACCCCTGGTGGACCGACGCGGGTCCCTGCTCGCGGCTGACCTGCCCTTTTTCACCCTCTATCTCGACCCCCATGAGGTCTGGGACAAGGCGGAGGTCCGCCGGGGCCTGATGGTCACCCTGCCAGGCCTGCCGGTCGCGCGCATCGACAAGGCCCTGAACGGGTCGCGCCGGACCTTCCTTGCCGGGCCGCTCTCGCCCCGAGACCGGGACCGAATCCACGACCTCGGCCTTCCGGGTCTGTCGTTTGAGCGGGAGCCCCGTCGGGTCTATCCCCTGGGGGATTCCGCAGCCCACCTGATCGGCTTCTCAGACACCGGCGGTGAGGGCCTCGCGGGCGCTGAAGGTGCCTTCAACACTCGCGTCCGTGCGGGGGCAGGCGACCAGCAGCCAACACCCCTTTCCATCGACGTCCGCGTCCAGGCGGCCCTCGACGAGGAGCTGAACGCTGCGGCGACGCGCTTGCAGGCCAAGGGCGCCGTTGGCCTGATCACCAATGTCCAGACCGGCGAGGTCCTGGCCATGTCTTCCTGGCCGAACTTCGATCCTAACCACGCGGGAACGTCCTCTCCGGACCAGCTTCGCAACCGGGCGGTGGCCTCGGTCTACGAGATGGGCTCGACCTTCAAGGTCTTCACCCTGGCCATCGGCCTCGATACTCATAAGATCACGCCGAATACCGTCCTGAATACGACCCAGGGCGTGAAGCTGGGATCGCGCGTGATCCGCGACCTCCACGCCGTTGGCCACAACATGACCGCCAGAGACGTCTTCCTGAAGTCGTCGAACATCGGCGCCAGCCAGATCGCCCTTCAGGTCGGCGGGCCCTCTATGACCCGCTATTTCGACGCCTTCGGCCTGCTCCATACCGCGCCCATCGAACTCGCGGAGAGCGCCCGGCCAATGGTGCCGCGGGAGTGGAACCCCAACACCATCGCCTCGGCCTCCTTCGGCCACGCCATCTCGGTGAGCCCGGCCGCCCTGGCTGCCGGCATAGGCTCCATCATGAACGGTGGACGCTATGTGCCCCTGACCCTGCAGCCCATGCGGGCCGGCGCCCGGCCCGAGGGTCGCCGGGTGATCAGCGAGGAAACCTCCCGCGAGATGCTCGACCTGATGCGGAGCAACGTCCTGGAAGGCTCCGGACGTCGGGCGAATGCGGCGGGCCTGCGCGTCGGCGGCAAGACGGGTTCGGCGGAAAAGGTCATCGGCGGCCGCTACGTCAAGGACAGGGTCCTGGCGTCCTTCGCGTCCGTCTTCCCCACCGATGGGGCCCTGACCGATGACCGCTACATGGTTCTGGTGATCATCGATGAGCCGATCGCGGACGCGGAGTCCGGCGGGCGGGTCGGTGGCCTCACTGCAGCGCCTGTGGCGGGCAAGGTCATTGACCGCATCGCCCCCTTCCTCGGTATCCAGCGTCGCTTCGAGCAGGTGGCCGCTGCGCCCGCTCCCGTCGTCGTGGCCGCCGCGAGCGGCGAGCGCTGATCGTCATGCGTCTGTCCCAGATCCTTCATCGGGACCTGCCGGAAGATCCGGAGATCACCGGCGTGACGTCCGACAGCCGCAGGGTCGGCCCGGGGGTCCTGTTCGCCGCCCTTCCCGGTGTCGCCAGGGATGGGGCCGACTTCGCGCCCCTGGCTGTTACCGCCGGTGCTGCCTCGGTGCTCTGCGGCCGGGACCTGCCGGGCCTCGGTGTCCCGATGATCGTCAGCGAGGATCCCCGCAGGGCCTACGCCCTTGCCGCCGCCGCCTTCCACGGCCGCCAGCCCGGCGTCGTGGTCGCTGTGACCGGGACCAATGGCAAGACCTCGGTGGCCGGGTTCCGGCGCCAGATCGCCGCCGCCGGCGGGCGACCCGCCGCCAGCATGGGCACCCTTGGCGTGCGCATCTCCGCTCCGGGCCAGGAGGACGTGGTCCTGACGCCTGCCGGCCTGACCACGCCGGACGCCGGCGACGTCGCCGCCCTGATGGCGGAGCTGGCAGGAAGGGGCGTAGACGACCTCGCCCTCGAGGCCTCCTCGCACGGGATCGACCAGCGCCGCCTCGACGGCGTTCGCCTCGCCGCCGCCGCCTTCCTCAACCTGACCCAGGACCACCTGGACTATCATGGCGACATGGCCAGCTATCAGGCGGCCAAGCTGAGGCTGTTCGACACGCTTCTGCCCCGAGGTGCCCCTGCGGTCCTCAATGCCGACTCCCCGGCCTTCCCGGCCTTCGCCGCCGCCGCCGTCCTGGCTGGGGCCGACCTGATCACCTTTGGCGTCGAGGGACGGGACCTCAGGCTGGCTAGCCGCCAGGCGCGACCCGGCGGGCAGGTCCTCGACATCGCGCATGCCGGGCGCACCTGGCGGGTGGACCTACCCCTGGCGGGCGCCTTCCAGGCCCTGAACGCCCTTGCCGCCGCGGGCCTCAGCCTGGCCGTCGGTGAAGCGCCTGAAACCGTCTTCGGGGCCCTTGAAGGCCTGACCGGCGCCCCGGGCCGCCTCCAGAAAGTGGGGACCTCGGCCTCCGGCGCCGAGGCCTATGTGGACTATGCCCACACCCCTGACGGGCTCGAGACCGTGCTCCAGGCCCTGCGCCCCCACGCCTCGGGGCGTCTGGTGGTGGTCTTCGGGGCCGGCGGCGACCGGGACCGCACCAAGCGTCCCCTGATGGGCGAGGTTGCCGGCCGCCTGGCCGATCTGGCCATCGTCACCGATGACAATCCCCGCAGCGAGGATCCGGCCGCCATCCGCGCCGAGGTTCGGGCCGGCCATCCGGACCTGAAGGAGATCGGCGACCGCCGCGAGGCGATCCGTACCGCCGTCGCCAGCCTGTCCGCGGGGGACGTACTGGTTGTGGCGGGCAAGGGGCATGAGCAGGGGCAGGTCGTTGCCGGTGTCACGCTTCCCTTCGATGACGTCGCAGAAACCCTTTCAGCCCTAGAGACGACCTGATGACCCGACGCTCGCTCTGGACCGCCGCCAACCTGGCAAAGGCGACCGGCGGCCGCGCCTCCCGGGCCTTCCAGGCGCACGGCGTCTCCATCGACACCCGCAGCCTTGAGCCTGGCGACCTCTTCATCGCCCTGGGCGGAGCCCGTGACGGCCACGAGTTCGTTGCGCAGGCCATGGCGTCCGGGGCGGCGGGGGTTCTGGCCTCACGACCCGTCGACGCACCCCACGTCCTGGTCCCCGACACCTTCCTTGCGCTCCAGGCCCTGGGCATCGCCGCCCGCGAGCGGGCTTCCCAGGCCCGGCGGGCGGCGATCACCGGTTCGGTGGGAAAGACCAGCGTCACCCAGGCCGTGGCGGCGGGCCTGGCCCGGGCTGGACGCGCCCATGCTTCGGTCAAGAGTTACAACAACCACCTCGGGGTCCCCCTGACCCTGGCCCGGATGCCCGCCGACACTGAGCGCGCAGTCTTCGAGATCGGCATGAACCATGCCGACGAGATCACGCCCCTGTCCGGACTGGTCCGCCCCCATGTGGTGGCTGTCACTACCGTCGGTCCCGTCCATGTCGAGAACTTCCCCGATGGCGAGACCGGGGTCGCCCGGGCGAAGGCTGAGATCTTCGACGGCGCAGTCCCGGGGGCCGTGGCGGTGTTGAACGCCGACAACCGCTGGTTCGGCTGCCTGGCCGCCCGGGCCCGGGCGCGCGGCCTTGTCGTGCGCAGCTTCGGCTGGGCGGAAGGG
>NZ_JBAXIM010000095.1:0-9772 GCF_037138395.1 Phenylobacterium sp.
GGTCCCGGGCGGGGGCGGCGCATGAGGACTCCCTACGTCGAACCGGGGCCAAGGTCATCTGCCTCGCTTGCCCGGCGTCGCCTCGCCTCCCTATAGTCCGGCCCGGAGAGGGAGACGCGTCGTGACGCTGAGGACCCCGAAGGCCGCCCGACCGGACCCCCGCCGCCGCCTCCCGGCTGTGGGTGCCCTCTGTGACGACCCCATCGCCCAGCCACTGAAGGCCCGTTACGGCGCCGCAGCCCTGACCCGGGCCGTCCGCGGCGTGCTGACCGAGGCCCGGACCCGCCTCGCCATAGACCCGGACCTCCTCCCGACGACCGGTGCTATCCTTGAAGCCGCAGAGGCGCGGCTGGTCGAGGGTGTCCGCCAGACCCTCTTTACGGTGATCAACGCCACCGGCGTGGTGATCCACACCAACCTTGGCCGGGCACCCCTGGCGCCGGAGGCGATGGCGGCGGCCGCGGCGGCGGCGGGCTACGCCAACCTCGAGCTCGACCTCGACACTGGCCGGCGGTCGTCACGACAGGCGCACCTCGATCCCCTGATCGCCGAGATGACCGGCGCCGAGGCGGGAATGGCGGTGAACAACTGTGCCGGCGCCGTGCTGCTGGCCCTGGCTGCAGTGGCGGAAGGGGCCCCGGTCATCGTCTCCCGGGGCGAGCTGGTGGAGATTGGCGGCGGCTTCCGCATCCCCGACGTGGTGGCCCAGAGCGGCTCGCGCCTGGTCGAGGTGGGGACCACAAACCGCACCCACCTGCGGGACTACGAGAAGGCCCTGGCCGACCATCCGGAGGCCCGGGTCCTCCTGCGGACTCATCCGAGCAACTTCCGGATCTCGGGCTTCACCAGCGTCCCCTCCCTGGAGAGCCTGGCGCACTTCGCCCACGCCCATGGCCTGCTGCTGATCGAGGACCTGGGCGGCGGCGCCCTCGTGGACCTCTCGCCCTTCGGCATTCCGGACGAGCCCACCGTCCAGGCCAGCCTCAGGGCGGGCGTGGACCTGGTGCTGTTCAGCGGGGACAAGCTGCTGGGCGGGCCCCAGGCCGGCCTCGCTGCTGGACGCCGGGACCTGGTCGAGCGGCTGGAAGCCCACCCCCTGGCCCGGGCCCTGCGGCTGGACAAGCTGTCGGTGGCCGCCCTCGCCGCCACCCTGCGGCTCTATCGCCCGCCGTCCGATCCCTTCCAGCGGATTCCCGTCCTGCGCCTGCTGGCCCAGGAGGCCGGAACGCTGACCGCCCGGGCGACGGAACTCAGGGCGCGGGTCGAAGGCCTTGCGGACCTCGAGACGGAGATCGTCGAGACCGAGGGCTATGCCGGCGGTGGAGCCCTGCCCATGCGGGCCCTGGCTGGCCGGGCCCTCGCCCTCCGCCACCCGCGGCTCAGCACCGAGGACCTGGCGCTTCGCCTTCGCACAGGCGAGATCCGCGTGCTGGGACGGATCGAGCAGGACCGGGTCCTGATCGACCTGAGGACTGTCGACGACGCAGAGGTTCCGGCCCTGGCCGAGGCGATCATCGCGGCGGCGGCGGGGGAAATGAGCGACCTCTCGCGCCACTATCCCGAGGCCCCCCCTTCCCTCGCCTGAGGTGCGGCGACACATAGGCGGCAGGGAGCATGGCCCAGGCCGCTCCGTGCCAATGACGGGATCAGAGGGACATCGTGCCAGACTCCGGGATGTTCCCGCCGACCCGCCAAGCCGCCCTGGAGCGTCTCGCCGGCTTTGTCCCGGCGGCGGGACGCGCCTATGCGGAAGGCCGAAACCTGGACCCGGGACCCGGTGAACCCGGCGCGGTCTCGCGGCTATCCCCCTACCTTCGCCACAGGGTAATCTCAGAGGCCGAGGTGGTCGACGCGGTCCTGGAGGCCCAGGGCCCCGCCAGTGCAGACAAGTTCATCCAGGAGGTGCTCTGGCGTACCTACTGGAAGGGCTGGCTGGAAATGCGGCCTTCCACCTGGTCGCGGTTCCTGGAGACGCGCGACCGCCAGCGGGATGGCCTGGCGGACCCGCAGGCCCTGGCCGACGCCGAGGCGGGCCGCACCGGCATCGAGGGCTTCGACGACTGGGCCCGCGAACTCGCCCAGACCGGATACCTGCACAACCACGCACGCATGTGGTTCGCCTCGATCTGGATCTTCACCCTGCGCCTGCCCTGGGCCCTGGGGGCGGATCTCTTCCTGCGCCGGCTCGTCGACGCCGACCCGGCAAGCAATACCCTGTCCTGGCGGTGGGTCGCGGGCCTCCAGACCCCGGGGAAAACCTACCTGGCGACCCGGGAGAACATCGCCCGCTTCACCGGGGGCCGCTTTGCCCCCTCGGGCCTGGCGACGGAGGCGTCTGCCCTGTTTGAGCCGGCGCCCGAACCCCCGGCGGGCCTTCCTTCCGTTGCAGGCGCTGCGCCTCCGGGACCCTTCCTGCTGCTGGCAACGCCGGAGGACCTGACCCCCGACCTCGGAGGGATCGACCCGGCAAGGGCGGCCGCCGCGGTCGTCACGCTGGATTCCCGCCTGTCCTTTGGCGAGGCCGCCCGCGGGTTCACTGCTGGCGCGGCAATGGACGCAGCCGATCGCCTGGCCGGGCGAGTGGGGGGGCCGGTAACCCTCCTGGACCACCTCGACGCCGGCTCCCTGGTCGCCGCAGCCCAGGCGGCGCAGGTGCGGACCCTCGTCACGCCCTACGCGCCTGTGGGTCCCACGGCTGACGCCCTGGCGCAGGCCGCGCAGGGCCTTGAGGCCGAGGGCCTGCGCCTCGTCCAGGTCCTCCGGGACTGGGACTCCCGCCTCTGGCCCCACGCAACGGCGGGCTTCTTCGCCTTTCGCAAGCAGATCCCGGCCTTGCTGCAACAGGGGAGGTCCCGGTGAGCCGCCCCCTGCAGGTCGTCTGGTTCAAGCGCGACCTGCGCATCGCAGACCACCGCCCTCTCGCCTTCGCCGCAGACGCCGGACCGGTGCTTCCCCTCTACATCGTCGAGCCCGGGCTCTGGGCCCAGCCGGACGCCTCAGGAAGGCAGTGGGCCTTTGCGGCGGAATGCCTCGGCGAACTGGCGGCGTCGCTGGCCCGGCTGGGCCAGCCCCTGTTGGTCGAGGTCGGCGAGGCGTTGGAGGTGCTGGGCCGGATCCATGAGCGTCACGGTATCGCCGGCCTCTGGAGCCACGAGGAGACCGGAAACAGCTGGACCTACGCCCGGGACCTGGCCGTGGGTGCCTGGGCGAAGGCGGCGGGCGTTCCCTGGCGCGAGGAACGCCAGTTCGGCGTGATCCGCCGCCTGAAGTCGAGGAACGGCTGGTCCCAGGCCTGGGACCGGGACATGGCCCTGCCGGTGACGCCCCCACCCGTGGCGCTTGTTCCCCTCAGCGGCGACTGGCCGGGTCGCATTCCGTCAGCGGACGACCTCGGCCTTGCGCCCGATCCCTGTCCCCATCGCCAGAAGGGCGGGCGCACTGGGGCGCTGGAGGTTCTGGACAGCTTCCTGTCCAGTCGCGGCCGCGACTATCGCCGGGAAATGTCGAGCCCCCTCACGGCCTACGCGTCCAGTTCGCGGCTCTCGCCCCACCTCACCTGGGGGACGATCTCCATGCGGGAAGTCGCCCAGGCCACCTGGGCGCACCAGCGCGGGCTCCGGGCGTCGGGCGCCATCGACGCCGGACGATGGCGAGCGTCCCTGGCCTCATTCTCGGGGCGCCAGCACTGGCGTTGCCACTTCGTCCAGAAGCTGGAGGACGAGCCCCGGATCGAGTTCGAGAACCTCCACCGCGCCTACGACGGCGTCCGCCCCAGCGACCCGGATCCGGACCGCCTTCAGGCCTGGAGCTGGGGCCTGACCGGCTATCCCTTCCTCGACGCCTGCATGCGGGCGCTGGACGCCCATGGCTGGATCAACTTCCGCATGCGCGCCATGCTGATGTCCTTCGCCAGCTATCATCTCTGGCTTCCCTGGCGGGAAAGCGGCCTGCACCTGGCGCGGAAGTTCGTGGACTACGAGGCCGGAATCCATTGGCCGCAGGTGCAGATGCAGTCAGGCACCACGGGCATCAATACGCTCCGGATCTACAACCCTGTGAAGCAGGGCCACGACCAGGATCCAGAAGGTGCCTTCGTCCGGGCCTGGGTTCCCGAGCTCGCGGCCGTCCCTGACGCCTTCGTCCATGAGCCCTGGCGTTGGGAGGGAGCGGCCAGCCTCACCTATCCCGCCCCCATCGTGGACAACGCCGAGGCCATGCGGGGGGCCCGCGAAACCCTCCACGCCCTGCGCCGCGACAGTCGCCACAAGGGCACTGCCCGGGTCATCGCCGCCCGCCATGGCAGCCGCAAGTCCGGCTTGCAGGGGGCGGGAGACCGTGGGCGAGGACGGGCAAAGCCAGCTGGCGACGTCCAGCTGACCCTGGACTTCGGGTAAGGCGGGCAAGGCGGCGAACCCGGGTCAGCAGGCGTCCTCGAGGAAGGTGAGGATGGGCGCGCCGGCGAAACGGGCTGTCTTCAGGCCGTCGGCGCGCATCGGCTCCGGAGCGATCGGTTTCAGCGGGGGGCGGGAGCTTGGGCCACGGTCAATTCCACTGGGTTTCAGTCCTTGCCTGGGCCATCATGACGACCGGGGATGTTTCCGGAGATTCCAGTCCATGCCGTCGTCTGAGACCGCTGCGCTTCCTGGCCGTACGCAGGGCGCGCCGTCGCGCCTGACCCTTCGCCGGCCTGACGACTGGCATGTCCACCTGCGCGACGGCGTCATGCTGGCCTCGGTGGTGAACTACACGGCCCGGCAGTTCGGGCGCGCCATCGTCATGCCCAATCTCAAGCCGCCGGTGACGACCGTCGCGGCGGCCCGGGCCTACCGGGAGCGCATTCTGGCGGCGGTTGAGCCCGGCCTGGACTTCACGCCCCTGATGACCTGCTACCTGACCGACGGACTGGACCCTGCCGAGGTCGAGCGGGGCTTCACCGAAGGGGTGTTCACCGCCTGCAAGCTCTACCCGGCCCACGCCACCACCAATTCCGCAGCCGGCGTGACGGACGTGCGCCACATCCACGGCGTGCTGGAGGTCATGCAGAAGATCGGCATGCCCCTGTTGATCCATGGCGAGGTCACCGACCACGAGGTCGACATCTTCGACCGCGAGGCCGTCTTCATCGACCGGGTCCTGAACCCGCTGGTCGGCGATTTCCCCGCCCTGAAGGTGGTGTTCGAGCACATCACCACGGCCGACGCCGTGGCCTTCGTCGAAGCCTCGGGGCCCAACATCGCTGCGACCATCACGCCGCACCACCTGGCGATCAACCGCAACGCCATGTTCGAGGGCGGGATCCGGCCCCACTTCTACTGCCTGCCCGTGGTCAAGCGCGAACCGCACCGCCTCGCCCTCCGGCGGGCGGCGACCTCGGGCTCGGCCAAGTTCTTCCTGGGCACGGACTCCGCCCCGCACCCGGTGGGGGACAAGGAGACGTCCTGCGGCTGCGCGGGCATCTTCAACGCCCCCTACGCCCTGGAAAGCTACGCCCTCATCTTCGACGAGGACGGCGCCCTGGACCGGCTGGAAGCCTTCGCCTCCGAGAACGGCCCACGCTTCTACGGCCTGCCCCTGAATGCGGGGTCGGTGACCCTCGAGCGTCGCCCCATACCGGTTCCAGAGGTTCTGAAGCTGCCGGCGGCTGACCTGGTTCCCTTCCACGCCGGGGAAGCCCTTGCCTGGAGCCTGGTGAGCGCCGGCTGAGCGAGGCTGGAGGGCCGCCCCTCTGTCACGGACTCCCAAAGCCGGCCATCCTGATGCCTGGCAGGAAACCCCCAGGCGCCGGAGTGCAAACCCTTAAGCCGGTATTGTCCCGTCGCCCGCTCGCCGCGGCGGCAGCGGTCCCAGGAAGTCACGCTTCCCGATGTCCACCCCGGCCATTCTCAGCAGCGCATAGGCCATTGCGGTGTGGAAGAGGACGTTGGGCAGGGCGAGGTTCAGTACGTAGTCCTGGGCCTGAAGGTGACGGGCGCCCTTGGGGCTGGGCAGGACGATCTCTAGGTCTTCCGCGCCGTCGAAGTCCACCGGGGCAAGGGCGCCCAGTTCCCGAAGCGCCTGGTCCAGCGCACGCCGCATGTCTTCCAGAGTGGAGAGCCCGGCCAGGTCATCGGGCGGCAGGCCGCGAAGACGTCTCGTGGCGCCTAGGGCGTTATTGATGGCCGCCTGGACCTGGAACGGAAGGGGATTCATGTCTGGGGCGAGGCGCAGCTCGGCAAGACCGGACAGCGCCTCGCCGGGACCGGCCGCCTCGAAGTGAACCTCGGCTTTTTCCAGCAAGCCGAGCAACACGTTCAGCGCGCGCTGAAACCTTGGCACGGTCACGTCGAACAGATTGAAGATCATGATGGCTAGAGCCTCCCCAGGCGAGGCGACATGAAGCCGATTGGTGTCGTGACGGTGACAAGGCTGGAGCCGACCCGCGTAGGCTGACATCCCCTGAACACCACCGCCGGCTATCCGGAACGAGGTGTATGTGGGGCTGACGGCTCGCCGATCTGGGGCAATGCACCCTTGGCAAAGCCCCTTGTGTGGCGGGGATGCGAAACAGCAGGATAGACACCCAACCCTCGCCATCACCGAATTGTCACGAAAGTATCGAATTTAATTCATTTGCGATGGGGTGTCTGTAGGGTCTACGAACCCTATAGCTTGGGCTTAGACTCTTCATTCCTATCAGTAAAAGAACTCATTCTCACTGATTTCCGCAAGAGTCTTGCCAGTCGAAATCGGGGAATTAAAAAGTTGAAAATTCAAAACTCAAAGCGACTGCTTAATGGCAGCGTGTCGTTTACGTGCCTTGCAGTCATTTTGGGCATCGCCGCCTCGGCCATGCCTGCAGCCGCCGAGGAAGCTCGCGCTGACAAGAGTTCCGAGCGTCGAACCCGAGTCATCGAAGGTGACGTCGAAGAGGTCATCGTCGTCGCGCCGAAGAACCAAGCTGCGACCGTGGCGCCAGTCAAGTCTTCGCTTGAAGCGACTGAACCGACGGCCGTCATCGATCGAGCCTTCATTGAGCAAAATACGCCAACTATCGGTGACTACACCACCACCAGCGTTCTCGCTGTCTCGATGGTCAGCGCCGGGAACGCCAATGGGCCGGGCTCGACAGATGGGTCGAAGATTTCGCTCCGGGGCGTCGCGGACGGGCAGTTCAACATTACCTATGACGGAATTCCATGGGGCGACACCAATGGCCCCTCCCATCACGCCAACTCCTTCTTTCCGAACTCCACGATCGGAGGCGTAATCATCAACCGTGGCCCCGGTGACGCCACGGACATCGGGCAGGCCAGCTTCGGGGGATCCCTGAATCTGTTCTCCCTTCCGGTTGAGGATCAGGCTGGCCTTCGTCAGAAGTTGACCTTCGGCAGCTGGAACACCTGGCAGTCTGTGACGACCCTGACATCGGGGCCCGTCGCCGCCCTGCACGACGCAAACTTCATCGCCAATTTCCAGGAGTACGGAACGAAGGGCTACCTCACCAACAGCCCTTCCGGCGGTGGCGACCAGTACCTCAAGATGGTGCTGCCGATTTCGGATAGCTGGGACGTCACGGCTCTCTTCACGCGGAGCGACAACCACTACAACCAGTCAGATGTCAGCAATGGAACGATCGCTGAAATCGAAAAAACGGGTCAATCCAATTTTGCTCTTTGCGATAACCCGCTCTATAGCTGCCACAAAGATTGGAACTATACAAAAAAGCAAACGGATTTCGAGTATATAAAAGTCGCCGGCGAGTTTGGCCCCGGCATACGTATGGAAAACACCGTCTACAGCTACTGGTATTCGAATAAGACTCTGTCGGCTAACACGAACGACTACTCCACTCCATTCGGTGCGACGACGGGCGGCCCGACTGTCATCACCAACATCTCAGGACTTGCCTATCCCGCAGGCGGATCCGGTTACACCGCAAACAAGATCCCCGGTCTCGGCGGCTATTTGAAGCGCAACGAGTATCGGGTTAAGGGAGACGTGATCCGGTTCGCCAAGGATATCGGTCCCGGCGAACTGACCTTCGGCGGCATGTACGAAGTGGCGCGCACCAAGCGCTTCACCTTCCAGATCGCCCTGCCCGTCCCCGGCAGCAACGTGACGGGCTTCTCCACCAAGGACTTCGGAACCCTGAAGGCGGCGAAGGTCCCGACGAACCCGCCCGTCGCCGACTGCTATGGGTACCCCAAGACCACTGCTCCGGGAAAACCTTACGACGGGATCTGCCAGACACCGCTCGACACGAAGTATAACGAGTATAGTGGTTGGAATTACTACCAGATTTTTGGCGAGTATGCCTGGAAGGTAGACGACAAGCTGACCATCACACCGGGTGCGAAGTACCTCAATTTTGAGCTCTACATCCACGCGCCAGTCCTGAGTACGCTTCAACCTCTCAATCTCTCCAAGACTTACGACAAGACGCTGGGTTTCCTCACAGTGAATTACCGGCTCTCGCCGTATTGGACAGCGTATGGGCAAGCCTCCCAGGGCTTCCTGGTGCCCAACATCAGTTCCATGTATGTTAATAATCCGAATTATGCTGAAATTCAGCCGCAGGAGTCCATGGCCTATCAGTTGGGCACGGTCTATTCGCGTGGGAATTTGATTTTCGACGCCGATATCTACAACATCGAATTCCAGCATAAACTCCAGTCGAATACGATCAACGATCCGACAAATCCCCTGAACGGGCAAACCTACTTTACCAATTCGGGTGGAGCCACCTACAGCGGGATCGAAGGCCAGGTGACCTATGTCTTCCTTCCCGGCCTTTCGGCTTACACGAACTACAGCCGCAATCGTGCGATCGGCAAGGACGATGCGGTCAACCCCGGCGGCAACGACAAGCAGCTGGCTGGAGCCCCGAAGTGGACCTCGGCGGTTGGCCTGCGCACTGAGGCCCATGACCTCCTGACGACAGACGACAGCCTGGTCATGACCCTGGACAGCAAGTGGATCGGGTCGCAGATGGCGATCGCCGCCTCCGGGAAAGTGGCCCCGACGGGCCGGATCAAGGAATGGGCGCAGGCGAACTTCGCGGCGACGTATCAGTTCGGACAGTACGCCATCCAGCTCCAGGTCCTGAACCTTGCCGACCGCCAGCCACTGACGGGAATGAAGGGGAAGGCGCTGGTCGTCGGAACCGACCAGTTCGCTCTGACCTCCGCCCAGGGCGGGGCCGCCAATTCGCCTCAATACCTGACGCCGAGGAGCTACCAGCTCACACTCAAGGCCGCCTTCTAGGCCCAAGTGTTTTGCGCCCGGGAGACATCCCGGGCGCCGCCGCCAAATGAATCCCGGGAAGCCCCATGCCGACCTACGCCCTCCGCAGGCTGCATAGACTTTCCGGGCTCTTCTTCGCGCCGACCCTGCTGTTCTTTGCGCTGACCGGCGTCCTTCAGGTCTTTGACCTGCACAAGATCCGGCCCGGAAACGCGCCCTCGGCGCTGGTCCTGAAGGCGGCGAGCCTGCACAAGAACCAGACGACCCATATCCGGAGCCGTACCGCCACGCCAACGAAGGCCGGAGCAGACTCAAAGCCTCCGGAGGAGACCTCACTCGCCCATCAGGCGCTCAAGGCCTTCGCTGCAATCGCCTCCGCCTTCCTGCTCCTGACCACCTTCCTGGGTGTTACCCTTGCCCTGGGGTCGGCCCGGGATCGTCTCGCCTCCGCCTTGGCCCTGGTTGGCGGGGTCCTCATCCCCCTGTTCCTGGTCCTCGCCCTGTGAGGTCACCGGCAACCCCATCGCCAGCCACCTCGCCGAAGGCCGGC
>NZ_JBAXIM010000096.1:0-9715 GCF_037138395.1 Phenylobacterium sp.
GTGCGCTCCCGACTGAAGGGCTGCGAAACGGTCGAGGCCGAGGCTGGCAAGGTCGCCGGCGTCATCGCTGCTGATCTGGGCGATGCCGAACTCAAGGACCTCTCCCCCGCCTTCCGGGCCGCCGTGGAGGGCCTTTCCCCTGGCCAGACCTCGGACCCCATCCGGACCAATGTGGGACTTCACATCCTCACGGTCTGTGGACGCGGAGCCTCCGGCGGTGGCGAGGCTTCGCGCCAGCAGATCGAGGGGCGGCTTTATGGCCAGCAGCTGTCGATGATCGCCCGGCGCTACATGCGCGACCTGCGCACCGCCGCCACCATCGACACTCGCTAGGCACGCCGGCATGCCGGCCACGCCCCTTGCCGTCACCCTTGGCGATCCCGCAGGCATCGGCCCGGAAATCATCGTGGAGGCTTGGCGCCGCCGGACAGAAGGCGATCACCCCTTCGCCGTGTTCGGGGACCCCACGGTCCTCAGGGCCGCAGGTGCGCCCGTCGTCACCCTGGACAGGCTGGAGGCGGCCGCAGGCGTCTTCCCCGAGGCGATCCCCGTCCTGGGGGCCCCGCTTGCAGGCCCCGTCCGGCCGGGTCATCCCGATCCCGGGCACGCGCAAGCCGTGACCCGCTGGATCACCGAGGCAACCCAGGCCTGCCTGACCGGGGAGGCCGCCGCCCTGGTCACGGCCCCTGTTTCAAAGGCCGTCCTGAAGGCCGCCGGGTTCCGACATCCCGGGCACACAGAATTCCTTGGCGAGTTGACGGCGGGCGCGGCGTTCGCCGGCGAAAGGGGCCCCGTCATGATGCTGGTGGCGGCCGATCTCCGCGTGACCCTGGCGACCATCCACCTGCCGATCTCCGGTGTCTCGGCGGCCCTGACCTTCGAGGGTCTCCTGCGGACGATCCGTGTCACGGAACAGGCCCTGGCACGGGACTTCGGCTGCGCCCACCCTCGTCTCGCCATCGCCGGGCTGAACCCCCATGCCGGCGAGTCGGGTGAAATCGGGCGGGAGGAGATCGATCTGATACGCCCCGCGGTAGAAGTCCTCCGGGCGGAGGGCATGGACGTAGCAGGTCCCCTGCCCGCCGACAGCCTGTTCGCTGCAGGGATGCGGGAACGCTTCGATGCGATTGTCTGCATGTATCATGACCAGGCTCTGATCCCGGTGAAGATGCTCGACTTCTGGGGCGGGGTGAACATCACCCTGGGCCTGCCCATCGTCAGGACCTCGCCCGACCATGGAACCGCCTTCGATATCGCCGGCAAGGGACTGGCCCGCCCGGATAGCTTCATCGCCGCCCTGAAGGTTGCAGCGGCCATCGCGGACCGGCGCGCCGAGTGACCCTTTCCGAGCGTCTCTCCGACCGGCTCGCCGCCCATGGGCTCCTGGCCAACAAGGGGCTGGGCCAGCACTTCCTCCTCGACCTGAACGTCACCCGAAAGATCGCCCGGCTGTCGGGATGCGGGCCCGGCGGCCTTGTCATCGAGGTAGGACCGGGACCCGGGGGCCTGACGCAGGCCCTCCTGGAAATCGGGGCCCGGGTTGTCGCCATCGAACGCGACGCCCGGTTTGCGCCTTTGCTCGAGGACCTCAGTGCCGCCTTTCCGGGCCAGCTCGAGGTGATCCTTGCCGACGCCCTGCGGGTGGACGAGCGCCAGCTTGCCGGAGGCCATGCCGCCGCGATCGTCTCGAACCTTCCCTACAACGTCGGGACTGCATTGCTCATAAAGTGGCTGACCGGACCTTTCCGACCGGCTTCCCTGACCCTGATGTTCCAGAAGGAAGTCGCCGACCGGATCGTCGCGGACCCGGGGGCCGAGGCCTATGGCCGGCTGTCCGTCCTCGCAGCGGCCGTCACCGACAGACGGATCGTGCTGGAAGTCCCCGCACGGGCATTCACCCCACCCCCGAAGGTGGCTTCTGCTGTCGTTCACCTGGTTCCGCGGGACGACGGCATCGGCGGCGAACGCCTTGATGCGCTTCAGGCCGTCACCGCCGCCGCCTTCGGTCAGAGACGAAAGATGCTGCGCTCGGGTCTCAAGTCCCTTGGCGGCGAGGACCTGTGCCGGGCGGCGGGGGTGGATCCGTCATCACGACCGGAAACCTTGTCCCTTCCCGGCTTCCTGGCACTCGCGGACGTCCTTCTCACGAAAGCTTGATCAGAGAGAATGTCGGGCCTAGGGTCTGTCCGTCCCTGGGGTGATTCCGATGCCATCGTGGTGCCGGGCGTCCGCTAGGACATCTCGGGAGAGTTCCAATGAAGAAGATTGCTCTGACTGTGGCCGCCATGGCCGCCATCGCATCGCTCGCCGCTTGCAGCAAGCCCGCCGCTCCGGCCGCCGCCGCCGCTGACGCCGCCGTTGCCACGACCGACGCCGCCGCCGCCGTGGCGACCGACGCTGCTGCCACCGCGACCGACGCCGCTGCCACGGCTGCTGACGCCGCCGCCGCCGCTCCGGCCGCCGCTGGTGCCATGGCCGAAGGCGCTGCCGCAGCCGCTGCTGTTGCTCCTGCCGCCGCCGCCGGTGCCGCCAAGGAAGTCGTTGGTGCCGCCAAGGAAGCCGCCGGCGCCGCCATGGCTGAAAAGAAGTAAGTCAGGCTGCACCGGCTGGAGTCCAGCCGTTCCAGACTGCATTCGGAAGGGCCGTCCCCCGGGGCGGCCCTTCTTCTTTTTGAGGTGCCGAGCTTTAGTCCGCAGCCTCGCCCGGAAGCCGCTCGGTATCGACGCTTGCCTGCATGGCCGGCGCATACCGGGGCCCTGCAACCGTGGAGGCGTTCACTGTGGCCTCGACCTGGGCCATGACCTCGTCTGCCAGGACGATCCCCGAGGCGGCCATGTCCTCGCGCATGTGATCCGGGCTTGTCGTCCCCGGGATGGGGATGAGGGTCGGGTCCTTCTGCAGAAGCCAGGCCAGGCAGAGCTGTGCTGGCGTGCACTCCGCCTGGCGCGCAATGGCCTCGAACCGGCCCAGGAGGTCGAGGTTCTTGAGGAAGGCCTCGCCCTGGAAGCGCGGCATGCCGACCCGGAAGTCACCCGCGTCCAGGCCGGAGAGCTGGCGGACGCCGCCCGCGAGGAATCCCCGCCCAACGGGGCTGAAGGCTACGAAGGCAACGCCAAGTTCCCGGCAAGCGTCAAGGACGGCGATCTCGGGATTGCGCGTCCAGGGCGAATATTCGGTCTGAAGGGCAGCAATGGGGTGCACCGCATGGGCGCGACGCAGGGCACCTGCAGACACCTCGGAAAGGCCAATTGAACGGATCTTACCCTGCGCCACGAGGTCGGACAGGGCCCCGACACTCTCCTCGATCGGCACCCGACGGTCCCAGCGATGCAGGTAATAGAGGTCGATCACGTCGACACCCAGACGCTGAAGGCTCTCCTCGCAGGTCGCCTTCAGGACCTCCGGACGCCCGTTCAACTCCCGCTGCTCGCCCCTGGAGAGGCCGCATTTCGACGCCAGGACGAAGCGGTCACGGTGCGGTCCCAGGACCTCTCCGACCAGGCGTTCATTGTGACCGAGCCCGTAGACCGCAGCGGTGTCGAAGAAGGTGCATCCGGCGTCGAGGGCGCCCAGAAGGACAGCCTCGGCCTGGGCCCGGGGTGGCGGCGGGCCATAGGCGTGGGACAGGCTCATGCAGCCCAGTCCGATTTCCGAGACCTCGAACGGGCCAAGCTTGCGGGTCTTCATGTGACGCTCCGGGGTCAGGAGGATTCCGAACCCAGCCGCCGGACGAAGTCCGGAAGCCAGGGATTGCGCGAGGGCTTCATGCGCTCAGCCCGATAGATGTGGCCGAGGTCGGCAAAGGCCCGGTCGAAATTCTTGTTCACGATGACATAATCATAGTCGCCCCAGTGGGTGATCTCTTCACGCCCATGCTCCAGGCGCTGCTGGATCACCGCCTCGGCGTCCTGAGCCCGGGCATGGAGCCGGCGGGCGAGGTCGGCCCAGGAGGGCGGCAGGACGAAGACCCTGACGCTGTCCTCGGGCAGGACCTTGTGGATCTGGGCCGCGCCCTGCCAGTCGATGTCGAACAATACGTCCCGGCCCTCGGCCAGGGCCGCCTCCACGGGTGCCCGTGGGGTGCCGTAGCGGTGGTCATGGACGTGGGCCCATTCCAGCAGATCGCCGCCCGCCACCATCTCGTCGAACCGCTCCGGGGAGACGAAATAGTACTCGCGCCCCTCGGCCTCGCCAGGACGCGGTGCCCGGGTGGTGGCGGAAATCGACAAAACCAGGTCCTCATGGTCCGAGACCAGACGCCGGGACAGGGAAGTCTTTCCAGCGCCCGAAGGGCTGGAGATCAACAGCAGGAGCCCCCGCCTCTGAACTTCCCAGGGGCGGGCGGATTCCGTCGAAGTCATGGAAGTTCCCCCCATTCCGATCTCACTCGACATTCTGGACCTGCTCTCGAAATTGATCGATCACCGCCTTGAGGTCCAGACCTGTCCGGGTCAGTTCCGGGACTGCAGCTTTCGAACATAATGTATTGGCTTCCCGCATGAATTCCTGTGTCAGGAAATCGAGCCGCCGACCGACTCCCAGGCCGTCGGCAAGCAGTATCCTGGCGCTCGCCAGATGACCTTCAAGACGGTCGAGTTCCTCCTGGACGTCCGCCTTGACCGCCAGGGCGGCGGCCTCAAGGAAGGCCCGCTCGGCAATATCCGGACCCTCCCCGGCGATTTCGGAGAGACGACGCGCAAACCGCGTCCGGATGAACTCGACCTGAGCCCCGGCCAGGGCCGACGCCCGCCGGACCCCGGACTCCACCGCGTCGAGATGCCCAGCGAGAACGCCCAATAACTGCAGCCCCTCTTCCCGGCGGGCGGAACCCAGGGCGTCGAGGGCTGCCACCACCGACTCGCCCAGTTGCGACCCGACGTCCTGGAGGGCCAGGGGATCGGCCTCTACGGGCTCGCCCTCAAGCACGCCGCGAAGGCCGAGAAGACCGTCCAGGGTGGGCCGCAGCACCCGCCCCTCGGCGATCCAGGGCTCACCGGCCTCGAGCAGACGCCGGGCCAGATCGACATTGACCCGCACAGGGGCACCGGACTCAACCTGGCGGGCCGTCACCGTGACGGAGACCTGTCCCCTCTGGAAACGGGCCTGGGCTGCCTCCCGGGTCAAACGCTCAAGGGCGTCAAAGCCCGGGGGTCCACGAAACCGCACATCCAGGCCGCGCCCGTTGACGGACCGGGCCTCCACAACCCAGGACCAGCCACCAGATGCGCCCTCTGTACGCCCGAAACCGGTCATTCCACTGAGCGTCGCCATCAGCCGCCTCCCGCCCGTGCGCGCTCGATCTCGCGCCAGCGCGCGACGTTCGCCTCATGCTCGGAAAGCGTGCGGGCGAAGACATGCCCTCCACTGCCATCGGCCACGAAGTACAACTCTTTCGTCTGAATGGGGTCCAGGACGGCCTCCAGGGAGGCCTTGCCCGGATTGGCGATGGGCGTCGGCGGCAGGCCGGAATAGGCATAGGTGTTCCAGGGGCTCCGGCTCAGGAGTTCCGATGCCCTCAGGCCCCGACCCAGAGGCTCGCCCCGGCTGACGGCGTAGATCACGGTGGGATCGCTCTGTAGGCGCATGCCCATCCGGAGCCGATTTATGAAGACCCCGGCGACCCGCCTGCGCTCGTCCGCCTGTCCGGTCTCCTTTTCGACGATGGAGGCCATGATCACCGCCTCTCTAGGCGAATTGAAGGGCAGGCCCGGCTGGCGCGCCGCCCATAGTCGGTCGAGGAGGGCCTGCTGATCGGAACGCATCCGGTCGACCAAGGACTGGCGACTGGCACCCCGGTCTGCGCGGTAGGTTTCCGGAAGCAGGACGCCCTCTTCAGGAACTTCGAGGTCCCCGGACAGCCATTCCGTGTTCTGCAACTGCCGAACGATCATGGCCGACGTCCGCCCCTCCGGCAGGGTGACGCTGCGGTGCAGGGTCCGTCCGGCCTGGAGATCTGAAAGAATCGAAAGGACCGGTGCCCGGCTGGGGATGTCGTATTCCCCCGCCTTCAGGGACCGCCCCGCACCCGTGGCGCGCGCAAGGACCTGGAAGAGAAGCTGCGACCGGATGACGCCGGAAGATTTCAGGACCCGGGACACCTCGGAGACACCCGCCCCCCTCGGCAGGAGGACCAGGGTCGAGGGGCCTGCCCGGGCCGTGGGCCCGGGGCCCAGGTTCAGGTAGGCCGCGAGGAGCAGGCCAGCCAACAGGAGCCCGACCCCGGCGAAACCCCGCCAGCGCGCCGGGCGGGGCCTTGTCCTCACGGGACCTTCTTGAGGACGAGAGACGCGTTGGTCCCGCCAAAACCAAAGCTGTTGGACAGCGCGATATCAATCTTCATCGGCTTGGCCTTATGGGGAACGAGGTCCACCAAGGTGTGCACCGAGGGATTGTCGAGGTTGAGGGTCGGCGGCGCGATCTGGTCCCGGATGGCAAGGCAGGCAAAGGCGGCCTCAATCGCCCCGGCGGCGCCCAGGAGGTGGCCAGTGGCCGCCTTGGTCGAGCTCATGGTGGCGCGGGCAGCCGCGTCTCCAAGGAGACGGGTCACAGCCCCCAGCTCGATCTCGTCGCCCAGGGGCGTCGAGGTTCCATGAGCGTTGATGTAGTCGATCTCGGAGGGCTCTATACCCGCGTCGCGAACGGCCGCGCGCATGGCCCGGAAGCCTCCATCGCCGTCCTCGGCCGGAGCTGTGATGTGATAGGCGTCTCCAGCCATTCCGTAGCCGGCGACCTCGGCGTAGATCTTCGCGCCGCGGGCTCGGGCGTGCTCATATTCCTCTACGATCAGGACGCCAGCGCCCTCGCCCATGACAAAGCCGTCCCTGTCCTTGTCGTAGGGTCGGCTCGCCCTCTCAGGAGTGTCGTTGAAGCCGGTGGACATGGCCCTGCAGGCGATGAATCCAGCCACTCCAAGCGGGCAGATCGAGGCCTCAGCACCCCCGGCGACCATGACGTCTGCGTCGCCGTAACGGATCATTCGGGCGGCGTCGCCGATGGCGTGAGCACCGGTGGCACAGGCCGTCACCACCGAGTGATTCGGGCCCTTGAAGCCGTGGCGGATGGAGACATGGCCCGAGGCGAGATTGATCAGGGCCGACGGGATGAAGAAGGGGCTGACCCGGCGCGGGCCCTTCTCGTGAAGTTCAATGGCGGTTTCGGCAATCCGGGCCAAGCCGCCTATGCCCGAACCAATGATCACGCCGGTGCGCTCGAAATCCTCCTGAGTCTGGGGCTTCCAGCCGGAGTCGGCAACGGCTTCGTCGGCCGCGGCGATCGCGTAGAGGATGAAATCGTCGACCCGACGCTGGTCCTTTGGCGAAAGGGTCGCATCAGGATCGAAAGTGCCCTCCACATCCGGACCGCCGCCACCGCGGCCGTCCACGCGCGGAACCTCGCAGGCCACCTGGCAGGCGTAGCCTTCGGGATCGAAGGTCGTGATCCGCCCCGCGCCTGACTTACCGGCGAGGATCGCCTTCCAGGTAATCTCTGTTCCCTGCCCCAATGGGGTCAGAAGACCGATTCCAGTAATCACGACGCGACGCATGGAGCCCTCCGCAAATGCAAACCGCCGCGTCACAGCGAAGGGACGCGGCGGTCAGATCTTCGACGTCCTGGAGGCATCAGCCGCCCAGACGCTCTCCGATGAACTTCACCGCATCGCCCACCGTCTGAATATGCTCGGCAGCGTCGTCAGGAATCTCGATGTCAAATTCTTCTTCGAAGGCCATGACCAGCTCGACGTTGTCGAGGCTGTCGGCGCCCAGGTCGTCGATGAAACTGGCCTTCTCGGTAACCTTCTCGGGATCGGCGTCGAGGTGCTCGATGACGATCTTACGGACGCGTTCAAGGATATCGGACATACGTTGGGGTCCCTGTTGTTCAAGTGTTCATTCCGCGACCAGCGACGTGATGTCAACCGATCCCGGACCCAGATTCGAGACCCGGGGCCTCACCGTTCGAGGGTTTGGTAGCATGCTCCCCCCGATCAGGCCAGCGGGTCAGATCATGGCCATGCCGCCATTCACGTGAAGGGTCTGCCCGGTCATATATGCGGCCTCGTCACTGGCCAGATAGACGCAAGCCGCCGCCACATCGCCGCCGGAGCCGAGCCGGCCGTTAGGGATGGTGGCGAGGATCTGAGCCTTCTGGGCCTCGTTCAGGGCGTCGGTCATCGGGCTCTCGATAAAACCTGGCGCGACACAGTTCACGGTCACGCCGCGGGTCGCCACCTCCTGCGCCAGCGACTTGGAAAATCCGATCATGCCCGCCTTGGAGGCCGCATAGTTGGCCTGGCCCGGATTGCCCATGATGCCGACCACCGAGGTGATTCCGATGATCCGGCCGAATCGCCGCTTCATCATTCCCCGAAGGGCGGCCCGGGACAGGCGGAAATAGCTATCGAGGTTGACCTTCAGGACCTGCTCCCAGTCATCATCCTTCATCCGCAGGAGAAGCCCGTCTCGGGTAATGCCGGCGTTCGCCACCAGGATGTCGACCTGTCCCGCGGCGGCCTCGGCCAGGCCGATCAGACCGTCCACCGCAGCGGAGTCGGAAAGATTCGCCGGGACGATGCTGGTCCGTCCGCCGAGCTCTGTCGCCAGGTCCGCAAGGACAGCCTCGCGGGTTCCGGACAACACCACATGGGCGCCAGCGCCGTGAAGGGCCCGGGCAATCTCTGCACCGATGCCCCCAGTGGCTCCGGTGACAAGGGCGGTCTTGCCGGTCAGGTCGAACATGCAGGATCTCCTCAGAGGCTGGCGGCAAAGGCTTCGAGATCGGCCGGGGTGTTGAGGGCCGTGGCCTCGGCGTCAGGAGCGATACGCTTGGCCATGCCGGTCAGGACCTTGCCGGTACCGGCCTCGGCGAAGCGGGTCACCCCGCCCTGATCCGCCAGCCAGATCAGGCTTTCGCGCCAGCGCACGCGGCCTGTGACCTGCTCGACCAGGAGCCTGCGGATCACTTCGGGGTCGAGGGTGGGCCGGGCGGTAACATTCGCCACCACCGGAGCCCGGGGGGCCTGGATGGAGGCAGCGGCCAGGGCGGCGGCCATCTCGTCTGCTGCCGGCTGCATCAGGGGACAATGGAAGGGCGCCGAGACATTGAGCGGAATGGCGCGGGCCCCGAGTTCCTTGGCCTTCTCGATGGCCAGGTCTACCGCGGCCTTCGCGCCGGAAATCACGACGTTCCCGGCATTGTTGTCGTTTGCCACGACGCACACGCCAACCGCCGAACCGGCGGCGGCAGCGGCCTCGGCAAGGGCCAGGTCGCTCTTGGGGCCGATGAGGGAGGCCATGGCCCCCTCGCCCACCGGGACCGCCCTTTGCATGGCCTGGCCGCGAAGCCGCAGGAGGCGCGCGGTGTCGGAGAGGGACAGGGCACCCACCGCACAGAGGGCCGAGTACTCGCCAAGGGAGTGACCCGCCACAAAGGCAGCGCGGTCAATGCCAATTCCGAATTCGCGCTCCAGGGTCCGCATCACCGCAAGACTGACGGCCATGAGGGCGGGCTGAGCATTCTCTGTCAGGGTGAGTTGGTCCTCGGGCCCCTCCCGCATCAGGGTGGAGAGCTTCTGGCCAAGCGCCTCGTCGACCTCCTCGAAGACCTCACGGGCCGAAGCAAAGGCGGTGGCAAGATCGGTGCCCATGCCGACGGCCTGGCTGCCCTGGCCCGGAAACAGAAAGGCAAGACTCATGACCGGCGCTCCTCCCCAAATACT
>NZ_JBAXIM010000097.1:0-9693 GCF_037138395.1 Phenylobacterium sp.
CAAACTCGCCTCCACGCTCGGCCAGTAGGGCTCCGGTGGGAAGTCGTGTTCGACGAAGCGGTGTTCGACGCCCACCTCGGCGCCGGCGGCCAGGAGGGCGGGGAAGTCGAGGGTTCCGGCGCCCACATCGTCCATGCCGCCGTCTTCCCGGTAGTCCTTCAGGTGCAGGAGGCGCACGCGGCCGGCCATCTGGCGGATCATGGCCAGGGGATCCTCGCCGCCGCGCTTCAGCCAGAAAACGTCCAGCTCGAAGCTGACGAGGGCGGGGTCGAGGCCGGCGACCAGGCGGTCGAAGGGGCGGGTCCCGTCAGGGTCGACGGCGAACTCGAAGTCGTGGTGGTGGTAGGCGACTCGGAAACCGGCGTCGCTGGCCGTGCGCGCAAAGGCGTTGAGGTCGGCGATCACCTGGTCCCAGTCGCGCTGGTCCGGCATGACGAAGGGCAGGACGATCCAGCGGCAGCCGAGGTTCCGGGCCATGGCCAGGACGGCGTCGGGCCGGTCCCGCATGTCGTCGATCCCGGCGTGCACGGAGGGGCAGTCGAGGCCGATGGCGACGAGGTGGGCCCCCAGGTCGGCGAAGTCCATGGACAGGGGGGCGGCGAACTCCACCGCGTCATAGCCGATCTCGCGGATACGACTGAGGGTTCCCTTGGGGTCGGCGGCGAAGGGTTTGCGCAGGGTGTAGAGCTGCAGTCCGTAGGCGCTCATTCGAAGGCTCCGTCGCGAAGGAGGTCGGCCGCATGGTTCGCCGCCCGGGCGGACAGGGCCATGTAGGTCAGGGAGGGGTTCATCGAGGCGCTGGAGGCCATGACCGCGCCATCGGACAGGAAGAGGTTGGAAACCTCGTGCGCCTGGCCCCAGCCGTTCACCACCGAGGTGGCCGGGTCCCGGCCCATGCGCGCGGTGCCCATCTCGTGGATGCGGTCGCCGGGCGGGGTGACGTGTTCGGCGGCCTCTTCCCAGCGGTTGAGATCCACGCAGCCGGCGGCCTTTAGCATCTGCCAGGCGTCGCGGGCGGCCTCGCGCATCATCAGGTATTCATTGCGGCCATGGGCGGCGTCGATGATGGGGACGGGCACGCCCCAGGAGTCCCTTCGGCTCGCCGACAGGGTGACGCGGTTGTCGGGGTTGGGCAGGACCTCGCCGAAGGGCATCAGCGACATGGACCAGGGCAGGCCGCCCGGGGCCTCGGTCCGGCGGGCGCGCACTGCCCCGCCCTGCATCCCGAAGCCGCGCAGGTAGGGCTTGTCCGACTCCGTCACGTTGGCATAGCGCGGAATGTAGATGCCCGTCGGGCGCTCGCCTGGATCGTGCTGGTCCTGGAAGCCCGGCCAGCGGCCGACGATGGGCCGGGTGCTGACATGGTCCATCAGGTTGCGCCCCACCTGATCGCTGCCGTTGGCGAGACCGCGCGGAAAGGCCTCCGACACCGAGTTCAGGAGCAGGGCGGAGGTGTTGATGCTGGACGCATTGAGGAAGACCAGGCGGGCCGAATAGGTGCGCCCCTCACGGGTATTGCGGTCGACCACCCGCACGCCGGTAACGCGGCCGTGGACGGGGTCATGCTCCACCGAGGCGACCACGGCGTCGGTTACGACGGTCAGGTTGCCCGTGGCCCGGGCGGCGGGAAGCGTCGCCGCCTGGGTGGAAAAGTAGCTGCCCAGGTTGCAGCCGTGGGCGCAGGCCAGCTTGCCCTCGCAGCGCTTACGGCCGAGGTCCTGGTGCGTCTTGGTCGTCCGGCTGAGGTTGGCAACCCGGCCCATGATCATGCGCCGGGTGGGGAAGGCGGCCTCGATATTGGCCTTCGCCGCCTCCTCGACCACGTTCATGGGCCAGGGCGGCAGGAAGTCGCCGTCCGGCAATTGGCAGAGACCGTCATAGTCGCCGCTGATTCCGGCGAAGGCCTCCACGTGGTCATACCAGGCCGCGAGGTCGTCATACCGGATCGGCCAGTCGACCCCGTGGCCGTCCTTCAGGTTGGACTCGAAGTCCTGCGGCGCCCAGCGGTAGGACTGCCGGCCCCAGGTGAGGGAGCGACCGCCCAGCTGGTAGCCCCGGATCCACCGATAGGGCTTGCCGGGCGCGGTCTCGTAGGGGTGGTCGTAGTCGCTGGCCCACAACTTCTTGTTGGATTCGAACAGGGCGTAGGAGACCCCCGCATAGTAGGGGTAGTGCTTCTCGCGCTCCTCCAGGGGGATCTGGTCCTCGCTGCGCCGGAGGGAGGCGGCGAGGTCCTGGCTATAGTCCTCGCCGTGGCGGATGTCCGGCCCGCGCTCGAGCATCAGGACCTTCAGGCCCCGCTCGCACAGCTCCTTGGCGACCCAGCCGCCGCTGATCCCCGACCCGACGACGATGGCGTCAAACATTCCGGGCTCCTTGTTCCGCACCAGCGTTGAAAAGGGCGATGGCGGCGGCAAGGGCGGCGACGGGCTCCCCGCGCGGCACGAACTCGTGGCCCACCCACTGGCCGTAGCCCTTGCGGGCGAGCAGGGCGGCGATGGCCCGCCAGTTGATTTCCTGCCGGTCATCCAGGTCGCGGCGGCCCGGGGCGCCGGCGGTGTGCACATGGCCGATCAGGTCGAGGTGGTCGGTGATGGTCCGGCTCAGGTCCCCCTCCATCAGCTGCATATGATAGCCATCGTAGAGGAGGCGCAGGGCCGGGTCGCCTAGCTGGCGCACCACGGCCGCGCCAAAGGCGGTGCGGTCGCACTGCTGGCCGGGATGGTCGACCTTGCTGTTCAGCAGCTCCAGGAGCAGGCGAACGCCCGAAGCCTTGGCATGGGCGACCACGGGGCCCAGGCCCTCGACGCAGGCGGCGATGGCCGGGGCATCGGCACCGTCGCCGATCCGCGAGCCCGAGAAGACGATCACCGCCTCGCAGCCGCCGGCGGCGGCGTCATCGATCCGGCGGCGGACCTCGTCGCGCAGGGCGGCGTGTCGGGTGGGGTCGTTGAAGCCGGTCTCCAGGGCGTGACCACTGAGGGTCACGACCGACAGACCCAGGTCCTGGGCCAGGGGCCACAGGTCGTCGGGTAGCATTTCCACGCCCTTTGCTCCTGCGCCGGCGGCGCCGGCCAAGAGGGCCCGGGCGTCGGTGTCGGGTGCCATGGCGAAGGACCACCAGGCAAAGCTCTGACGGATCATTCGGAAACCTCCTTCAGCGGGACCCAGGCCCCGTCTGCGGCCGCGCTGCGCACGGCGGCGGTGATGAACCTCAGGCCGTCCACACCGTCCGCCAGGCCGGGCAGGCCCGCAAGGTGGCCTGGCGGAGTCTGACCCGCCCGGCGGGCCGAGACCAGGTCGGCAGCGTCGGCGTAGATCTGGGCGAACCCCTCCAGGTAGCCCTCGGGATGGCCAGCAGGCAGGCGGGTGGCTTGGGCGGCGGCGGGGGACAGGCCAGGCCCGCCCCGGCGCAGCACCTGGGGCGCCTCGCCCAGCCGGGTGAACCCCAGGAGGTCGGGCGACTCCTGCGACCAGTCCAGGGCCGCGTCCGAGCCGATGATCCGCAGGCGCAGGGCATTGGAGGCACCTATCGCCACCTGGCTGGCCCAGAGCTGGCCGCGGACCCCGCCCGGCCAGCGGAGGCGGACCTGGACGTCGTCGTCCAGCCGGCGGCCGGCCACGAAGCGCGAGGTCTCGGCGCTGACCGCCTCGGCTCTCAGGCCAGTGACGAAACCTGCCAGGTGGTAGGCGTGGGTGGCGATGTCGCCCAGGGCACCGCCGGCGCCAGCCCGCTCGGGATCCCCCCGCCAGCCGGCCTGCTTGTTGCCGGGCAGGTCCCGGGCCAGCCAGTCCTGGGCGTACTCGGCCTGGATGACCCGCAGCTCCCCCAGGAGGCCCCCGGCCACCATTTCCCGGGCCTGCCGGACCATGGGATAGCCGCTGTAATTGTGGGTCAGGACCAGGGTCCCGCCGGTGCGCGCCGCCGCCGACTCCAGGGCCAGGGCGTCGGCCAGGCGGCTGGTGAGGGGTTTGTCGCAGATCACCGCGACCCCCGCCTCCAGGAAGGCCAGGGCCGGGGCGAAGTGCAGGTGGTTGGGGGTGACGATGGCCACGGCGTCCAGCCGGTCCGGCCGGGGGGCCTCGGCCCGGGCCATCTCCGCCCAGTCGCCGTAGCAGCGGTCCTCGGTCAGGCCCAGGGACCGGCCGAAGTCCCGGGACCGGACCGCATCGGCGCTGAAGGCGCCGGCGACCAGGGTCCAGCGGTCGTCCAGGCGGGCGGCCATGCGGTGGACGGCGCCGATGAAGGCCCCCTCCCCGCCGCCGACCATGCCCAGCCTGAGGCGGGGATCAGCGGTCAAGGCCAAGCATCCTCCGGTTGGCGGCGGCGTCCACGCCGGTGGCGACGAAGTCGTCGAAGCTCTTCCCGGTCACATTGATAATGTGGTCGCGGATGAAGGGCGCGCCCTCCCGGGCCCCGTCCTCCGGCGCCTTGAGGGCGCACTCCCACTCCAGCACCGCCCAGCCCGCGTAGCCGTACTGGGCGAACTTGGAGAAGATGGCGCGGAAATCGACCTGGCCGTCGCCGAGGGAGCGGAAGCGGCCGGCGCGATCCTTCCAGGGCTGGTAGCCGGAATAGACCCCCTGGCGTCCCGAGGGCCGGAACTCGGCGTCCTTCACGTGGAACATCCGGATCCGCTCATGGTAGAGGTCGATGTATTCCAGATAGTCCAGCTGCTGCAGGACGAAGTGGCTGGGGTCGTAGAGCAGGCAGGCCCGCGGGTGGTAGTCCACCCGGTCCCAGAACATCTCCACCGTCGCCCCGTCGAACAGGTCCTCGCTGGGATGCACCTCGTAGCAGAGGTCGACACCGGCCTCCTCATAGGCGTCGAGAATGGGCCGCCAGCGCCGGGCCAGCTCGTCGAAGGCCGCTTCCACCAGGCCCGCGGGGCGTTGGGGATAGGGATAGAGATAGGGCCAGGCCAGGGAGCCCGAGAAGGTGACGCTGGCGGGCAGGCCCAGCCGTCGCGAGGCCTTCGCCCCCATCAGAACCTGGTCCACGGCCCAGGCCTGCCGGGCGGCGGGATTGCCGCGCACGGCGGCGGGGACCCCGCCATCGAACATCTCGTCATAGGCCGGATGGACCGCCACCAACTGGCCCTGGCTGTGGGTGGACAGCTCCGAGATCTCCAGGCCGAGGTCGGCCAGCATGCCCTTGACCTCGTCGCAGTAGGCGTCGCTCTCGGCGGCGAGCTTCAGGTCAAACAGGCGACGGTCCCAGGTGGGGATCTGGACCCCCTTGTACCCCATGTCCGCCACCCAGCGCCCGATGGCCGGCAGGGTGTTGAACGGTGCCTCGTCCCCAGCGAACTGGGCGAGGAAAATCCCTGGTCCCTTCATGGTCACTCCCCGACTTGTCTTTTGCTTCGCAGGCAAACTAGCACGCCCGGCGCGCAGGGCGAGGGGCGCCTTCAGAGGTCGCGCAACACAGCCCTTACGGGTGAAGCATCTGCGCCAGAAAGGCGCAGGGGCGGGGCGATCAGCTCGTAGCCGCCGTCCGGGACTCCGTCGAAGACCAGGCCCTCCAGGACGGCCATGCGCCAGCGGCCCAGGGCCTGGTGACTGACCAGGTCCTTGGCGTCCTGGGGGTCCAGGGAGGGCCCGTCGATCCCCAGCAGGCGGACGCCAGCGCTGCCGAGGGCCTCCACCAGATCCGGGGCGGGCGTGCGGAAACGCTCAGGCCAGGCGTCATGGGGAAAGGCCTCGAAGGTGCGCAGCAGGACGCGGCGGGTTCCCGGCGCCAGACGCGGCAGGACCTCTTCGGGGCCGATGCGGTCGGGCCCCTGCGTCACCGAGACCAGCTGGGCAGGCCCCAGGTAGGGGACAAGGTCCACGGCGTCGATGGCCGCGCCGGCGGGATCGAAGTGCAGGGGGGCGTCAGCGTGGGCGCCGGAATGGGTCGACAGGGTCAGGCGCGAGACGTTCACCGGGCACCCGTCCGACAGCACCCAGGTCCGTTCCAGGCCGAAGGGCGTATCCCCGGGCCAGACCGGCAGGTCGGGCCGCAGGGGCTGGGAGATGTCGTAGAGCCGTCGGCCGGCTTCGTCCCGGGGCCCGCTCATGTGACCCTCTGCTTGGCGGCAAAAACCGGATCGCGCCAGGCGCCGGTCTCCATCACCCGGGTGAAACGCTCCGCCGCCGCCCAGACGTCAGCCCGGCTCAGGAAGAGGGGCGAGAAGCCCAGCCGCATCAGGTCCGGGGCGCGGAAGTCGCCGATCACCCCGGCGGCGATCAGGGCCTGCACTACCGGATAGGCGTGAGGGTGGGCGAAGGACAGGTGGCCACCTCTCGCCAACGGTCGATCCGGGGAGACGAGGCGGAAGCCGTGGGCCGAAAGAGCCGGTCCCGCCCGGTGCTCGAACAGGCTGGACAAGGCCCGCGACCGGGCCAGGATCGCCGCGGGATCGAGGCCCTCGAAGACCTCCAGAGCGGCGTGCAGGGCGGTCAGGGACAGGATGGGCGGTGTCCCTGCCATCAGCCGGGCAGCCCCGGGTGCAGGCGCGTAGCCGGGCTCGAAGGCGAAGGGCCGGGCGTGCCCCATCCAGCCGGGCAGGGGACTGTTGAAGTCTGCGTGGTGGCGCCGGGCCAGGAAGGCGAAGGACGGGGCGCCCGGGCCGCCATTCAGGTACTTGTAGCCGCAGCCCACCGCCATGTCCGCGCCGGCGGCATTCAGGCCGACGGGCGCCAGGCCCGCCGTGTGGCTGAGGTCCCAGAGGGTCAGGACCCCCGCCTCCGAGGCCTGGCGGGTCAGGCCGGACAGGTCGGCCAGGGCGCCGGTACGGTAGTCGGCGTGGCTCATGAGCAGCAGGGCCACGTCCTCCGAAAGGACCTGAGGAAGCACCTCCATTGAAACGGTCTGTATACGGATGTCTGGCCGGATCGCCGCCAGGCCCTGCAGCATGTAGCCGTCGGTGGGGAAGTCCCCCTCGACCCCCAGAAGGACCTTCCGGTCCGGCATCAGGGCCAGGGCCCCGGCCGCCAGCTTGAACAGATTGACCGAGACGGAGTCGGCGCAGGCCACCTCGTCGGGGTCGGCGCCGATCAGGGGGGAAATGCGGGCGGCGGTGCGGTCTGGCAGGCCGATCCAGTCGTCAGTGTTCCAGCCGCGCACAAGGGAGCGGCCCCACTCCTCTGCCGTCGCGCGACGGACCGCTGCCTCCGACGCCCGCGGGAGAGGTCCCAGGGAGTTTCCGTCCAGGTAGATGACGCCGGCCGGTAGTCGGAAGCGCCGGGCCAGGGCCGACAGAGGGTCAGCCCGGTCCAGGCGGCGACAGGCAGCAAGGCTGTGCGGAACTGTCTCCAGTGCGAACTCCAGGGCGGACTCTGGGGCGGACTCTGGGGCGGATCCTAGGTTTGGGGCCATCAGCGGACCTTGATAAACACCGGGTTGGCGTAGAACCAGAGGTCGTCCCAGGGGTTCTCGCCGGGAACGTCCATGGCCGGCTCAGCCTCGCCCGTGCCGGTTCCCCGAAGGCGGATGTAGCCCGAAGCCTGGACGTTGCGCAGGGTCGTCGTCAGGGTGATGACCTCGCCCTCCCGAACCCAGTCGGCGGAGGTGAAGCGACGCTCCACACGCGCCGTAGGATTTTGGTCCGCCGCACGGCTGGACGGTGCCCCTATCAGGTCGCCCCGGATCAGGTCGATGCGCTTCACCTCGGGTGAGCGCCCGCCGAAGTTCTCACCGGCGGGGTCGCGGACGCGCAGGGTGATGCGGACGTCCTGTCCGCGGGCCACCGTGACCTCGCCGCCAATACCGGCGGCCGTTGCGCCCCGGGCCACGGGGCGGACCTCCAGGTCGACGGACGACACCAGATCGCCGGTGGTCACGAAGACCCGGCCGCTCCGCAGGCCGTCCAGGATATCGTCGGGGGATTTCCGCGCCAGGACATAGGTCTTGGCGTACTCGCCCGGCCAGAAGTCAATTCCGCCGTCGGTATAGTGGCGGTGGGAGTCCGAGCTGGCGGTGATCCACCAGCGGCGGCCCTCGCCGAGCATGGAGTCCCAGAAGCCGCCGACCCGGGCAGTCATCTGGTCGAAACCGCCATAGGTGGGATGCTGACGATAGGCCCCCCGGCTTTCACTTGTCCGCGGCGAGCCATCCGGATTCAGGGCGCCCGCCTGGTGCCCGGGCGCGCCCTCCATGCCGATGGCGACCTGGGGCGCCGCATCGTTCCAGTCCCGGAGTTCGGCCGGAGCGGTCTGGCCATATTGGCCAAGGCCCTTGGCTGATCGGGAAGGATGGTGGGCGATCACAACGGGCGGGCGCGGCAGGGCCTTCATGTAGGTCAGGGCCTCGACCATCCGGCTTTCCTGGTCCCGAGCAGGATCGACTGGCCAGGCCTCGAACTTGTCGAAGCGGTGCTCGAGATCCGTCAGGTCATCGCGCTCCTGCGGCGTATTGGGCACGATGATACTGGAGTGGTCGGCGCCGGGGGTGTCCAGCTCGAGGCCGAAGAAGAGGGTGAGTTCCGGGACTTCCCGGCGGGCCTTGAGCACCTCCGGATAGGCCAGTTCGCGGCTGACCCGGGAGTGGTTGGGGCCGCCGTGGTCGGTGGCAGCCATCCAGGACAGGCCGAACTTCCGGGCCATGCGGGCGTTGGTGGGGATGGTGTTACTGGAGTCTCCGCCAACGACGGGATCGGGTGCCTTCGCGGGGTCAGACGAAGGCTTCCAGTCCACGCTGAACTGGGAGTGCACGTGTTGGTCGCCCGGCAACCAGGCGCGGCCATCTTCATGCCCGCCGTGGGGCGCCCCCGTCTCGTGCGCAGGGGCGGCGTTCGCCTGGGCGAGGGCCGAGGCGGCGGCAAGGGTGAAGATGAGGCCGGGTCGGAGCCGGAAGGCGGAGCTGGGCATGGGCAAACTCGGTTCGGGGCGCAGAAAGGACCCTATCTGGCGTGTTTCCGTGATGGTCCGGTGACGCGCGCCTGTCAAACCGGACATCAGAGGCGATGGCTTGCCGAGCCTGCGCCTGAGGCTAATGATAGGGCGGTGCCCAAATGGGAGGAGGATTTCAGATGCGCAACAGAAATTGGCTCGCGGTCCTGGCCGCAGTGACGCTTGCGGCAGGTTGTGCGCCCCGCACGTCGGACGAGACGGCGGCCGTCTATACTGGCGGCGATATCCTGACCCTGGCGGGGGATGCCCCGGCCTATGTCGAGGCCCTGGCGGTGAAGGATGGCAAGATCGTCGCCGCAGGCACCCAGGCGGAGGCGCGCAAGGCTGCAGGTCCAGGCGCCCGGACGGTCGACCTCAAGGGCGGCGTGCTGCTGCCGGGCTTCATCGACGCCCACAGCCACCTCCTCAACTATGCCGACAGCCTGGTCCAGGCCAACCTCAACCCGCCGCCCGTCGGTGGCGTCAGCTCGGTCGCCGACATCGTGGGCGAGCTGAAGCGGCTCAAGGACTCCCTGAAGGCGGGCCCCGGCGTCCTCCTCGTGGGACAGGGATACGACCAGGACTTCCTGGCCGAGAAGCGCCATCCCACTGCGGCGGAACTGGACGCCGCCTTCCCGGACAACCCGGTGATCCTCGTTCACACCTCCGGGCACATGCTGGTCGCCAATTCGGCGGCGATCCGGAAGGCCGGCATCACCGCGGCGACGGCGGACCCTGTGGGCGGTGCCATAATCCGTAAGGCGGGCTCCCGGGAGCCGGAGGGCCTGTTCCAGGAAACCGCCATGCACCCCTTCATCC
>NZ_JBAXIM010000098.1:0-9637 GCF_037138395.1 Phenylobacterium sp.
TCCGCGCCCTGGGCGGCATGGCCCGGGTCTATCTCGACGGGGGCGACCTGCAGCGTGCCGCCGAGATCGTCGCCATGGCACCGGAGGGTGCCAAGGACCCTGGGCTGGAAAGCGTCCGCGCCGCCCTGGCCCTGGCCGAGGCTGCCCCTGCCGAGACCGCCGTCTTCGAGGCCCGCCTCGCCACCGATCCTGCCGACCACGAGGCCCGCTTCGAGCTGGCCCGGGCCCTGGGAGGCACCGGCCGGCTGGAGGCCGCAGCCGATCACCTCCTGCAGATCATCGCCGCTGACCGGGACTGGAACGAGGGCGCGGCCCGTGCCCAACTCCTGACCGTCTTCGAGGCGGCGGGTGGGGCCTCCGACCTGGCGCGCCAGGGCCGGCGGCGCCTCTCCGCCATCCTGTTCTCCTAGCCATGGCGCGCCGGGCCCCTCCCATCGACCTGCCGAAGACCCTGCCGGTGTTCCCGCTGGACGGGGCCCTGCTCCTGCCTGGCGCGGAGCTGCCCCTGCGCATCTTCGAGCCGCGCTACCTGAACATGCTGGACGACGTCATGGGCGAGGCCCGGATGATCGGCATGATTCAGACGTCCGGAGGCGGCCCGGCCCGGCCCGGCCTGGCCCGCATCGGCTGCGCCGGCCGGGTGACTCGTTTCCGTGAGGGCGCCGAGGGCGACTACCTGATCACCCTCACCGGGGTTTGCCGGTTCCGGATCGCCGAGGAGCTGGCCCGGCCGACCCCCTACCGCCAGGTACGGGCCGATTTCGGGCCCTTCTCAGAGGACTTGACCCCTGGGCGCCGGACCGGGGGCGAACGCACCCGTCTGGCCCGGGCCCTGAAGACCTATCTCAACCGGCGCGAGATGGACGTGGACGACCAGGCCATTGAAGCCGCCCCGCTTGACGAACTGGTCGCGGGACTGGCCATGAACCTGCCCTTCTCCCCCGCCGAGAAGCAGGCCCTCCTGGAGGCACCCGACCGGTCCGACCGGCAGGACGTCCTGACCGCCCTCCTGGAAATCGATTCCCTGTCCGACGACGACGGCCCGCCGGTAACCCTGCAATAGGACCTGACATGACCGATTCTGCGCCGGACACGCCGCTTCCGCCCCTCGACGCCGGGCTTGACCCCCGCCTCCTGGAGATCCTGGTCTGCCCGGTGACCCACGGGCCCCTGGAATATGACCGGGCCGCCGGCGAGTTGATCAGCCGCAAGGCCAGCCTGGCCTATCCAGTCCGGGATGGCGTTCCGATCATGCTGCCCGAGGAAGCCCGGGAGCTCTGAGGGCCTGTCAGGGCGCTTCGCCGCGCAGCAGGCGGGGCAGGTCGCCGACAGCGCCACCCGCCTCCTGCATGAAGAAGCGCCGGGCGGGGCCGATCCGGTTGACCGCCGACAGGCCCGCGCCGCGGACCGCCCTCAGCAGGGGATTGTCGTTGGAGAAGAGGCGCACGAAGGCGTCTGCCGCCACTGCCAGTCCGATATTGTCGACGCTGCGCCAGCGGGCGTAGCGGTCGAGCACGACCTCCGAACCGAGGTCCTCGCCCAGGCGCGCGGCCTCCGCCAGAACCTGGGCCAGGGCGGCGGCGTCTTTCAGGCCCAGGTTCAGGCCCTGGCCGGCGACCGGGTGAACCCCGTGGGCGGCGTCGCCGAGGAGGGCGGCCCGGGGGGCGGTGATCCGCTCGGGCAGGTGCAGGGACAGGGGATAGGTGAAGACCGGCCCGTCCAGGCGGGCGCCGCCGAGGAGGTCGCCGAACCGGCGCTGGAGGTGGGCATGGAATACCTCGGGCCTGGCCGACTGCAGGGCCTCGGCCCGGGCGGGGGACTCGGTCCAGACCAGGCTCGCCCTCTGATCGGTCAGGGGCAGGATGGCGAAGGGACCCGAGGGCAGGAAGTATTCATGGGCCATGCCGCCATGCGGCCGATCGAGGCGAACCGTAGCGACGACCCCGGCCTGTGGATAGGTCCAGCCCGTGCTGCGAATCCCCGCGCCGGCGGCCACGGCGGAGGCCCGGCCCTCTGCACCGACGACAAGAGGGGCGGCCAGGACCCGGCCGTCCTCCAGGCGCACAGAGGCCGCACCCGGGCTGAAATCGACCCCAATCACGCGCGCCGGCGCCTGGACCTCTATGCCTTCCCGCCGCACCGCAGCGGCCAGGGCCGCCCGGATCCGTCGGTTCTCGATCATGTAGCCCAGGGCCTCACCCTCTGACCGGTCAGCGATCTCGGCGGCGTCGAAGCGGAGGAAGGCCGAGCTGGGCCGGCCCGCCGAGGCGCCAGGCGTCCGGCCGTCCGTGACAAGGATTTCACCGATCCGCTCGGCGTACGGCTCCAGGTCGCCTGCGAGGCCGAGGACCCGCCATTGGCGGAAGCTGGAATAGGCGATGGCCGAGGCCCGACCGTCGAAGTCAGGCGCCACCCGGGCCTCGAAGGGTTGGGCATCCACCAGGAGGGGCTTCATGCCGCCCCGGGCCAGGCCCAGGGCGAGGGTCGCGCCGGCCATGCCAGCCCCGGAGATGATCACGTCTGCGTCCATGCCGCGATATGCCGCCGCCGGAGCCCTGGCGTCCAGCCCCCTCTCGCGCCGCACCCAGAGCTGTGCAGAGATCGGGGTCTACCGGGATTCATGGACGTTGCGGTCCACCCGGAGTTGTGCCCCGCGGCGTTGCGGCCCAAGGTGGAGTCAAGGGAGACGGGAAGCTCCCGAGTAAAGTTGAGGGGGGAAGTGATGGGCAGCAGGCGTCCACGGCGACCGGGAAGTCGTGTCGCGGTCCGGTTGGCGTCCGGAGGGTGTCTCTGATGCCCCGGCGCATGGGTCAGGTCGATGAGTCCAAGGGGCTCGCCATCCTGGAAGCGGCGCGCGAGGCCCTTGCCGAACGCGGCATGGGGGCCTCGATCGAGGATATCGCCCGACGGGCGAAGGTGTCCAAGCAGACGGTCTACAACCGGTTCGGCTCGAAGGCCGAGCTGGTCAGGGTGCTGATTGAGCGCCGGGTGGACCAGATCACCGCCCACCTGGACAGCCCCGGGGCGGGTGCCGGCCCGGAGGCGGCCCTGGCGGGCTATGCCCGGGTGGTGCTGGAAAGCATCGCCACGCCTTCGTCCATTGCCATCCTGCGGATCCATATCCAGAGCGCGGCGGAGCTGCCCGACCTGGCCCGGACCTTCTTTGAGTCCGGGACCCGGACCTCCCGGGCCCGGCTGGCCGCCTTCCTCGACGGGGAGACGCGGGCCGGACGACTGCGGATCGACGACTGCGCCCTGGCGGCAGAGTTCTTCGCCGGCATGGTGATCGGCTCGCACCAGACCGGTCGGCTCCTGGGGGTGGACTCCGACTTGAACGCGCCGACGATCGACCGGATCGCCCGGGAGGCCGCCAGCCGTTTCGTCCGCGCCTACGGCCCCTGAGAGGGGCGGAGCCTCAGCCCGCCTCGCCGTCGTCCGGCAGGCCCATCATGTGGAAGCCGGCGTCCACATGGACGACTTCACCCGTGGTGGACCGGCCAAGGTCCGACAGTAGCCAGAGGGCGGCACCGGCCACGCCCTCCATGCTGGTATCCTCCTTGAGGGCGGACAGGGCCCGGCCCTGGGCCAGCATGGACCGGCCGCCGGAAATACCCGCAAGGGACAGGGTGCGCATGGCGCCCGCGGAAATGGCGTTGGCCCGGATGCCCTGGGGCCCGAGGTCCCGGGCGATGTAGCGCGTGGCAGCCTCAAGGGCGGCCTTGGCCACACCCATGGTATTGTAGTTGGGGATGGCGCGCTCGGAGCCCAGGTAGGTCAGGGTAATCAGCGACCCGCCGTCCGGCATCATGTGACTGGCCCGGCGTGCGCAGTCGACGAAGCTGTAGGCCGAAATGTCCATGGCCGTGCGGAACCCCTCCCGGGTGGCGTTCTCGACGAAGGAGCCCTTGATCTGGTCCCGGGGGGCGAAGGCCAGGGCGTGGACGAAGAAGTCGATCTTGCCGAAAGCCGATCCCACGGCGGCGAAGCCGGCGTCCATGCTGGCGTCGTCGGTGACGTCCACGGCCTCGATCACCCGGGCACCAACGCCTTCGGCCAGGGGTCGCACCCGGCGCTCCATGCCCGGCAGGTGGAAGAAGGCCATCTCTGCCCCCTGGGCGGCCAGCTGGCTGGCGATGCCCCAGGCAATGGACTGGTGGTTGGCCACCCCGGTGATGATCCCGCGCTTGCCCTTCATGAGCTCGCCCACGGGCATGTTGTAATCGTCGGCCACTTCGCGTCTCCCGATTTATGCTGGGCGGGACGGGCTCGTCCCGTCAGATCCTGGACATGACCAGGCAGCCGTTGGTGCCGCCAAACCCGAAGCTGTTGGACATGACCGTCTCCACCTGGCGGTCCTCGCGGCGCCGCAGGATGGGCAGGCCCTCGAAGGCCGGGTCCAGGGTCTCGATATGGGCGCTCTCGGCCAGAAAGCCGGAGTTGAGCATGATCAGGGAATAGATCGCCTCCTGGGCGCCGGCGGCCCCGAGGCTGTGCCCGGTCAGGGACTTGGTGGAGGAAATGGCGGGCGCCTGGTCCCCGAACACCTCCCGGACCGCCTGCATCTCTTTGATGTCACCAACCGGGGTCGAGGTGCCGTGCGGGTTGAGGTAGTCGACCCTGCGGCCCCCCGCCCGGGACAAGGCCAGTCGCATGCAGCGCACCGCGCCCTCGCCCGAGGGGGCGACCATGTCGAAGCCGTCGGAATTGGCGGCATAGCCGACGATCTCGCCGTAGATCTTCGCGCCACGCGCCTGGGCGCGCTCGAGGTCCTCGAGGACCAGAATGCCGGCGCCGCCGGCGATGACAAAGCCGTCACGGGCCACGTCGTAGGCCCGGCTGGCCACCGCCGGGCGGTCGTTGAAGTTCGAGCTCATGGCGCCCATGGCGTCGAACAGGACCGAGAGGGCCCAGTGCAGTTCCTCGGAGCCGCCGGCGAAGACCACGTCCTGGTTGCCCATGGCGATCTGCTCGTAGGCCGCGCCGATGCAGTGGGTCGAGGTCGCGCAGGCCGACGAGATTGAATAGTTGATCCCGCGGATCTTGAACCAGGTCGACAGGACGGCGGAGACCCCGGAACTCATGGCCTTGGGCACGGCGAAGGGGCCGACGCGCTTGGGGCCCTTCTCCCGGGCGATGGCCGCCGACTCGATGATCACCTTGGTCGAGGGCCCGCCCGAGCCGACGATGAGGCCGGTCATCTCGTGGGAGACCTCGGCCTCGGTCAGGCCGGAATCTGCAATGGCCTGCTCCATGGCGATGTGGCCGAAGGCCGTGCCCTGGGCGAGGAAGCGGCCGGCGCGGCGGTCGACGGCAGCCTCCCAGTCGATGTCGGGCGCGGCGTGCACCTGGCAGCGGAAACCGAGATCGGCGTATTCGGGCGCCGCGATGATCCCTGACCGTGCGTCGCGGAGCGAAGTCCGGACGTCATCCAGGGTGTTTCCAATGGATGAGACGATGCCCATGCCCGTGACGACAACGCGCCTCATGTCCCGTTCTCCTGATACGCCGGTGTCAGACCAGATCCTTGGGGTCGTATAGGCCGACCCTCAGATCCTTGGCTTCATAGATGACCTTGCCGTCCGCCTCCATGACGCCGTCGCCGATGCCCAGCACCAGCCGGCGCATGATCACCCGCTTCAGGTCGATACGGTAGACGACCTTCTTTACCTTCGGCGTGACCTGACCGGTGAAGCGGACCTCGCCGACGCCCAGGGCGCGGCCCTTGCCCGGTGCGCCGGACCAGCCGAGGAAATAGCCCACCAGCTGCCACATGGCGTCGAGGCCGAGGCATCCGGGCATGACCGGATCATTGATGAAGTGGCAGCCGAAGAACCAAAGGTCCGGCTGGATGTCGAGTTCTGCGATGACCTGGCCCTTGTCATGGGCGCCGCCGGTGTCCGTGATCCGGGTGATGCGGTCGAACATCAGCATGGGAGGGATCGGAAGCTGGGCATTGCCCGGCCCGAACATCTCGCCCCGGCCACAGGCAAGGAGCTCTTCTCGGGAATAGTGGTCCTTGGCCTTGGCACCGGGGATCATGTTTCGACCTTCCGCGGGTCACTGGAACGAAGCTGGCCGGCGACGCGCGCCGGGCGGGGACAATCCGGTCTATCAGACGCTGAGGGGGCGCTCAACGGGCGGTCGGGGGGACGACGCACTGGGGCCGGTCGTCGGTTCCCCAAAGACCCCCGGCCCGGACCCAGCCCGAAACCCCGTCCGCCTGGATCCGGCACCAACCCGACTCGCAACGCTGCAGGGCCGCCAGGGACCTGGGCTGGAGGAGGGCCAGGGTCCGGGCGTCCGCATGGGGCGAGGACAAAACCGGGTCAGCAGCGCCGGTCGTCCGCATAATGTTTCGGCGGCCGTCGGTAGTGCGCATGTGGACCCAGGCGACGCCGCCGTCCGGATCACAGATCCGGCGCCATTCGGACGACTCGGCGATCACCTGGACCGGCATTCCGCGCACCCGGTAGACCCACAGGGTGCGGTAGTCGTCGCCGGGCCCGGCCCGGGCGTTGACCGATCCGAACTTCAGGGTGACATAGCGCGGCACCGGCAGGCCCGAAGGCGTCGGCCGGGCGTCGGCAAGGGCGGCGGACGCAAGCGCGCAGGCCGCCGCCGACAGGATCAGGACACCGCGTCTGCGCCCGGAAGGCTCACCTTGGCCGTTCATGCCCTCTTTGCTAGAGGTTCAAAGACGAAGGCGCCAGAGCGTGGTTTCGTTGGACACTGAAATTCAGGACCCCGCCGCTGATGCCGACGACCAAGCCGAAAGTGATCGTGACCCGCCGGCTGCCGGACGCCGTCGAGACGCGCCTGCGGGAACTGTTCGACACAGAGCTGAACCTGTCGGACGCGCCCCTGAGCCGGGAGGCCCTGATCGACGCAGTCGGGCGCTGCGAGGTTCTGGCCCCGACCATTACCGACCGGATTGACGCGGGCGTCCTGGAGCAGGCGGGTGATCGGCTGAAGCTGATTGCCAACTTCGGAGCGGGCGTGGACCACATCGACGTGGCGGCGGCAGCGGCCCGCGGCATCACCGTGACCAACACGCCCGGCGTCCTGACGGAGGACACTGCCGACCTGACCCTCGCCTTGATGATGACCGTTTCCCGCCGGATCGTGGAAGGCGCCCGGTCGATCGAGGCCGGTGAGTTCAAGGGCTGGGCCCCGACCTGGATGATGGGCCGGAGGCTGTCCGGAAAGCGGCTTGGGATCATCGGCATGGGCCGGATCGGCCAGGCAGTGGCCCGCCGGGCCCGGGCCTTCGGCATGCAGATCCACTACCATAACCGCACGCCGGTCAGCCCTCGGATCGCCGAGGATCTTGAGGCCACCTATTGGGAGAGCCTCGACCAGATGCTCGCCCGGATGGACATCATCTCGGTCAATTGCCCGCACACGCCCGCCACCTACCACCTGCTCTCCGCGCGACGGCTGAAACTCATGCCGGTCCACGCCATCCTGGTGAACACCGCCCGGGGCGAGATCATCGACGAGTCCGCCCTGGCCGACCTCCTGGCGAGCGGCAGTATCGCGGGCGCCGGGCTGGACGTCTTCGAGTTCGAGCCCGAGGTGAACCCCCGCCTGCTCGGCCTGCCGAACGCGGTCCTCCTGCCCCACCTGGGCTCTGCCACCGTCGAGGCGCGCACCGAGATGGGCGAGAAGGTGATCATCAACATCCGCACCTGGATGGATGGTCACCGTCCGCCGGACCGGGTCCTGACCTCAATGCTCTGACGAGGCCAATCCGCAGGCCGTACACCGGGGGTCGGCGGCGATGCGGACCGTCCGGGTAACGGCCGCCAGGGCGTCATAGACCAGAAGGCGGCCGCTGAGGCTCTCCCCCGCCCCGGTGATCAGCTTGATCGCCTCCAGGGCCATCATCGACCCGACCACGCCCGCGAGGGCCCCGATCACGCCCACCGCCTGGCAGGTCTCGGCGTCGGGTGGAACCTCAGGGACAAGGCAGCGGTAGCAGGGCCGACCCGGGAAGACTCCGACCTGGCCTGTCCATCGACCAATGGCCCCGGAGACCAGGGGAACGCCCGTCGCAACGCAGGCGTCGCTCACCGCCAGCCGCGTGGCAAAATCGTCCGTCCCGTCGAGCACCAGGTCGAAGCCCCCGATCAGGGCGACGGCGTTGTCCGGCCGGACGGCCAGTTGGAGGGCCTGGGTCTCCACGTGGGGATTGAGGTCGGTGAGCCGACGGAGCCCGGCGTCCACCTTGGACCGCCCCTGGTCAGAGGATGTGAAGAGTACCTGGCGCTGCAGATTGGACAGTTCAACCTGGTCGGGATCGACAATCACCAGGCCGCCAACACCGGCGGCGGCCAGGTAGAGGCTGGCGGGCGCGCCCAGACCCCCCATGCCGATCATCAGGATCCGGGCGGCTTTCAGCTTCTGTTGGCCGGGCCCTCCGATCTCGCGCAGGACCAGATGACGCGCATAGCGTTCGACCTCGTCGTCGCTGAAGGCCGCCGGGCCGCTCACCAGGCTCCCGTCCGGGAACGCCGGGCCTCGTGGAGGGCCGCCTCCAGGGTGCGCATGAGTTCAAGTCGTGCCTTTGGGCCCAGGGCCTGGCCGACCGGGGCCTCGCGCCCGGAGACGGTCAGCCTCAGATCCACGAGGCGCTCGTCCTCCTCCCGCGAGGTGAGACGGGTGAAGGCGGTGGGGCTCTCCCAGACCAGCGAGGTTCGACGCCGGGTTTCCTCGATGAGCCGCACCCGACTCTGCGTCACCACGAGGCGCTCGATCCGCCGCCCCGAGGCGAAGCTGGCGGCGAAGGCGATCACCAAGGCCAGGACATCGAGCCCGAGGAAGATGGGGACCAGGCTGGCGCCCATCGCGAGGAAGACGGCCGCAGCGGCGCAGTTCAGGGCCGTGACAATGCTGATGAGAATGATGAAGCCCCGGTCGGAGAGGGACCGGTGGGGTCGTATCTCAACATTCAGGAACTCGATATCGGTCATCCCCAAAGGATCTACCGCGCCGGGGCACCTCAGGGAAGCCCTCAGCCGCCGTAGCGCCTGCGGTTCAGGTCGAGGCGCACCCGCTTTAGCAGGGGAAGAGCGGCGGCGAGGTCCGGTTCGGGAAAGGCCGCGAGGAAGGTGGCGAGAAGGGGGTCGAGGGCGGCGACCGCCTCGTTCCGCACCCGCAGGCCGTCCGGCGTCAGGGAGACAATCTTGCCGCGCCCGTCCCGGGGATCGGCTGACAGGACGACGAGGCCCCGGGCCTCCAGCCGCTTGAGCATGGCGGTGATGGCGCCCTTCGTGACCTGGAGCGCCTGGGCCAGGCGCACGGGCGAATCCGCCCCGCCCTTGCTGAGAAGATGGTTCAGGAGGCTGAAGGACGCCATGGAGACGCCGTCCGGCAGTACGCGGGCCATCTGGGTGCCGACCAGCTGATCGATGACCGCGATCTCGACGAAGAAGTCAAAAGCGACGGGATGCCGGGAGGGCGTGGTCATCCAAACGGGCTCTGCGGCGCCGCCGACAGGGCGCGGGCAGGCTGTTAGCCGGATTGTGAAGAAACGGCAACTTGGAAGGGTCCCGAGACCCGCGGGAGACGCGTCTGGCCGGGGGCAGTCCCCGGGGGGTCTTGCGGCGTTCGGGTAGGTCGGGAATGATCGGCCATG
>NZ_JBAXIM010000099.1:0-9616 GCF_037138395.1 Phenylobacterium sp.
AATGGCGCCAGCCAGGAAGGCTCGCCCTTCGGCACGGTGAACGCCCTTCGGTACTTCAACGGCGTCCGCGACACCCTGGCTGAGAACCTGGAGCACATCGACGCGATCGGCGAGGCCCACCTCAACAACAACTACCCGCTGGGCTGGGCCATGGCCGGCAACACCCCGCTCAAGCGCTACAAGCAGAACACCCACGGCGGAGGCGTGCGCGATCCGCTGATCGTGCACTGGCCGGCGGGAATCCCGCAGGGCGGAGGTATCCGTCACCAGTTCCACCATGTCTGCGACATCACGCCCACCGTGCTCGAGGTGACGGGCGTACAGGCTCCGGCCGAGATCCACGGCGTCACCCAGCAGCCCATTGAGGGCACAAGCTTCGCCTATGCCTTCGATGAGGGTGCCGAGCCCACCCGCAAGCGGACCCAGTACTTCGAGATGCTCGGCCACCGGGGCCTCTGGCACGAGGGCTGGAAGGCGGTCACCTGGCACAGGCCCGGAACCGACTTCGACGCCGACCGTTGGGAACTCTACCACCTGGACAGCGACTTCAACGAAATGCACGACCTGGCGGAGCAGGAACCTGCGCGCCTGAAGGCGATGATCGCGCGCTGGTTCTCAGAGGCCGGAGCCTGCAACGTCCTGCCTCTGGACGACACCCTGAACCGCTTCATCAGCTCCAACCCGTACAGCGTGGCGTCCCGCCGGCATTGGGTGCTGCAGCCCGGAGGCGGTCGAATTCCGCAGGCGGCAGCCCCCGACATCCGCAACCGCTCCTACCGGATCACCGCCCATGTGGAGATCCCGGAGGGCGGCGCCGACGGCGTACTGATCGCCCAGGGCGACTGGTGCGGCGGCTACGCCCTCTACCTGAAAGACGGCCACCTCTTCCACGACTACAACTTCGTCAACCGGCACTACGTTGCGCGTTCGATCCTGCCCGTGCCGACGGGGCGCCACACCCTCAGCTGGGTGGTCCGCAAGACCGGGGACTACACCGCCGAGGGTACGCTGCTGATCGACGACGCGCCCTGTGGATCGGTGGCGCTGCCCCAGACCTACCGCGCCCAGGCCTCATTCATCGGCATGGAGGTCGGCCGGGCGCCCAAACCGGCGGTTTCCGACTTCGTTGCGCCCTTCCCTTTCACCGGCGTCCTCCACCGCATCGAGGTGGATCTGGGGGATGACCAGCAGACCGATCCCCAGGCCAGCCTGGAGGCGGCCCTGCGCCGGCAATAGGTCTCTCCAGGTGCCGTTGGGCAAGGGACTGGAAACCGGGTGGGTTTCGGTCCTAAACTGATGTTGAACTGCCGACCGGCGGAATGCTGGCGCGCTAGGGAGAGACAAGCACATGCTGGACCTGATCATCCGGGGCGGAACCCTCGTGGACGGAACGGGCGCGGTGCCCTTCGTCGGGGACATCGGTGTCCAGGGCGACCGCATCGTCGCGGTCGGCAAGGTCGAGGGCCCGGCCCGGCGCGAGATCGATGCCACCGGGCTCCTGATCACGCCCGGCTGGGTCGATATCCATACCCATTACGATGGCCAGGCCACCTGGGATGCCGTCATGGCCCCCTCCAGCTGGCACGGCGTGACCACCGCCATCATGGGCAATTGTGGCGTTGGCTTTGCGCCGGTCCGCCCGGACCAGCATGACTTCCTCATCCAGCTGATGGAGGGGGTAGAGGACATCCCCGGCGCCGCCCTCGCCGAGGGCATCGACTGGAAGTGGGAGACCTTCCCGGAATACCTCGACGCCCTGGAGGCCAAGCCCCGGACCATCGACGTGGGGGTCCACGTCCCCCACGGCTCGGTTCGCGCCTACGTCCTGGGCGACCGCTGCAACACCGACTACCAGCCGGACGCCGGCGAGATCGCCGAGATGGCCGGACTGGTCCGGGAGGGCGTCGCCGCTGGCGCCCTGGGCTTCTCCACCTCCCGGACCCTGCTGCATAAGGACATCCACGGCGTGCACGTTCCGGGTACCTTCGCGGGCTCGGACGAGATGCTGGCCCTGGGCCTGTCCATGAAGGGGCTGACCCACGGCGTGTTCGAGATGGTCTCCGACAACCTCGGCGACGACGACGAGTGGGCCTGGGTCAAGGGCTTCGTGGAGGAGACTGGCCTGCCCGTCACCCTCGTGGCCACCTCGGCGGGTGCCTACCTGGGCAACAAGATGTTCAACATCGCCGAGGAGTCTCGCGAGAAGGGGATGGACATCCGCCCGCAGATCGCCGGCCGTCCCACAGGCATACTGAACGGCCTGACCTCCAACTTCCACATCTTCATGGCCAGCCCGACCTGGAAGTCCGAGCTTGAAGGGCTTTCCCTGGAGGACAAGGTCGCCGCCATGGCCCGGCCAGAGATCCGCGCCGCCCTCTTGTCCGAGGACTCGGCCCTGATCCGCGCCGCCGCCTCCGCGCCGGTGAGCGGCCAGGTCGCCGGCCTGGACGGCCTGCTCTGGCGCATCTTCCCCCTTGGCGAGCGGCCGAACTATGAGCCCGACCGGGAGGGCAGCGTCGCCGGCCTCGCCGAGGCCGCCGGGATCTCCGCCATCGAGATGATGTACGACCTGCTCGTCCGCGACGGCGGGCACGAACTCTTCTATCAGCCCCTTGGCGGCTACCAGACCTACAACTTCGACTTCTTCCGCAAGAACATGCAGCACCCCAACGTGCTGTTTGGCCTGTCCGACGGCGGCGCCCACTGCGGGGTCATCGCCGACGCCGGCATGCCGACCTTCATCCTCACCCACTGGGCCCGCGACCGGGTAAAGGGCGAGCAGTTTCCCCTGGAGTTCCTGGTCCGTAAGCTGACCAGCGACACCGCCCGCGCCTACGGCCTGAACGACCGCGGCCGGCTCGAGCCGGGCCTCCTGGCCGACCTCAACGTCATCGACTTCAAGGCCCTGCGCCTCTTCCGACCGGAAGCGATCTACGACCTGCCCGCCGGCGGGCGTCGCCTGGTCCAGCGGGCCGAGGGTTACCGCTACACGATCAAGTCCGGCCAGGTGACCTTCGAGGACGGCCAGCATACCGGTGCCCTCCCCGGCGGCCTCGTCCGGGGCGGCCGCGAGGCGGTGATCCTGCCGATGGCGGCGGAGTAATTCCGCGCAGCCCGCATCATCCTGTCACTCTGGGGTGCCAGACTCTCCGCCCCGGGAACGGAGACAGGGCATGATCCAACGTCAGACAGATGGCTGGGGCCTACGTCCTCGCGCCGGGGCCTTGCTGCTGGGACTCCTGTGCCTGATGGGCTCGCAGGTCGGTGCCCATGCCGCCCCTTCACATCCGCCGGCCGCAGCGTCTCCGCGCCAGATCGAGCTCAGCGGGGTGATCACCCACGAGAACCACGAGACCTATGTCGAAGTCCCCTTCTCCGTCCCAGAGGACACCGAGCGGCTGACGGTGACCTTCGAGTACGACCGTGAGAGCAGGACCGTCATCGATCTCGGGATCCGCGACCCGAACGGTTTCCGGGGCTGGAGCGGCGGGAACAGGTCGACCTTCACCCTGGCGACCAGCGACGCGACGTCCGCCTACATCCCGGGGCGGATTCCCCCGGGGGAGTGGCGACTGATCCTCGGCGTCCCCAACATCCGCAAGGGCGTGGAGGCTCGCTGGCGCGCCAGGGTCCAGTTCGATCCAGCAGGCGCGCCCTCGCCGCGATCCGCCTTCCAGGACGGGCCCATCCGGACAGGGCCCGGCTGGTACCGGGGCGATCTTCACACCCATTCCGGCCATAGCGATGGCAGCTGCGCCAGCCTGTCCGGTCGCCGGGTCCCCTGCCCGGTCTTCCGCACCCTGGAGGCCGCGCGTACTGCCGGCCTCGACTTCATTGCCCTGACCGAACACAACACCCCCTCGGTCTATCCCGAGCTCCGGGCCCTTCAGGCCTATTACGACACCCTGCTGGTCCTGCCGGGGCGGGAGGTCACGACCTTCCGGGGCCACGCCAACGTCTTCGGCGTGACCAGCCCCCTGCCCTTCCAGCTGGGATCGCCGCGAGCGCCGACCCTCGACGCTGTGCTGGACGCGGTTGCGTCCGCGGGTGGGATCGTCTCGATCAACCATCCGGGGATGCCCTCCGGCGAACTCTGCATGGGCTGCGGCTGGGTCGCGCCCCTCCCCGACTGCAGCCGCATCACCGCCGTCGAGATCGCCAATGGCGGCGGGGTGAAGATGATGGGATCGGCTGAAGGGCCGCTGTCCGGATTGCCCTTCTGGGAGGCCCTCCTCGACCGGGGCTGCCACGTCACCGGCATCGCCGGAAGCGACAACCATGACCCCGACGCCAAGGACGGCGGCCAGTCCCCTGTGGGCAGGCCCGCCACGGTGGTCTACGCCCCGGAGCTCTCCCAGCCAGCGATCCTGGAGGGCCTGAGGCGCGGTCGGGTCTTCGTAGACATCGGCGCCCCCGCCGGCGCCTCGATCGACCTCACAGTCTCCTCCGGCAAGGCCAAGGCGGGCATGGGTGGGAGCCTCCAGCTCCGGGGCGGCGCATCTCTCAAAATGTCCGCCGCTGTTTCCGGCCTGCCGGAGGGTACCGTCGAGTTCGTCTCAGGCGGGAACGGCAAGCCACCCAACCGCATGCAGATCCCGGTCCGTGGCCGTCCGGAGGTCGCGGCTGAACTCCGATCAACCCCGGGTCTGAAATGGGTCCGGGCTGACATCCGGGGACCCGATGGGCGCCTCCTGCTGATCGGCAATCCGGTGTACCTTCAGAACTGATACCGCACTGACACGGAGTGTTGACGCGACCTTCAAGGAACTGTGACCCGCAGACCCTAACACCACCCTGCGGGGCCGAAATCGGTCCTTCAAATCGATTCGGGGTTATCATGCGTCTGTCCGTTATTCTCCTGAGTGGCGTCGCCGTCATGGCGATCTCCGCTGGTGCGTCGCCTTCCCGTGCCGCACCCGCCGACCGAGTAGACTCCAAGGTCGACGAACTGATCGTCACCGGTCGCGCCGGGGCCCTGGACCGGCGCCGGGTCGAAGCCAGCTACGCCATCACCACCCTAAACGAAGATGCCCTGCGCCTCCTGGCGCCGATGTCCACTGCGGAAGTGTTCAAGGCCATCCCCGGGTTCTGGGTTGAGGCCTCCGGCGGTGAAGCCTCCAACAACGTGCGAACACGGGGCATCCCGACAGACGGTTACTCCTCGGTGACGATTCAGGAAGACGGCCTGACCATCCAGCACGACGGCGGCCTGGGCTGGCTGAACGCTGACCAGTCCTTCCGGCTCGACGAGACCATCGGGCGCGTTGAGGCCGTTCGCGGCGGTCCCGCCTCCATCTTCGCCTCCAACTCCCCGGGCGGTACGGTCAACTTCATCACCCGAAGGGCCGGCGACACAGCCGAAGGTCTCGTCAAGGCCACCGTCGGCGACTACGGCATGTACCGCGCTGACTTCTGGTACGGTGCCCCCCTGGCCGACGGCTGGGGCCTGACGGTGGGTGGCTTCTACCGGTCGGACGAGGGCGTCCGCAGCCCGGGCTTCACCCAGAACAAGGGTGGCCAGATCCGTGTTGGCCTCTCGCGTGAGTTCGAGACCGGCCGGATCGACATCAACGTCAAGCACATCGACGACAATGTCGGCTTCCTGCTGCCGGTTCCCCTGACCTTCAACGGTAAGCAGGAGCCCACCGGCGTCCCCGGGTTTGATCCCAATTACGGGACCCTCGCCGGACCGGACAACCGCCTGCTGAGCTTCCGGAACGTCAATGGGCCGTTCGCCTTCGACCTGGGCAAGGGCACGGACGTCAACCTGACTGCCATCACCTTGAAGCTGGACCTTGAGATCGGCGGCGGATGGAAGCTCCAGAACACCGGCCGCTACCGTACCAGCGACATCCTTCGCAACGGCCTGTTCCCCACCGGCAGCATCGAGACGGCAACCGGCCGTCTGAATAGCTATCGCGCCCCTGCTCTGGCCGCCTATCCCGGGGCTGTGGATATCCAGTACCGCTACGCCACCTCAGGCGCCGCCTTCGATCCGGCGACCGCGAACGGCAACGGGCTGGTCGTCAGCGGCAACCTCCTCAGCGTCTCGGTTCCGCTGAAGGAGTTCACCAACGACCTGCGCCTGGTCCGGACCTTCGACCTCGCCGGTCAGACCCACGACGTGGCCTTCGGCGCCTATGTTTCTGACTTCAACTACGACTACGATCGGTTCATGGCCACGTCGAACCTGGAAGTCCGCGACCAGGCCCGTCGTCTGGACATCGTGGCGGTGAACGCGACAGGGGCGACCGTTGGCCGGGTGACCGAGAACGGCATCCTCCGCTACGGCTCGCTCTTCGACAACGCTGCCATCGATGCGCGGGTGTACGCCTTCTACGCCTCTGACGAATGGCAGGTGACCCCCGAGCTTCGGGTGGACGCCGGCGTCCGGCAGGAGCACATCGCCTTCACTGGCTCGGTGGAGGGCAAGCAGACCGTAGACCTGGGGATCGCCGGAACCCTGGCGGACAATCAGGTGATCACCGGTACCGGTGCCTTCACCCCGATCGACAGGTCCTACTCCGGCCTCAGCTGGACACTCGGTGTCAACTACCAGATCCAGTCGGGGCTGGGTGTCTTCGCTCGCTACACCGACACGGTTCGCCTACCCGCGCCCTCGGAATTCCAGGGTAGCCCGGGCGACGCCCTGCGGACCGACATCAAGAAGACCCCGGTCAAGATGATCGAGGCGGGGCTGAAGTGGCAGACCGACATCTTCGACCTTTACGCTACGGCGTTCCAGACCCGGTTCGAGAACATCAGGTTCAACGACAACGTCTTCAATAGCGCTACCAACAGTTTCACGACCCGCGTCGCGTATGGCTCGACCAATACGGTTGGCGTTGAAGTCGAGGGTGTACTGAAGCCGATGGAGGGCTGGGATCTCTCAGGCGCAGTCTCCTGGCAAAATCCCGAGTACGACAGCTTCCGTTTCACGGAGGTCGTGGGCGGTGTCGCGACCGTCCGGGACTTCGCCGGCAACCAGCTGATCCGGGTCCCGAAGGTGGGGGTCCGGCTCGTCCCGGCGGTCAACCTCCTGGAGGGTGCGGTCCGTCTCGAACTGCCGGTCGAGTACTACAGCAAACGCTTTGCGGACGTAGCGAACAGCCAGTCCCTGGCCGAGTACACGGTGATCAACCTCAATGCGCGCTGGAATGTCAGCGACCGGATGGCGGTCTCGATCGCCGGGGTGAACCTGACCAATGTCATCGGCCTGACTGAGGGCAATCCGCGGGCTGGCCAGTTCGTCTCCGGCGATGCGGGGGCCCGCTACTATCTGGCCCGGCCGATCCTCGGAACCTCCTGGCGCGCTGCGCTTACCTACCGGTTCTGATCCCGGGTTCTGGCGGACGAAAGCGACGGCGCCTCCAGTCGGGGGTGCCGTTTCTTCTTGGGATCAGCGCGGCGACACGCAGCGGCGCTCGATCTCCTTGTTGATCAGCTCGCGCTTGTCGTTCTGGCTCATGTCCGCAACCCCGGCCAGGGGGATGCCAAAGGGGCCGAGCAGGAGGCCGAGGCCGGCGCCCATGCCCATGCGCGACAGGACGGTTGACGGGGGTGGACGTCCGGCGAAACCTGGGGTCATGACAAAGATTATCACCCCCGCCCTCCGCTTCGAGTTGGATGACCTTTCCCGCCCACCGGTCCGGGACCTTGTGTCCCGTCACCTCGCCGGCATGCAGGCCCAGAGCCCGCCGGAGAGCGTTCACGCCCTCGCCCTCGACGGGCTCAAGGCACTTTCCATCCGTTTCTGGAGCGTCTGGAGCGGCGAGACGGTCGCAGGCATGGGGGCGCTTCGCCGGATCGACGCGGAGAACGGCGAGATCAAGTCCATGCGGGTGGCAGACGCCTTCCTCGGCCAGGGCGTTGGCCGGGCTATCCTGGATCACATCCTTTCGGAGGCCCGGGGGCTGGGCCTTGAGGTCCTCTGGCTTGAGACCGGCTCGGTTGAGGGCTTCATTCCGGCGCGGACGCTTTACGAGAGCGTCGGGTTCACGACCTGCGGGCCCTTCGACAGCTATGGCCCCGATCCCTTCAGCGTCTTCATGACCCTGAGGCTCTGAGGCTCAGCGCCAGTACCAGTAGCGCCACAACTCGGTGAAACCGGCAGCGCGGTAGAGCCGGCGGGCCGGGTTTCCGGCCTCGACCTGCAGCACCAGGTCCTCCAGTCCCCAGTCGCCGGCCTGTCGGGCGAAGGCCGCGAGGATGCGGCCCGCGTGACCCTGCCCCCTCTGGTCGGGCGCGGTGCGCATGCCGTGGATCCCGCCTACGCCGCCGGCGCGGGACAGGACACCGACCGCGAGGGTCCGGCCGCCCTCGCGAACGGCCGCAAATCGGGCCCCGGGAGAGCGCGACAACTGGGCCACGCGTCGGGCGCCCTCATCCGCATTGAATCCCGGTCCGCAGAAGGTCGCCACCCAGTCTTCGTCCGGCGCCGCCAGCAGGACCGGCCAGGGTCCCCCGACTCCGGGGTTGGCGAAGCTGGAGACCACCCCGGACCCGGCGGTCATCATCCAGGTCGGCTCTGAGGGACGATAGCCCGCCTCGGCGAGGTGCCGGATCACGGGAGACAGGGGGGCGAGGTCCGGAACCCGGAAGGACGCCGGCAGGCCCTCGCCGGCGTAGGCCTGAGCCAGGGCCGGGGTCACCGGCGGCGGCGGTTCGTGCGCAAGGGGCGCCGCAGAGCGGGCGCGGCCCATGGGTCCGTCGTCGAGGCCCAAAATCCAGCCGTCCCGCTCCACCACCCGGCGCGGCGCAACGCCCGCGACGGTCGCGCGCTCGAGCCGGGCGACGTCGTCGGCCTTCACCTCAGCCCTTGTCCCGAAGCAGGCGGGCCTTGTCCCTTTGCCAGTCCCGTTCGGCCGCGGTCTCGCGCTTGTCGTGCAGCTTCTTGCCCTTGGCCAGGGCCAGCTCCAGCTTGGCCAGGCCCTTGTCGTTCCAGTAGAGCTTGGTCGGGATCAGGGTCCGGCCCTCGCGCTGGACCGAGCCGATCAGGCTGTCCAGCTGCTTGCGGTGCAACAGCAGCTTCCGGTGCCGGCGGGGCTCATGGTTGAAGCGGTTGGCCTGGGCGTAGGGCGGGATGTCGGCGTTGATCAGGTAGATATCCTGGCCCTCTACCGCCGCGTAGGACTCAGCGATATTGGCCCGGCCGTTGCGCAGGGACTTCACCTCCGTCCCGGTCAGGGCCAGGCCAGCCTCGAAGGTCTCCTCAAGGAAGTAGTCGAATCGCGCGCGGCGGTTTTCAGCGATGAGATTGACCATGGCGGGGGCGTCAGACGACGCCGACCTCGGCGAGGGCGGCATCAACCTCCCGGCGCGAAGTCTCGGAGGCCGGGGTGATGGGCAGGCGGACGGTTTCCTCGCAGAGGCCCAGCCGCGACAGGGCGTACTTGGTGGGCGACGGCGAGGCGTCGGTGAACAGGGCCCGGTGCAGGCGCAGGAGGCCATCCTGCCAACGGCGGGCGGTCTCCCAGTCGCCCGCCAGGGCGGCCTCGTAGAAGGCGGAAACCTGGACCGGTGCGACATTGGACGAGACCGAGATGCAGCCGTGGCCGCCATGGGCCATGTAGCCAAGGGCGGTGGGGTCGTCTCCCGACAGCATGACCCAGTCCGG
>NZ_JBAXIM010000100.1:0-9612 GCF_037138395.1 Phenylobacterium sp.
GGCCACCTCCCAGCCCTGCGGCGGCGGCCCGGGTCTGCGTTCATCCCTGCGAACCGCCAGGGCGGGTGGTGGAGGCGGCGAGGCTTCCGTCGGGAGGGTTTCCAGCCCCGAGGGTTCGGTCGGCGGGCCCCGGGACTCAAGGCCCTGAGAGTCCCCCCGGGGCTCAAGGACCTGAGAGTCCAAGGACGCGGCCTCGACGGCAGGGGCCGGATCTGCGTGCAACCGGCGCCAACCCCCGGCGATCAGACCGACCAGGAAGAGGTTGAGGGCGGCAGAGACGAAGAGCGCCACCACAAGCGCCCGGCGGTTCAAGAACGGGCGCCCGTGGCGGACTCGGCGACCGGAGCCTCCCAGGGCGTCATAGCCTCGGCGAGGATGGAGTCGGGGTCCGAAGCGTAGGCGGGCGCTTCGGCGGGGCGCGCGACCGGGTCCACCAGACGTGGCGCGGCGACAATGCCCGCCAGGCAGGCTGCAGCGAGGGCGGCACCACCGGTCAGGGTCAGCACCCAGGCGCGCCGGAGGGATTGCCGGACCTGAACCGGGGCGGCGGACTGCACCCGCGTTGTTACGCCCTCCGTCGGACGCGGGGCCTCCCAGGCGAACAACAGGCGATCCAGCGAACGCGCATCGTCGAGAAGTTGCCGGGCCTCAGCGGGATGGGCAGCGATCCAGGCCTCGGCACCCAGGCGATCCGCCTCGGGCCACCGGGCGGGGTCCCCGCCAAAAGACTCGGCCAGCTGGCGCACCCGCGCCTCTGCGGCGGCCAGGGAATCTGGGCGCGGGGTCATGCGACGAGATCCGACAAGGCCGCGCGAAGGGCTCGTCGCCCACGCGAGAGAAGGCTTTCCAGGGCTTCGACGCTGATCCCGAGGGCGGCGGCGGCCTGGATGTTGCCCATCTCCTGGTAATGGCAGAGGACGACCGCCTCGCGCTGGCGGGCGGGAAGGATGGCCATGGCTGCAGCCACGCGGTCGCCCACGTCCCTGGCCTCCAGCCCCCGGTCCGGCGCTGGGCCGGGGTCGACCAGGGTCTCCAGGTCCTGCGGCCCACCCGGACGGACCCTGCGCAGCCGGTCCCGGCAGAGGTTGAGGGTCACCCTGTGGAGCCAGGTGTCGAAGCGGGCTTCCCCGAAGCGCCAGACCGGCGCCTGCCGCCAGGCCCGGATCAGGGATTCCTGGGCGACATCCTCGGCCTCGGCGGCGTCTCCCAGCACACGGGCTGCGAGGGCGGTCAGGCGCGGCAGCTTGCGGGCGGTCAGGGCCCGGACAGCCAAAAGGTCCCCGGATCCGACCCTGCGGACGAGGTCTGCATCCGGGTCGTCGACGCGTGAAGACGCCGCCGGCCCATCGGAATAGATGCGCCCGAGGGCGTCAGTTACCGGTCGCGACACGTTGTCTCTGCTGCATGGCGGCCACCTCTGTCTTGTCCAGGGCCCCGTCGCGGTTGGAGTCCGCGCCATCGAAACGGCGCTTGCTGGCGGTCTCCAGTTCCGACCGGGACATGGATCCGTCTCCGTTGACGTCTGTCGTGCGCCATATCTGGCTCATGGCCGCCTCAGCCTTGTCCCCGCCGAAGGTGCGAGCCATACCGACGAACTTGTCGAACTCGGCCCGGGACACCTGACCGTTCTTGTCAGAATCCAGTCTCTGGAGGATCTTGTCTACGTTTTCGGACCGGTACTCGGCGTAGAGCACCTTGCCGTCGCCGTTCTGGTCCAGCTTGGGCGGGCCCATCTGGGCGGTCGCCGGCGCAGCCCAGAGAACCGTCAGAAGGGCCGGGGCGGATAGCGCGGCTGCGCAGGCGGAAAGGGTCAGGCGCACTTGGGAATCTCCGGTCCTTGGCTGTTGAACGAATTGAACCCTGAATTCCGGCGTTTCAAGGGCAGACAAGGGTTTCGAAGGCTTCCTGCGCGCGCTTCCGGGTCCGCCCCAGCCGGGTGACGAGGCTGCGGAAGTCGCGGGTGCCACCGGCCCGGGCCAGCCTGCGCCTGAAGGCGTCGGGCTGATCCGCGGGGTCGCCGGCGTCCCCGAGGGCGAGGCGGAGCATCTGGGTCAGGTTCTGTTGGAGGGTCCAGGCCTCCAGGAGGGGACCGACCGAGCCAGCCAGTCCCGCTGCGGCCATGGCCTCCAGGGCGTCGGCGGTCCCGGCGCGCAGGGGGCCGCCTGCATGGGCATGGGCGAGCTGAAGAAACTGGGCGGCAAATTCGATGTCGACCAACCCTCCGGGTGCGAGCTTCATGTCCCAGAGGCCCGACGCTGGCTTTTCCTGGGTGATGAGGGCGCGCATCTCGCGCACCTCGCGGGCCAGGACGGTGGCGTCGCGGGGCTGGCGCAAGGTCGTCTCGATGGCGTCGGCCAGGTCCCTGGCGAAGGCGGGATCGCTGGACCAGACCACCCGGGCGCGGGTCAGGGCCATGAACTCCCAGGTCTCGGCCTCGGTCGCGTAATAGGCGCCGAAGGCGGTGAAGGCGACGGCGACAGGACCCTTGGAGCCAGAGGGCCGCAGGCGCATGTCGACCTCGTAAAGCTCGCCTTCCGACGTCGGCAGGGACAGGGCGGCCACCAGCCGCTGGGTGAAGCGGGCGTAGAAGGTTTCCGCAGACCAGCCCTTGAGAGTGGAGACGGTATCTGGCGTCGCTGCCCTGTGAACGGTCATCAGGTCGAGGTCAGAGCCCGCGCTCATCTCGCGGGATCCGCACTTCCCGAGGGCGACCACCGCCACCTGCCCCTCGAAGTCGCCCCCAAGACGGACGGCCTCGGCCAGGGCGACGGGCGCCAGGGCCTCGATGCTGGCGTCCGCCAGGCCGGCAAAGCCATGGCCAGCGGCCTCGGCGCCCGCCGATCCACTCATCACCTGGACACCGATACGGAAGGCCTGCTCCCGGTGCTGGCGGCGGACAGTGTCCATGGCCGACTCGAAGTCGACCGCCCTGGCCACGGCACTCTGCAGGGCCTGGCGATCCTCCTGCGGGTCGATGTCGCCAAAGAAGGCCGGATCCAGCAGGGCATCGAGGGCGGCGGGACGGCGCGCCAGGGTGTCCGCCAGGCGGGGGGCAAAGGCCATCACCTCGACGATCAGGGCGAAGATCGCCGGCTGGGCGAGGAAGAGGGACTGGAGCTGGACCCCGCTGGACAGGCGGGAGAAGAAGGCCCCAAAGCGGGTGAAGGCCGCGTCCGGGGCCCCGGTGGCCTGGGTGGCGTCGAGCAGACGGGGGGCCAGGCGGGTGAAGAGTTCGCGCCCGCGCTCCGAGCGGGTGGCGGCGATGTGTCCATGGTGCCAGGCGCGGATCGTCCCGGACACCTGGGCGGGACTGGAGAAGCCCATCCGGGCCAGGGTGCGCAGGGTTTCGGGATCGTCGTCGACGCCCGTGAAAATCAGGCTGCCGAAGCGGGACGACAGGGGCTCCTCGCCGGGGAAGAGTTCGCCATAGCGTCGGTTGACGACCTTCAGGATCCGCTCGACGTGCGCATCGAAGCTGCGCAGCCGGTCGAAGCCGGAAAGGGCTGCGACCCGCCGGCGCTCGGCGTCGGACTCCGGCAGGCGGTGAGTCTGCTCGTCGGCGAGCATCTGCACCCTGTGCTCCAGGTCGCGGAGGCGGCGGTAGGCGTCGCCAAGCTCGTCACGAGCTGCATCCGAAACGTGCCCGGCTGCGGCCAGGGCAGCGAGGGCGTCAAGGGTGCGAAGGCTTCGCAGTCCCGGGTGACGACCCCCGAGGATCAGCTGCTGTGTCTGGACATAAAACTCGATCTCGCGGATTCCGCCCCGGCCGAGCTTGAGGTCCGCGCCTCGGGCCGAAAGACGATCATCGACCTTGTGGATGTGGATCTGGCGCTTGATGGAATGGATGTCGGCTATGGCCGCGAAGTCCAGGTTCCGACGCCAGATGAAGGGCTGTAGCTCCGCCAGGAAGGCGTCGGCTCGGGCGATGTCGCCGGCGCAGGGCCGGGCCTTGATGAAGGCCGCCCGCTCCCAGTTCTGGCCAACGCTCTCGTAGTATTCGAAGGCGGCGACGGTCGAGACCGCTGGCGGCGTTGAGCCCGGGTCCGGCCTCAGCCTCAGGTCCATGCGGAAGACATAGCCGTCAGCGGTGCGCTCCTGCATCAACTCCGTCAGCTTGTGGGTCAGGCGGACCGCAAAGGCCTGGGGTTCGATCCCCGGTGAGAGCCGCAGGGCTTCGGGATCGAAGAAGATCGAGATGTCGATGTCGCTCGAATAATTGAGCTCGAAGGCACCGTGCTTGCCCATGGCGATGCAGAAAAATCCCGGAACCGGTCCGCGACTGTCGTCGGGTGGCGGGACGAGGCGGCCGGCGGCGACCTCGGCACCCGCGGCGCTGGACAGGGCCGCGGCGAGGGCGGAGTCGGCAAATCGGGCCAGGGCGCCGGTGACCTGGTCCAGATCCCAGGCGCCCCCAAGGTCGGCGATGGCCGTCAGGAGATGAAGCTCTGCCTTGAGCTGCCGGAGACCCGGGCCAGCGACCTCTGGAGAGGCGGCGGCCAGGAGGCCAGTGGCATCCAGGATCCGGTCGAGACTGGCCTCGGGGTCAGAATCGAGGAGCCGGGCCATGCGGGCTGGATCCCGGCGGGCGAGTCCTGCGAGATAGCCCGACGCACCAAAGACCGGCGCAAGGGCCGCGCGTTCGGCCGGGGAGAGGTCGCGCACTGCGGCGATGGCGTCGAGGAGGCGTTCGGCAGGCCGGGCGTCCAGCACTGGGCCACAGGGGGACAACCGCTGGCCCAGGGGGGTCATGGCGCCGAGGGCAGGACGACGGCGGCGCGGAGCCCCGGTCCCGAACCGTCAAAGACGCCCGGGCCATCCCCCAGCTCGAACCGGCCGCCGTGGGCCTCGGCGACAGCGGCGACCAGGGACAGGCCAAGGCCAACGCCGGGCAGGTTGCGGCTGTTCTCCAGGCGCACGAAGCGCTGGACGACCCGGTCCCGGTCGGCTGTCGCCACTCCAGGACCCGTGTCCGTCACCGAGATCTCGACTTCGCTGGAGGCCATGCGTCGAAGCCGAACCCTTATCGCTCCGCCGGCCGGGGTGTACTTCACGGCATTGTCCACGAGGTTGGCGAGGGCCTGGGCGAGGAAGGCGGGATTACCCCTCACGGCCAGGCCTGCGGAGATGTCCGAGGCGATCTCGAGCCCCTTGTCCTCGCAGAGCGGGCCGTACAGCTCCGTCATGTCGCGAACCATGGCCGCAGGATCGAAGCGCACCGCATTGGGCGCCTCTCCCGCCGCCTGTAGGCGGGAGATGGAGAGTACGGCGGAAAAGGTCCTCAGGACGCCGTCAGTGTCGTCCAGGGCCTGGCCCAGGGCCAGGCGAGCGTCGCCCCGTCCGGCCTCGGCATCGAGCAGGGCGGTCTCCAGCCGGGCCTTCAGGCGGGTCAGGGGCGAGCGCAGGTCGTGGGCGATGGCGTCGCCGGCGTGCCGGTGGGCGGACATGGAGCGGTCGAGCCGGTCGAGCATGTCGTTCAGCCCCTCGGCCAGTTGGTCGAGCTCGTCCCCGGCCCCCCGCACAGGGGCGCGAGCTGCAAGGTTCCCATTCCTCGCGGCCGCCACGACATCTGTGAGCCCGGTCATGGCGCGGGTGAAGTTGCGGCTGGCCTGGAGCCCAACGGCTATTCCCAGAACCACCAACAGGGCGCCGGCGCCCCAGAGGCCCCGGACGATGGTCACGATGAAATCCCGGTCGTCGCTGGCGTCGGCGCCGACGAAGAGGGTCTCACCGCCGGAGAGGCGCAGCTGCAGGCCCCGGGCGGGGATCGACTGGGGGCGCCCTGCCGCACCCTGCCCAGCCAGGGAAAAGCGGACCCAGGTCGCGGCACCGGTGAAGTTTTCGACGGGGCTCTGGGCGAGGGAACCGGTAATCTTGGCGCCGTCCGGGGCCAGGAAGAGATAGACGAAGCGCCGCTCGCCGGCCATCCGGGTCACCAGGACGGGGTTGAGGGCGGCGGGGCCCGAACGGTTGTAGACTGCGACCAGGCTGTCCGCCTCCCGGCGGATATCCGCGTCCGTCCGCCTCCGGGCCTCACCGGCGGCGGCCATATAGACATAGGCCATGAGGACGGCCCCGGCGAAGGCAAAGAGGGCCAACGTCAGGAGGGTCAGTCTGAAGGGCGCCGCCCTGAAGAGCCGCAGGAAACTCCCGGTGGGGGGCGCCGGGGCCTCAGGCATCCAGCCGGTACCCTGCCCCACGGATCGTCTCGAGCATGGGGTGCTCGAATCCCTTGTCGATCTTGGAGCGCAGCCGCGAGATGTGGACGTCGATGACGTTGGTCTGGGGATCGAAGTGGTACTCCCAGACCTTCTCGAGCAGCATGGTCCGGGTCACGGCCTGTCCGGCGTGCCGCATCAGGAACTCCAGCAGCTGGAACTCCCGGGGTTGCAGGTCGATCTCGCGGCCCGCCCTTTGGACCTTGCGCCCGATGAGGTCCATCTCCAGGTCTCCGACCCTGAGAAAGGTGAGAACCGATCCGGTCTCCCGCCGCCGCGCCAGGGCCTCGACCCGGGCGATGAGCTCAGCGAAGGCGTAGGGCTTGACCAGGTAGTCGTCCGCTCCGGCCCGCAGGCCAGTAACCCGGTCCTCGATCTCGCCCAGGGCCGAGAGGAAGAGGACGGGCGTCTCATCTCCGTCCCGGCGGAGGGTCTCGACGAGGCCGACCCCATCCAGGCAGGGCATCATGCGATCGACGATCATGACGTCGAAGCTGCCCCTGCGGGCGGCCTCGAGCCCGACCAGGCCGTCTGGACACAGGGTGCAGGCGTGGCCGGCATCCAGGAGACCCCGAGCCATAACCTCGGCGGCGGGCTGGTCGTCTTCGACGATCAGGATCTTCATGCCCACGGCCCGGATCAGTCGGCGATCTTGATCGGCAGGAAGATGGTCCTGCCTCCGCGCCAGACAGCGACGAGGACGCTGGGCCGACCCGCCTTCCGGGCTTGTTCGACCACCGCGGCCAGGTCCGAAGGCATGGCCAGGGTCCGGTCACCTGCGCGCATGATCACGTCATTGGCCTGAAGTCCCTTGGATGCGGCGTCGGAATTTCGTTCCACAGCCCCGATGATGAGGCCGCGGACATCGGCCGGAAGGCCGGCTCGGCGGCGGCCGGCGTCGTCGAGGGGTGTGACCATCATACCGAGGATGGCCTGGCCGGGGGCGGGCGCGGGACGAGCGGGCCCAGGCCCGGTCCCGCCGGAACCTGAGGGACCCGCCGCAAGCTGGGACTCCGAGGGACGGACGCCCGAGCGGATGTCGAAGGTCCGCGGCTTGCCATCACGGATCACCTGCAGCCGCAGGAGGTCCCCGGGGGCCGCTGTGGCGACCTGCCGCGTCAGCTCCGCAGAGCTTTTCACGCGCACCCCGTTAACCGAGAGGACGATATCGCCGGCAACAAGGCCCGCCTTGTCCGCCGGAGCTCCAGGCGTGAGCTCGGCGACGATAGCGCCCTTCTGCCCGGCCATGCCCTGGGCGGCGGCCATGTCCTCGTCGAAGTTCTGGATGGTGGCGCCGATATAGCCGCGCACCACCTTGCCGTTGGAGATCAGCTGGCGGGAAACCCTGGCGGCCACGTCGGCGGGTACGGCAAAGCCGATACCCACGGAACCCCCGGTGGGGGAGAAGATGGCGGTGTTGACCCCGATTACCCGTCCAAAGATGTCAAAGGTCGGTCCGCCGGAATTGCCCCGGTTGATGGGTGCGTCGATCTGGATGTAGTCGACGAAGGTCTCGCCGATGTCCCGTCCGTAGGCCGAGACGATGCCGGCGGTGGCAGTCCCGCCCAGGTTGTAGGGGTTGCCAACGGTCAGCACCCAATCGCCCACCCGGGGCCGGGCGGAATTCTCGAAGTTGACGAAGGTGTAGCCCGTGCCCTTGACCTTGAGGACGGCGATGTCGGTGCCCTCGTCGCGCCCGACGACCGTCGCCTCAAGCTCGGTCTCGTCCTTCAGGACAACCTTGATGCTCTCGGCGTCCTCGATGACGTGATTGTTGGTCACTACGTAGCCGTCGGCCGAGATGAAGAAGCCCGACCCGGCCGACTGCCGGCGCGGTCCATTTCCACCCTCATTGCCCTCCTCGCCACCCTGCCCGGGCGGCATTACGAAGGGCAGGCCCGGGTTCTGTCGCTGCAGGCGGGACATGTCGACCCGGCTCGTCACGTTGATCGAAACCACCGCGGGGGAGACCTTCTCGAAGATGTCGGCGAAGGACATGGGCGCCCCCGGAGGCGGGGCGAAGTTGGGACGGGCCACTGCCGCTGGCGTCGCGGTCGGATCACTTCCGGTGCGCTCGGCGGCGTTGAGCCCGGCACCCGCGGCCATGGCGGTGCCAGCGACTACGGCACCCGCGAGGGCCCCAAAGAGGTAACGGCTCTTGTTCGAGCTCATGGTGCGCACTTCTTTCCCTTCGGCCCGCCGCGATCCTTCGCAGCTGGGTATAAACCTACATGCCAAATAGCGGGGGTCCGCTCAAATGAGGATTACGTCATGCATTGGGATCGTCCCGAGACGATTTCAGGGCAGGATCATGGCCATCCGTGCCCGCCAACAGATCGGACAGGCGCCTCGCCTCCGCTTCTGTGAGGGCGGCGTCGGGCAGAACAGGCCGTCGTAGATGCGCTGCAAGGGCCAGGACGCCGGCGATCACCGCCGCCAGGGGTGCCAGCCAAAGCGCAAGGTTCGCCCAGGAGAAGGACGGCTGCAGGAGGACGAATTCGCCGTAGCGGTCGACCAGCCAGCTGCGGACCTGGGCGTCGTCCTGTCCCGAGGCGATACGCTCGCGCACGAGGCGGCGCAGGTCGATCGCCAGGCCGGCTTCGGAATCCGCGATGGACTCGTTCTGGCAGACCATGCAGCGCACCTCCTGGAAGAGGGCCCGGGCGCGGGCCTCCTGGGTAGGGTCCGGAAGGCGCTCCGCAGGATCCGAGGCCGCCGCCAGGCACAGGGCGGCCGCCAGGGCGACGGCCAAGGGCACCCCGAGCCGCCTCAAGGCCGGATCTCGCGCCGGCGACCCGCCGCCAGCCGGAGCCTGCGGTCTGTCAGTGAGACGAGTCCGCCAAGGGCCATGATCGCCGGGCCGATGAAGATGAGCAGGGCCAAGGGGTTCCAGAAGCCCCGGACCAGCCAGACCCCACGCCCCTCCGGCCCCAGTCTGCGTTCACCCAGAACCACGTAGAGATGGCTGAGGTTCACCGTGCAGATGGCCACCTCCGAGGTGGTTTGGCCCCCCGCCGGGTAGAACCGGCGGGACGGCGTCAGGGCGCAGACCTCCTGCCCATCCCGCCGGGCCGAGATGCGTGCCGTTTCGGCATCGTAGTTCGGTCCATCGACGGGGCGGACATCCTTCAGGACCAGCTCCCAGGCACCGACGCGCAGGGACTGGCCCGGCGCCAGGGTCTGTGCAGCCTCGAGTTTCCAGCCGGTCTCGAAGCAGGCGCCGAGGACAAAAACGCCCAGACCCAGGTGGGCAAGGGTCGTCCCCCAGGCCCCCCGTGGTAGGCCCCGGAAGCGGCGAAGGCTCTCCGCAAGGGGGCCCCGGAAGAGCCGAATCCGTTGGGCGGCCTCGGCCAGGGCACCCACAATAAGCCAAGCCGACAGGCCGAGGCCAAGGCTG
>NZ_JBAXIM010000101.1:0-9493 GCF_037138395.1 Phenylobacterium sp.
GGTGGACAGGCGGGAAAGGACGGCGGCGGGGTCGGCGTCGAGGTCTTCGGCCCGGGCGATCAGGACGTCAGCGGGGTCGAACAGGGAGAAGAGGCGCTCGACCTGGTCGCCGTAGAAGCCGCGCTCGACATAGGAGACCTCGCGGTGGAAGCCGAAGGGCTCGGCCTCGAAGAGGCGCTGGCGGCCCCGGCGGATGCACCAAGCGAAGGGCTGGGTCTCCGCGCCCCGGGCGGTCTCCATGCGCCAGTGGGACCAGGCCCTCTGCACCGGGTCGCGCAGGAGGAGGACCAGGCGCACCCCCGGGCAGGCGGCGGCGATCCGCTCGAGGGCACCGGGCCAGTAGATGTAGATGGGCGTGGCCTCGACGCGCACGCCCGGCCGGTCTGGAAAGTGGGCAGCATAGGCGGCAAGGTCTGGCGTGGGAGCCGCCGGGTCCTCGACGTCGAAGGCATGGACCTCCTTGACGTGGGACCGGACAAAGGCGGGATCGTCGCCCAGATAGTCGAACAGGGCGGTGGTGCCGGCCTTCTGGGCGCCGATGACGATGAGGTCGACGGGCCGTTCAGGCTTCATTGGCGCAAAGCTTCGGGCTAAGAGGAATTGCGCGCAGGCGGCGCGCCAGAGGGATGCAGAGCGTCTTGACCCAATCCGACAGTCCCGCGGCGGGCATGAAGGCGGTGATCCTGGCCGGCGGCCTGGGCACCCGGATCTCCGAGGAGAGCCACCTGCGGCCCAAGCCCATGATCGAGATCGGCGGCCGGCCGATCCTCTGGCACATCATGAAGCTGTACTCCCACTTCGGGGTCCGGGATTTCATCGTCTGCCTCGGCTACCGGGGCTACATGATCAAGGAGTATTTCGCCAACTACGTCCTGCACAATGCCGACCTCACCGTCGACCTGGCCAAGGGCGCGGTGGAGTACCATGCCACCCATCACGAGCCCTGGCGGGTGACCCTGGTGGATACCGGGGCCGAGACCATGACGGGCGGGCGGCTGAAGCGGGTGGCGGGCTATCTGGAGCCGGGCCAGCCCTTCTTCTTCACCTATGGCGACGGGGTGGCGGACGTGGACATCGGCGCCCTGGCGGCCTTCCACAAGTCGCATGGGCGGCAGGCGACGGTGACGGCGGTCTCGCCTCCCGGCCGCTACGGGGCCCTGGACATCAATGACGGCGCGGTGCGGCGGTTCGTGGAAAAGCCCCCCGGGGACGAGGGCCTGATCAACGGCGGATTCTTTGTCCTCCAGCCCGAGGTGGTCGGGCGGATCTCAGGCGATCCCATGCCCTGGGAGTCCGAGCCCCTGCAGGGCCTGGCCGCCGACGGCCAGCTGATGGCCTTTCCCCATTCGGGCTTCTGGACCGGCATGGACACCCTGCGCGACAAGAACAACCTCGAGGCCCTGTGGGCGTCGGGCCAGGCGCCCTGGAAGCTGTGGTCCTGACCCGCCCCGATTCCGCCTTCTGGGCCGAAAAACGGGTGCTCCTGACCGGGCATACCGGCTTCAAGGGCGGCTGGACGGCCATCTGGCTGGCGGCCATGGGGGCAAAGGTGACGGGCCTGGCCCTGGCGCCGGACCAGCAGCCCGCCCTGTTTGATCTGGCGGACGTCGGCGGGCTGGTGGAGTCCCGGATCGCTGACCTGCGCGATGCAACCGAGGTGGCCCAGACCCTGATGGCCGCCCGGTTCGACCTGGTCCTGCACATGGCCGCCCAGCCCATTGTGCGCACCGCCATCGCCGACCCCGTCGCCACCTTCGCCGCCAACATCATGGGCACGGCCCACCTGCTACAGGCCCTGCGCGACCGTCCGGGCCTGGCGGCGGTGCTGGTGGTGACGTCGGACAAGGTCTACGCCAACGCCGAGACGGGCCGGGCCTTTACCGAAGGCGACGCCCTAGGGGGCAAGGATCCCTATTCAGCCTCCAAGGCGGCGACGGAGATCCTCACGGCCTCCATGGCGCGCAGCTATTTCGACCGTGCCGGCGTACCGGTGGCCACGGCCCGGGGCGGAAACGTCATCGGCGGCGGCGACTTCTCCCGCGACCGGATCGTGGCCGACATCGTCCGGGCGGCGGCGGCGGACGAGGCGGTGGTGCTGCGCCATCCCGAGGCCACCCGGCCCTGGCAGCACGTGCTGGACTGCGCGGCGGGCTATCTGGTCTATCTTGAGCGGCTGGCCCAGGACCCGGCGACGCCCCGGGCCCTGAACTTCGGCCCGGCGCCGGGCGGGGCCGAGGTGACGGTGGGCGAGCTGGCCAGCCGGGCGACGGCGGCCCTTGGAGGGCGGCCCTGGCGGCATGAACCCGACCCCGGCTCCCTGGAGGCCAAGGCCCTGGGCATAGACGCCAGCCTGACCCGAAAGGTGCTGGGCTTCGAGAGCCGGCTGGCCGCGCCCGAGGCCATTGACTGGAGCATGGAGTGGTACCGCCGGCAGGCGGCCGGCGAGCCCGCCCTGGCCCTGTGCCACGAGCAGATCGCGCGCTATGAGGCCCTGCCATGACCGCTCCTGCCTGCCGATTCTGCCGCGCGCCCCTGAGCCAGGACTTCCTGGACCTGGGCCTCCAGCCCCTGGCCAATGCCTACCTGACGCCCGAGCAGCTGGCGGCGGGGAGCGAGAAGACCTATCCCCTGCGCACCCGGGTGTGTGGGTCCTGCTTCCTGGTCCAGGCCGATGATCCCGTGCCGGCGGGCGAGATCTTCGACGACGGCTACGCCTATTTCTCGTCCTACTCCGAAAGCTGGGTGGCCCATGCCAAGGCCTATGCCGAGGCCATGGCCAAGCGGTTCGCCCTGGGGCTGGACTCCCGGGTCATCGAGGTGGCCAGCAATGACGGCTATCTTTTGCAGCACTTCGCAGCCCTGGGCGTGCCGGTGCTGGGCATAGAGCCCACGGCCAACACGGCGGCGGCGGCCCGGGACCGGGGCGTGCCCACCGAGGTGGTCTTCTTCCACGAGGCCACGGGGAAGGACCTGGCGGCCCGGGGCCTGACCGCCGACCTGATGGCTGCCAACAATGTCCTGGCCCACGTGCCGGACATCGGCGACTTCGTCGGCGGCTTCCAGCATGTGCTGAAGCCGGAGGGGGTGCTGACCTTCGAGTTCCCGCACCTGTTGAACCTGATCGAGCAGGTGCAGTTCGACACCATCTACCACGAGCACTTCTCCTACCTGTCCCTGCTGGCGGTGGAGACGGTGCTGAAGGCCAAGGGCTTGCGCCCCTTCGACGTGGAGCTCCTGACCACCCATGGCGGGTCGCTACGGCTGTTCTGCTGCCGGGCGGAGGCGTCCCACGCCGAGACCGAGGCCCTGAAGGCCCTGCGCGCCCGGGAGGCGGCAGCGGGCCTGGATCGCCTGGAGACCTACGGCGGCTTCACCTCCCGGGTCGAGGCAGTGCGGACGGCCTTCCTGGCCTATCTGGCGCAGGCCAAGGCGGCGGGCCGGAAGGTGGCGGCCTATGGCGCAGCGGCCAAGGGCAACACCTTCCTCAACTACGCCGGGGCCGGGGCGGACAACATCGTCGCCTGCTTCGACGCCAACCCGCACAAGCAGGGCCGGTTCCTGCCGGGTAGCCACATCCCCATCCTGGCGCCCGACCAGATCGACGCGGTGCGGCCCGATGACCTGCTGATCCTGCCCTGGAACCTGCGCGAGGAGATCATGGCGCAGACGGGGCGGATCCGCGCCTGGGGCGGCCGCTTCGTCACCGCCTCGCCCGAGCCCCGGACCTGGGACTGATGCGCTTTTCGCCCACCCCCATCGCCGGCGCCGTGGTGGTGGACGTCGATCCCGTGCAGGACGAGCGGGGGGCCTTCGCCCGGCTCTACTGCCCCCGGGCCTTCGCCGCCGCCGGCCATCCCTTCTCGCCCACCCAGACCAGCCTGTCGCGGAACACGGCGGCCTTCACCTTAAGGGGCATGCACTTCCAGCCGGCACCTTTCGACGAGGGCAAGCTGGTGCGGGTGGCGCGGGGACGGATCTTCGACGTCGCCCTGGACCTGAGGCCGGCCAGCCCCACCTTTCGCCAGTGGACGGGGGTGGAGCTGAGCGCCGAAACGGGCCGGGCCCTCCTGATCGGCCGGGGCCTGGCACACGGCTTCCTGACCCTGGAGGCCGACACCGACGTCGTCTACGAGATCGACCGCTTCTTCGAGCCCGGAAAGGGCGAGGGGGTGCGCTGGAACGACCCGGCCTTCGGCATCGACTGGCCGGCCGAGCCCCGGGTGATGTCGGACCGCGACGCCACCTGGCCAGACTTCAAGCCGGCCTGACCGTGGCCCGGATCCTCCTGACCGGTGCCAGTTCTTTCACCGGCCTCTGGATCGCAGAGGCCCTGGCCGCGGCCGGGCATGAGGTGGTCGCCACTCTAACGCGGGAGGCTGAGGCCTATCCGGGCCTGCGCGGCGAGCGGGTCGCCCGGCTGGCCGGCAGCGCGGCGCGGGTGTTCGCCGCCCCCCTCGACAGCGACCGGTTCCGCGACCTCGCCCGCACAGGTCGCTTCGATGTTTTCGCCCACCATGCGGCGGACATTCCTGGCTATCGCTCCCCCGACTATGACGCCGTGGCCGGCGCGGCGCGGAACCTGGCGGGCGCCGAGGCGGCAGTACGGGCCGCCGCAGCGGGCGGTTGCCGGGCCCTGATTTCCACAGCGACGGTCTTCGAGCCCGGGGAGGGCGGTGAGGGTCCCCACGCCCCGGCGGTGAGCCCCTACGGCATCTCCAAGGGCCTGACCGGCCAGGCCCTGGCGGGCTTTGCGGCACAGGCCAGCCTGGCCTTTGGCCGGTTCGTCATCGCCAACCCCTTTGGCGTGCTGGAAGAAGGCCGGATGGGCTGGTCCCTGTTCCAGGCCTGGTTCCGGGGCGAGCCCGGGCGGGTGCTGACCCCGGCCTATGTCCGCGACAACCAGCCCGTCCCCGACCTGGCGGCGGCCTATGCCCGGCTGGCGGAGCGCCTGCTGTTGGCGGGTGAGCCCGTGAAGTTGGACGCCCGGCCCTCCGGCCTTGTGGGGACCCAGGGCGACTTTGCCCGGCGCCTCGCCGCCGAGGCCGCCCCGCGTCTGGGCCTGGCCTGTGACCTCGTCCTGAATGACCAGGTCGACTTTCCCGAGCCCCGGGTACGGGTGAACGCTGAGCCCTGCCTGCCCGCTGGCTGGACCGGCGAGGCCTTCTTCGACGCCTACTGCGCCTACTACGCACGCCTGGCGGCGGAGGGGCGGCTCAACGGGCCGGCGTGAGGTCGGCTCAGAAACCGTAGCGGCGGAGGTAGGGCAGGCCATCGAGGCTGGTCGGGAAGGGGGCGTCCGGGCCCTCCAGCTGGGGAATGTCGTCGGGAACCCTCATCCCTTCCGGAAGCGCGACGATGTTGAAGTCGCCGGTCAGGGTCGCCTTGTCGCCGTTCCGGGGCGCGGTCCGCGTGGCGAAGGGCACAAACAGCCAGTGGAGGGTGTAGCCGGCCTCGAAGAAGACCCGGATCGTGCTCCGCGCCACCGCCTCCTGCTTGCGGTCGGCCTCGGCGATCCAGGCTGGCCGCACCCGGGTGAGAAGCTCGCCCGCCCCGCGCAGGACTTCGGGCTCGAAGCCCTGCAGGTCCATCTTCACGACCCGGATCAAATTATGGACCGGGGGGGGATATCGTCCAGGCGAGTGACCCTGACCCGCTCGTTGCTCACCCCCGGGGATCCGAAACCGAGCCCGCCGAAGTTCAGGCTGGCGTCCAGGGCCGCCATGGGAAAGTCGGTGAGGGACTCCTCGCGGCCGAGGGCAGCGTGGATGGGCTCGACATTGAGCAGGTCGTTGGCGATGGCGTTGGCGGCCAGCAGGTGGCTGATCCACCTCTGGGCCTCGTAGGCCATGACCCGCCAACCGGGCCGGGCCTTGGCGAAGGGCAGGGCCAGGGAGCCGATGTTGGCGCCAGCGTCGATCATCACCCCCGAGGGCTGGGGGGCGAGGTGCAGCAGGACGTCGAGTTCGACCCGGGAGAATTCACCGAAGGTCCGCAAGGTGGCGCCGACCACCGTGTCGGAGGCCGGGAACCGGAAGTCCAGGTCGTAGGCCCGGGTGACGTCGAGCCCGCTCATGCCGCCAACCCCGCTCGGTCGCCCGTCACTTCCGCACCGGCTCGGCCATGACTCGCTCGACCATGGCGTGCCAGTCGGTGGAGAAGCCCCGGGCGTCCCGCAGGGGGCTGGCGGCGAGCCGGTCTCGCAGGGTGCGGCGGAGGTCGCCGATCCGGGCCGGGTCGGCCGCCAGGCGCACGGCGATATCGACGTACTCGTCGGTGGTCCTGCCCACGAGGTCGCCAAGGCCTGCATTGTTGAGGATGGAATAGCTCATCCGCTCGAAGACCGCGTCGCCGACCCGGGCCACCACCGGAACCCCCATCCAGAGGGACTCGCAGGTGGTGGTGCCGCCGGTCTGGGGGAAGGTGTCCAGGGAGATGTCCATCTGGTTGTAGAAGGGCAGGTGGCGGCCCCGGACGGTCTCGAAGACGACCCGGTCGCCGGACACGCCCTGCCCCTCGAACACCGCCCGGATGTTGGCGGTGAAGGTGGGGGTGGTTCCTTCGGGCCGGACGAACATGAACTTGGAGCCCGGCGTCCCGGCCACGGCCTGTGCCCACGCCGCGACGCTCTCGCGGGTGTACTTGTAGGGGTTGTTGGCGGTCCCGAAGGTGACGTAGCCGTTGCGCTCCACCGGGGCGACAGGGTCCACCGCAGGCTGCTCGCGGAAGGCGCGCTCGCCCATGGCGTACCAGGTGTGGGCCAGCAGAAGGGGTTTCTCGATCACCATCCTGGGGTCGGGCGGGTTCATCCAGGGGTCGAGGACCAAATAGTCGATGGTCTCGGGCCCGGCGGAATGGGGATAGCCCACCCAGCTCGCCTGCCTGGGGGCCGGCCGGTAGGACATGACCGACAGCTTGTTCATGTGGGTGGTGGCGCCCAGCTCGAACAGCATGTCGAGATTGTCGTCGGCGATCAGCTGGGCCGCCTCGCGGTCGGTGATGTCCTTGTGCCAGCGAAAGCCGTCGACCCACTGGGTGATGTGCTTCTGGGTGGGGTCTTCCTCGCCCTGGTACCAAGAGTAGCAGAACACCTCGAACCGGCTGCGGTCGTAGTGCTCGAACAGGGGCAGGGCGAAATAGGCTACCGGATGGCCGCGCAGGTCCGAGGACATGTAGCCCACCCGGATCTTGCCGCCGGGCGCCCGCGGCGCCGGGTGGGTGATGGGCCGCCGGACGGCAGCGGCGTCGGCCAGCCGGCCCCAGATGCGGTGCTGTTCGACCAGCTCCAGCCGGTCCTCCTCGGTGCGGACCCGGGCGAGGTGGGCCATGAGGGCCGTGTGTCGTCCGGCTTCGGCCCAGGTGCGCCCGACCTTGGCGAAGCTGCCGAGGGCCTCGAGCCGGTCATAGTCGGCGACGCGGACGAGCAGTTCGTAGATGACCTTCAGGTTGCCGGGGGTCAGCTCGGCCTGGTCGAGGACCTCCACCATGGTGCGATAGGCGGCCTCGAGGTTTCCGCCCTCGTCACCGGTCCGGTCCCGGCCCAGGCTCTCGGAATAGGTGATCCGATAGTCGACATTGTCGGGCGCCAGTTCGATGGCCCGGCGGAAGTGTTCGTTGGCCCGGGCGCGGTCGTAGTCGGTCAGGGCGCCGGCCAGCTGGAAGTGCAGCCAGGCGGCGTCCGGCGTGACCTTGAGCATGTCCAGCATGAGCTGCTCGGCCTCGCGCATGCGGCCGGACCGGCGGAGCATGGACAGGCGGGCCTCCTGCAGGCGGGCGTCGCCGGGGCAGGCCTTGAGACCCCGGTCCAGGGCCTCCAGCCCCTCCACCGGACCCCGGGCGTCAGAGGCGGCAGCCGACAGGTCCAGCCAGGCATCCGCCATGTCCGGCTTCATCCGGGTGGCGAGGTTCAGCCGCTGGATGGCCTTGTCGAAGTCCTTGGCGAACCAGTGGGCCCGTCCCAGCTGGCGCTGGTGCTCGGCGTTGGAGGGGGCACTGCGGACCAGCAGCGAGAAGACCTTGATGGCCCGGCCATCCCGGGCGTCGTTAAAGACATTGCCGAGGTTCTGCTGGATGGCGTCGCTGCGGGGGCTGAGCCGGGCGGCCTTCTCCAGGGCCTCGATCGCCTCCGGATAGCGCTTCAGGCGGCGCAGGGCGACGCCGAGGATATTCCACAGCTCCGGGTCCCGGGAGTGCCGCTCCACCGCCCTGCGCCCGACAGACTCGGCCTGGGCGTAATCGCGGTCGCGCACCAGGATGGCACCGAAGTTCCGGTAGACCGCCGCCGGGGCGTCGGGATCGGCGTTGAGCTGGTCTGCTGTGAGCCGCTTTCCCTCGTCGCCCCGCCCAGCCTGGAAGGCGGCTTCGGCTTCAGCGAATCGGTTGGCGGACATGGAGGCTCCGGAAAGGTCAGCCCAGGGGGCTGGAGTCGGGAGCCAATCTAGGCTGGGCCGACGCGTGCGACAATCGCCGGCGGGCTATCGCTCAACCTTGGTGCCTCGGATAGGGATATCTCCAGACCGTCAGCATACCTTCACTCAAACGTCATACCGGTGGCGCGTGATGAGATTTTAGGTCGTAATCGTGGACCCCGTGCCGCAAAACCCGCCAAGCCCCAATCCCGGCACTCCCCCGGTCACCGCACTCTTGGTTGCGGCGGCCCTCATGGGGCTTGCCGGGGTGTGGGCGCTGGCCGGCAAGGACGCCCTCGATCTTGCCCTCTTCCTGTTCGCCGGCGCGGCGGGCGCGGTCTATGCTGCCCGTCAGGTCCGCTTTCCAAAGGCGCTGCAGCGTGACCCCGGGCCGGACCCCAAGACCCAGCAGGCCCTCGAACGCGCCGAGGCCCAGGTCTCGGTCCTGCTCGATGCCGGACCGGACCCCCTGCTGGTGATTTCCGGTCGGGAGCCCGATGACCTCAGTACCCTTCGGATCGAGCGCGCCAACGCCGCCGCCCGGAGCCTCTTCCGGATCTCGGGCCCACCGGCCCTCCTGGTTTCCGTCCTGAGGGACCCGGAGGTCCTCTCCGCCGTCGACGAGGCGCTCTTCGGCGGTGTCGAGGCCCGCTGTACCTTCACCTCGGGGGCCGCCCAGGAACGCAGCTTCCAGGTCCGGGCCCGGCCCATGGCGGCCCAGGACGACGCCTTGAGCCGGGCTGTTCTGGTCTTCCGGGACGAGACCGACCTGCGTCGGGCCGAGCGCACCCGCGCCGACTTCCTTGCCAACGCCAGCCATGAGCTGCGTACGCCCCTGGCCTCGCTGAGCGGCTTCATCGAGACCCTGAGCGGACACGCGCGGGAGGACCGGGAGGCGCAGGATCGCTTCCTCGGGATCATGCGCAACCAGGCCGAGCGGATGGGCCGCCTGATCGACGACCTCCTCTCCTTGAGCCGGATCGAGCTCAACGAGCACGTGGCGCCGCGCGGACAGACGGACCTTGCCCTGGCCGCCGCCGACGTGGTGGATGCCCTCGGACCCCAGGCCAAGCTACGCGGCGTGGGTC
>NZ_JBAXIM010000102.1:0-9238 GCF_037138395.1 Phenylobacterium sp.
GGGCGGAATGTCGGTGGGCAGGGGGGTCACCTCGGGGGCGACGATGGCCGGGGCCGATGTCGCCGGAGCCAAGGGGGCGTCTCCAGGCAGGTAGGCGACGTCCCGCGCGCCGAGCACGCCGGAGACGAAGCCAACCAGGGCCATCAGGGCGATCACGATGAGGGCGATCTTCCTGAGATTGCGGGGCATGGACCACATTTGGCCACTCCTAGAGGGTTTTGGTGGGGTTGCAAACGGGAGAGGCGGGCCTGTTGCGACCGAGGTAAACGCCTCTTAACCCTCTTGGGTCCAGAGTATCCCGGAATCAACGCGGGAGCGGACCGGCATGGCGCGGGCGGCGCGGAAACGGGGCATAGACAGAGGGTTCGAGATCGCCGGCGCGGTCTGGGCGCATCCCTTCGCGGCCCGGGCGCGCGGCGGACTTGTCGCTCTTTCGGGGGCGGCCCTGGCGGCGGCGCTCGCCACCTGGAAGGCGGCGGACCCGAGCCTCAACGCGTCTTCAGGTGCCATTCCCGGGAATGTCCTGGGAGGTGCCGGTGCGGTCCTCTCGGACCTCCTGTTCCAGGCCCTGGGCCTGCCGGCGGCCCTGGTCGCCCTGCTCATGTTGGTCCTTGGCCTCTCCAGGCTGGCCAGTCCAAATCCCGACTCCAGCCGGCTTGGCCTGCGCCTCCGGGCGCTTGGCGGGATCCTGGCCCTATGCGGTGTCGCGGCCCTTCTGGCCTGGCCCCGGGCGCCTTCAGCCTGGCCCCTGGCCGGGGGCCTGGGCGGACTGGCTGGCGACGGTCTCCTGGGCCTCGGCCGCGGCGCCCTGGGCGAGGCGGGTGTCCCCTTCGGCCGGGGCCTGACCGCAGGCCTGCTGGGAACCCTCGGGCTCTGGGGGCTCGCCTACGCCCTGGCCCTGCCCAAGCTCGATATCCGGGGCGCCCTGGCCAGGCTGGTCGGCTGGATGCGCAGCCGCGACCTGACCTCAGCGGTACGCTCGCCCTTCGCGCCCGAACCCGAGTCCGAACCCGCGCCAGCGGTTCGGGGCGCACGGAGCCGGTCCCGGAAGGCAGACCTGCCGGCCGATCCGGAACTCGCAGACGGGGTCGGCCCGGACGGACTCGCGACCTTCGGCGCCGAGGAGGGTGGAGCGCCGGTCGCCATCCGTCCGCCCAAGTCCTCTCGGGAATCCGGGCGGGAGACCCGTGAGTCCCAGGGAGTCCTGGAGTTCGCCAGGGGAGAGGGCTTCGTTCTTCCCGACCTATCCATGCTCGCCCGCTCGCCGCCGCGCGCGGCCCAGTTCGACGAGGCGGCCCTGCGCCAGAATGCCCAGCTCCTCGAAGGGGTCTTGGCCGAATTCGGCGTCCGGGGACAGATCGACCAGATCCGACCGGGGCCGGTGGTCACCCTCTACGAACTCGTCCCCGCCCCCGGCGTGAAGTCGGCGCGCGTGGTGGCCCTGGCCGACGACATCGCGCGCTCCATGTCCGTCGCCGCCTGCCGGGTCGCCGTGGTGCCGGGACGCAACGCCATCGGTATCGAGCTGCCGAACGCCCGGCGCGAGACGGTCTACCTGCGCGACCTCCTGTCCAGTTCCGAATACGAGAAGACCGGTCACGCCCTGCCTATGGCCCTGGGCGAGAACATTGGCGGCGAGCCCTATGTCGCCGACCTGGCCAAGATGCCCCACCTGCTGATTGCCGGCACGACCGGCTCGGGCAAGTCGGTGGGGGTCAATGCCATGATCCTGTCGATCCTCTACCGCCTTCCGCCCGAGGCCTGCCGGTTCATCATGATCGACCCCAAGATGCTGGAGCTCAGCGTATATGACGGGATCCCGCACCTGCTGGCCCCGGTGGTCACAGACCCGAAAAAGGCCATCGTTGCCCTGAAGTGGACGGTCCGGGAGATGGAGGACCGCTACCGCCTGATGTCCAAGATCGGCGTGCGGAATGTGGCCTCCTACAACGAGCGCGCGCGGGAGGCGACGGCCCGGGGAGAGCACTTCGAGCGCACGGTCCAGACCGGTTTCGACGACCAGGGCCGGCCCGTCTACGAGAGCGAGCGAATTGATCCTCGTCCCATGCCCTACCTGGTGGTGGTAATCGACGAGGTCGCCGACCTGATGATGGTGGCCGGCAAAGACGTGGAAGGCGCAGTGCAAAGGTTGGCTCAGATGGCGCGGGCGGCTGGCATCCACCTGGTCATGGCGACGCAGAGGCCCTCGGTGGACGTCATCACCGGCACCATCAAGGCCAACTTCCCGACCCGGATCTCCTTCCAGGTCACCTCCCGGATCGATTCCCGCACCATCCTCGGGGACCAGGGTGCCGAGCAGCTGCTGGGCCAGGGCGACATGCTCTACATGGCGGGCGGCGGGCGCGTCACCCGCTTGCATGGCCCCTTCGTCTCGGACGGCGAGGTTGAGGCCGTGGCCCGCTTCCTGCGCGAACAGGGCCAGCCCCAGTATCTGGAGGAGGTCACCGCAGGCGGGGACGACGAGGACGGCGGCGGTGACTTCGGCGAGGGTGAGGGCGGGTCGGGCGACGATCTCTATGATCGCGCCGTCGCCGTGGTCACCCGCGACGGGAAGGCCTCGACCTCCTATGTCCAGCGCCGGCTGCAGATCGGCTACAACCGCGCCGCCTCCCTGATCGAGCGCATGGAGAAGGAAGGCGTGGTCAGCCCCGCCAACCATTCGGGCAAGCGTGAGATCCTGGCGCCGCCGCCGCCCTAGGACGCCAACCGGGTTCCAGCTTGACTGGGGACGGTCTCGGGCCCCTGCCCCGCAGGTGCCGCAATTCCGGGGCATTGACCCCGCTGGCGGCCTGGCGCATTCCGGCCCCTGGAGATACCTCATGCCAACACGCCGTATCGCCCTGGCGGGCCTGGCCACCGTCATCGCCGCACCCGCCGCCGTAGCCGCAGCCGCGCCGACCCTGGGAGCGGAAGAGCGGGAGCTGGCCGCCCGGGCCGCCGCCTGGCTCGAGGCGCTGACAGAGGCCAGGGGTGACTTCATCCAGACCGATTCCCGGGGTCGGGTCAGCCGGGGCGAAGTTTTCATCCGCCGGCCGGGGAAGGCCCGCTTCGCTTATGCCCCGCCCGCCTCGCTGCTGGTGGTGGCGGACGGTACCAACGTCACGGTGGCCGACCCGCGCCTGAAGACCTTCGAGCGTTATCCCCTGGTCGCCACGCCCCTGTCCCTCTTCCTCTCGCGGCGGATTCGCCTGGACGGCGACACCCAGGTGACAGCGGTGAGGCGATATGGGGAGGGCTTTGAGGTGACGGCCCGAGACAGCCGCCGACAAGCGGAGGGCCGCATTGCGCTGACTTTCTCAGACTCCCCCCTTGCCCTTACCGGCTGGACGGTGACCGACGCCCAGGGTCGGTCGACCCGGGTCGAGCTGAAGGATTTCCGGAAGGTCAGCGGTCTGCCTGCTAGCCTCTTCGTCATTGAGGATCCACGGCCTCGGGCGCCGGGTCGCGGCAAGATGTAACTTATTCGTCACACACAACAAGAATATTCCAAAAACTTGACAAAGATGGTGAAAGTTGCGTTGATGTCACTCATGGGCCCGGTGCAGCCGGGCCTGCGGCCTCCGGACGTCATCCCCTTCCGGAGGCTGCACGAGAGAGCTAACTACGCCCGGACGGCTTGCGCCTCCGGGCGTTCCTTTTGGGGCCGGACGGGGAAACCGCCATGCGCCTGAGACTCGCCACCTGGAACGTGAACTCCGTCCGCCTCCGCGCCGAGCAGGTGACGCGGTTCGCCCGTGAGCAGGACCCAGACGTCCTGTGTCTCCAGGAGATCAAGTGCCGGGAGGGGGAATTCCCCCGGGCCGAGTTTGAGGCCGCCGGCTACCCGCACATGCGCATCAGCGGCCAGAAAGGCTCGCACGGGGTGGCCATTGTCTCGCGGCTTCCCCTCGACGACGCTCCTGCCCTGGACCTCTGCCGCGAGGGCCACGCCCGGGTTGTCGGGGCCCGGGTGTCGGGGATCGAGGTCCAGAACTTCTACATCCCGGCTGGGGGCGACACTCCCGACCCGGAGACCAACCCAAAGTTCGCACACAAGCTGGATTTCTTCGCCCGCCTGACCGCCGAAGCTCGCCGCAGGGATCCGGCTGAAGCCCTGGTCATCACCGGCGACCTGAACGTCGCCCCCGGGGAGAACGACGTCTGGAGCCACCGCCAGATGCTGAAGGTGGTCAGCCATACCCCCATCGAGATCGAGGCCATGGCGGCCCTGTGCGAGGCCGGCGGCTTCACGGACCTGGTGCGCGAGGCGGTCCCCGAGTCCGAGAAGCTGTTCTCCTGGTGGAGTTACCGCGCCGCCGATTTCCGCGCCTCGAACCGCGGCCTGAGGCTGGACCACATCTGGATCTCCCCCGGCCTGCGGGGTCCTGCCCTGGCGGACGGCGCCAGCGCCCGGGTCCACGACGAGGTCCGGGCCTGGGAGCGACCCAGCGACCACGCACCGGTCACGGCGGACTTCCGGCTCTAGATCCTGTTCCGATACGTGGGAACCTGATCGTAACGGCGGTCAGGGCACCAGCCGGTATCCGCCGCCCTCAGTCAGCAGGAGCCGGCCGCCAGCGGGATCCGACTCGATCTTCTGGCGCAGCCGGTAGACATGGGTCTCGAGGGTGTGGGTCGTCACACCGGCGTTGTAGCCCCAGACCTCGGCCAGCAACTCTTCCCGCGCCACCGACTTTTCACCGGCGCGATAGAGATATTTCAGGATGTTGGTTTCCTTCTCGGTCAGCCGCACCTTGCGCCCCGAGCTGTCCACCAGGACCTTGGCCGCCGGCCGGAACTCGTAGGGGCCGAGCCGGAAGACGGCACCCTCGGAATGCTCGTGACTGCGAATCTGGGCGCGGATCCGGGCCTGCAAGACGGCCAGTCGGAAGGGTTTGGTGACATAGTCGTTGGCCCCGGCATCCAGCCCGCCCACCATCTCCGTTTCGGCGTCAGCCGCCGTCAGCATGATCACCGGGCAGGCGACCTGTTGCGCGCGGAGCTCCCGGCACACCTCCCGGCCGTTGGTGTCCGGCAGGTCGACGTCCAGGAGGATGATGTCCGGACGCGCCTCGAGGGCCGCAAGGATGCCCGCGGCGCCGGTGGCCGCCTGGACGACCTCGAATTCGCCCCCGGAGGCGAGGAGGTCGGCGAGCTCGGTCCTCAGCTCGTCATTGTCGTCGATGATCAGCAGGGTCTTGGGTTGAGCCATGGGCCGGAACATGCACCCTGAGGGCGGGCCCCGCCAAGGGTCCAGTTGAAGACGGCCCTCGGAAGGGTCGTGGCAGTAGCGGAGACAGGCGGAATGATCTTCTCGGCGACCTCGGACGGTACCCTCGATATCGGCGGCAGGCGGGTACGGTGCGCCCTGGGCCGATCCGGGGTCCTGCCGGCGGCGGACAAGCGGGAGGGTGACGGCGCCTCGCCCCTGGGCGTCTGGCCCTTCCGGAAGGTCTTCTACCGGCCCGACCGCGTGCCGGCGCCGAAGACCCGCCTGCCTGTCCAGGCGCTCACGCCAGCGGACGGCTGGTGCGACGCCCCCGGGGACCCGGCCTACAACCGCCCCGTCCGCCTGCCCTATCCCGCCAGCGCAGAGGCCCTGTGGAGGGACGACCGGGTTTATGACCTGATCGTGGTCCTGGGCCACAACGACGATCCGCCCATCAGCCCGATGGGGTCGGCCATCTTCCTGCATCTGGCTCAGCCGGACTGGTCGCCGACGGCCGGATGCGTCGCCGTGCGGCGGGAGGACCTTCTGGACCTGCTGTCCCTGGCGGGGCCAGAAGACGCCCTTGCTGTCCTTCCCGGCGGCTTCCAGCCCTAGTTCCGGGCGCCGAAGAGGGCTGAGCCCACCCGGACATGGGTGGCGCCAAAGGCGATGGCGGTCTCGAAATCGTCGCTCATGCCCATGGACAGGACGGAAAGCCCGTTGCGGGCGGCAATCCGGGCCAGCAGGCCGAAATGCGGACCCGCAGGCTCGCCGACCGGGGGAATGCACATCAGTCCCTCCACCGGTAGGGCGAGGGGGCCGCGAACCCGGTCGAGAAAGGCGTCGGCGTCAGCGGGGACCACCCCCGCCTTCTGGGGCTCCTCACCCGTATTCACCTGGACCAGCAGGCGCGGCAGGCGCCCAGTCTTCTGGGCTGCGGCGACAAGGGCCAGGGCCAGCCGGTCCCGATCCAGGCTCTCGATGACATCGAAGACGGACGCGGCAGCCTCGGCCTTGTTGGTCTGGAGAGGCCCGATCAGCCGCAGCTCTAGGCCCTCCCGGCGGCCCGTCCAGCGGGCCTCGGCCTCCTGGACGCGATTCTCGCCGAACACCCTGTGCCCGGCGGCGACCACGGGGGCGATGGCCTCCCAGGGCTGCTGCTTGGAAACGGCGGTCAGGGTGACGCCGCCGGGCGGGCGGGCGGCGGCCTGCTCGGCGGCGGCGATTCGGGCTAGGATGGCGTCGAGCGAGGGGGACACAGGCATTTCCGGTTTCTGGACCGTCGGGCGGACCGCCGCATACCTAGGCCGGAGGCGGGGCGGGGGAAAGGCCCTGCCGCCGCCCCTCCTGGTGTTCACCGACCCAGACCGGACGCCAGATCCTGTCGCCCTCGCCCGAGTTCTGCCCCGGGGGACGGGCCTGGTCTACCGGGCCTTTGGCGCGCCGGACCGGCTGGAGATCGCCCGCGCCCTTGCGGCCGTCGCCCGACGCCGCGGCCTGGTCCTGCTGGTGGGGGCTGACGCCGGACTGGCCGCACGGTCGGGCGCAGCGGGGGTCCACCTTCCCGAGCGCCTCGCGGGCCGGGCCCCGCGCCTGAGGAAACCAGGTTGGCTGATCACGGCCGCCGCCCATTCCCCGCGGGCGGCGCGGCGGCCGGGAATTGACGCCTTCGTCCTGTCTGCAGTCTTCCCCTCGGCCTCGCCTTCGGCCGGCGCCCCCCTCGGGACCCTGCGCTTCGCGGCGCGGGTGAGAGCCGCCTCGGCGCCCGCCTATGCTCTCGGCGGGGTCGATGACACAAGGGCGGGACGCCTGCGCATGACGGGCGCGGCGGGAATTGCGGGAGTCGGGTTCAGCCTCAGAACTTGAAGGCGGACTCGAGCCGGACGCGGGGCGCCGGCTGTTGTTGCGGGGCCATCTTGCGCATGGACTCTGGCCGCCCAGCCTCGTCGCCCATGGACACCGCACCGCCAATCCGAAGGGTGGGCGAGACCCGGTAATAGGCTCCGGCCTTCACGTCCGCCCACTCAGAATCGCGGGTCGGGGCGGTCTCGACGTTAAAGGTCATGCCCCAGCGGCCCTTTCGGGCGTCCCAGGTCAGGGAGGTTCCACCCACGGGAGAGGCGGACTGGTCCATCCGGACGGTGAAGTCGTCGGCCTTGCGCGCTGGCTCCGCGTGCGCGAGCGACGCCGCACCGGCCAGGAGAACCCCGGCGGTGAGCGAAGCGCAGGTGCGCAGGAGGGTCACGCGAGAAGACATCATCACCATTCTGGCTGTCTGGCAGCCGATTACGCCCGGAAAAGGGCGAGATCCACGATTAGGGGCTGGGGATCGTTGGGGTCAACCTCGGTAGGTGCTCTGAGTACCGAATCCCGCCCCACCTGTGGCGGCAGGGTCACGCGATTCCTGTTTGGCCCGCGTCCCGGCATTGATATAGAGGGCGCGGCGCGGGGTGGCGCTGGTTTGCGCCGCGGGGTGCGGGCCCTGAAGTTTGGAGCGGTGCAGATGCCGTCTGGATCCGTAGACCTGAAGAAGAGCCTGAGGGTGGGTCTGGCGATTCTCGCCGCCGCCTCGCTCGCCGCCTGCGCGTCGAACAGTGCCCCGAAGACCTTCGAGGGCCAGGAGCCCGAGGGCTTCAACCCGTTCAGCGTCTTCGAAGGTACCTCCCAGGCGAGGGGCGACAAACCGGCCGTTTCCGTCAACGGCTATCTGTGGCGCGCGGCCCTGGACACGCTTTCCTTCATGCCGCTCTCCTCCGCTGATCCCTATGGCGGCGTGATCATCACCGACTGGTACGTCAATCCCGAGAAGCCCGACGAGCGCTTCAAGGCGACGGTCTACATCCTCGACAGCCGGCTCCGCGCCGATGGCCTGAACGTGGCCATTTTCCGCCAGGTCCGCGACGCGAAGGGGACCTGGACCGAGGCCCAGGTGAACGCCCAGACCGAGGTGGACGTCGAGAACGCGATACTTACCCGGGCCCGGCAGGTGCGACTTTCGAGCGCGCCGGGCTGAACGCCGGACCTGTCCTGGCGTCGCCCACCGAACCTGACCGGCGAAACCTGGCGGGCCTGAAGGGTCGAAGGGGATCGCCGTAGCGCACCTCCCGGAGCCTTCCGGGGCCCTCCTTGACCTGATCCGACGGTATGTCCGCCATGGCCAGATACAATCCCAAAGATACCGAGCCCAGGTGGAGACGCGCCTGGGAGGCCGCAGACGCCTTCCGCGCGGGGCCGCCCGATCCCTCACGGCCCAAGTACTACGTCCTCGAGATGTTCCCCTATCCGTCGGGCCGGCTGCACATGGGCCATGTGCGCAACTACGCCCTCGGCGACGTCATTGCCCGGTACAAGCGCGCCCGAGGCTTCAATGTCCTGCACCCCATGGGCTGGGATGCCTTTGGTCTGCCCGCCGAGAACGCCGCCATGGAGCGCGGCATCGACCCCAAGGCCTGGACCTACGACAACATCAGCCGGATGCGGGACGAGCTGAAGGAGCTTGGCCTGTCCATCGACTGGTCGCGGGAATTCGCGACCTGCGACGTGGGCTATTCCGGGCGCCAGCAGGCCTGGTTCCTGGACCTGTTCGAAAAGGGGCTGGTCTATCGCAAGGAGGGCCTGGTCAACTGGGACCCTGTGGACCAGACGGTCCTGGCCAACGAGCAGGTCATTGATGGCCGGGGCTGGAGATCCGGCGCGGTGGTGGAGAAGCGCCGGCTCAGCCAGTGGTTCCTGCGGATCACCGACTACGCCGACGCCCTGACCAACGACCTGAAGACCCTTGAGCGCTGGCCCGAAAAGGTCCGGGTCATGCAGGAGAACTGGATTGGCCGCTCCCGGGGGGCCCGCTTCGCCTTCCGCTTCACCGACCCTGCGCGAACGGACGGCCTGGAGGTCTATACCACCCGACCAGATACCCTGTTTGGGGCCGCCTTCGTCGGGATCGCGGCCGATCATCCCCTGGCCGCGGAGGTCGCCGCGTCAAACCCGGAGGCGGCCGCCTTCGTCGAGGCCTGCAGGCGGGGCGCGGTC
>NZ_JBAXIM010000103.1:0-9171 GCF_037138395.1 Phenylobacterium sp.
GGCGTTGGCCTCCCAGTTGCGGCCGTCGAACTCGGTCAGGTCCATTTCGACGGCCTGGTCCAGGCAGCGGGCGTTAACCGACCAGCCGTCCGGGTTGGAGCGGGGGCGGTAAAAGCTCTTCACCCCGCAGCTGCGGCAGAACAGGTGCCGGGCGACGCCGGTATTGAAGCTGTACTCGGTCAGATCCCCCTCCCCCTGGACCCTCTGGAACTGGCTCTCCGGCACGATCAGATGGATGAATCCGACCTTTGAACACATTGAACAATTGCAGGTATGCGCCTCCGGCCTTGGGGGCAGCGCGACCTCGAAGCGCACCCGCCCGCAGTGACAGCCTCCAGCCCTCCAGGACAGGGCGCTCACCGGTAGCAGACCTTGAGGGCCGCCTCGACGATCCGCTCCACCGACGGCAGGGCGAGGGCCTCGAGGTTGGCGGCGTAGGGCAGCGGCGCATCGGCCTGGGCAATCCGGAGCGGCGGGGCGTCGAGCCAGTCGAAGGCCTCGGCGGCCACCCGGGCGACGATCTCGGCCCCGACCCCCATGGGCGCCCAGCCCTCCTCGATGCTGACGATCCGGTTGGTCCGCTTCACGCTCTCCAGTATGGTCTCATGGTCCAGGGGACGCAGGGTGCGAAGGTCGATGACCTCTGCCTCAACCCCCTGTTTCGAAAGGATTTCCGCTGCCTCAAGAGCCATCCCGACCATCCGAGAATGGGCCGTCAGCGTGACATCCCGGCCCGGCCGGCGGATCAGGGCCTTGCCGATGGGTACGGTCCAATCCGGGTCGTCGGGGACCTCGAACTCCTGGCCGTAAAGCATCTCATGCTCAAGGAAAACCACGGGGTTGGGGTCGCGAATGGCGGCCTTGAGCAGACCCTTGGCGTCGGCGGCGTCGTAGGGTGCCACCACCTTCAGGCCGGGCACGTGGGCATACCAGGCCGAATAGTCCTGGCTGTGCTGGGCCCCGACCCGGGCTGCAGCGCCATTGGGGCCCCTAAAGACGATGGGACAGGTGATCTGCCCGCCCGACATATAGAGAATTTTTGCCGCCGAATTGATAATATGATCAATGGCCTGCATGGCGAAGTTGAACGTCATGAACTCGACGATGGGCCGCAAGCCGGCCATGGCGGCGCCGACGCCCAGGCCGGCGAAGCCGTGCTCGGTGATGGGGGTGTCGATGACCCGGCGAGGCCCGAACTCCTCCAACAGGCCCCGGCTGACCTTGTAGGCGCCCTGGTACTGGCCAACCTCCTCGCCCATCAGGAAGACCGTCTCGTCCCGGCGCATCTCCTCGGCCATGGCGTCACGCAGGGCGTCGCGAACGGTAAGCCTGCGTCCCGAAGGCGTTGCCGGCGCGTCCGCAGAGCGGGTCTCGGGCGCTGCGGCAGGCGCGGGCGGCGGCGTCGGGTGCGCTTCGGGAGCGGGTGGTGGAAGCGCGGGCGATGGCGTTGCCTGCGCTTCGCCGGCGACGACGGACAGCCGGGCGATGGGGGTGTTGACCTTGACCTCCTCGGTGCCTTCCGGAACCAGGATGGCCTCGATCACCCCCTCGTCCACCGCCTCGACCTCCATGGTCGCCTTGTCGGTCTCGATCTCGGCGATGACATCGCCTGAGCGGACGGCGTCGCCCGCCTTGACGTACCACTTGGCGAGGGTCCCCTCCTCCATGGTGGGCGACAGGGCCGGCATGAGGATGTCGGTCATCGCTCCGCACCTACGTAGATGTCGGTGAAGAGCTCGGAGGGGTCCGGCTCGGGCGAGATGCGGGCGAACTCGGCGGCGTCGGCGACGATGGCGCGGACCTCGGCGTCGATGGCCTTGAGCGCCGCCTCGTCGGCCCAGCCCTTCTCGATCAGGATTTCCTGCACGTGGTCGATGGGATCGCGATTGCGGCGAACCTCATCCACCTCCTCGCGGGTGCGGTACTTGGCCGGATCGCTCATGGAGTGGCCGCGATAGCGGTAGGTCTTCATCTCCAGGATGTAGGGGCCCTGCCCCGACCGGGCGTGATCGGCGGCCCGGGCTGCAGCTTCACGGACCGCAACCACATCCATGCCATCAACCTCCTCGCCGGGGATTCGGAAGGAGGCCCCCCGCCGGTGGAGGTGGGTTTCGGAGGAGGACCGCTCGATGGAGGTGCCCATGGCGTACTGGTTGTTCTCGATGACGTAGACGACCGGCAGGCTCCAGAGCTCAGCCATGTTGAAGCTCTCATAGACCTGGCCCTGGTTGGCCGCCCCGTCGCCGAAGAAGGCGAAGGCGACATTGCCATTGCCGCGATAGCTGTTGGCCAGGGCCAGCCCCGTGCCCAGGCTGACCTGAGCGCCGACAATGCCGTGCCCGCCGTAGAAGCCGGCCTCGGTGGAGAACATGTGCATGGAGCCGCCCTTGCCCCGGGACGAGCCCCCCGCCCGGCCGGTCAGCTCGGCCATGACCTCCCGCGGGTCCATGCCACAGACCAGCATGTGGCCGTGGTCGCGATAGCCGGTGATGACCTGGTCACCCGGCTTGCGCACGGCCTGGATGCCGACGGCGATGGCCTCCTGGCCGATGTAGAGGTGGCAGAACCCGCCGATCAGTCCCATGCCATAGAGCTGGCCCGCCCGCTCCTCGAAGCGGCGGATCAACAGCATGTCGCGATACCAGGCCAGCAGGGGCTCCCGTTCCGGGCCCTGTGGGGCGGCAACCGCCGTCGTCTTGCGAGACTTTCCAGAAGCGGCGGCGCGCGCCATCAGCGACTCCCCAGAACGGTCCGGACCCGCCGGACGCCGGCCCTTCAGGGCCTGACCCGGATCACATAGTCCCTCGGATCGGTGAATCCCAGCAGGGCCCGGGCCCGTTCATCGAGAAGATCGGCGGAAATCGACTCATCCCTGAGCAGATAGGCCCGGGTTTCCAGCTCGGTGCGGCGCAGGGACAGGGTGGCCAGCTCGGCCTGCCGGTCGAGCAGGGCCTGGTCCCGCTCGCCCGTCGACAGGATGCCGCGGTCCCCAGTGAGGGCGTGAACGCCGAAATAGACGATCAGCAGGCCCAGGGCCGCCGTCGTCCAGTAGGTGCGAAGGGTCTGTATCAAGGCGGCCTACGACTCACCGTTTCCAAGGCCCCTATTCTTGGCCCTGCCGGATTAACTTTGGGTTTCCGGGAGGCGAAGGATCGGCTGCCGTTGACCCCCTCCGTCCCGGGGTTTCACCCCGGTCCACCTCCCCCTTGGGGGCGGAATTAGAGCGCTAATTGCTCCACCTCAGGGGGAGCTGTCGGCGAAGCCGACTGAGGGGGTCAACGGCGGCTCAGTTGCCCCCTGGCGTCCCCCCTAACGAAGCGCCTTCAGGGCCGCGCGGCCGGGATAGATGGCCTGGTCGCCCAGTTCCTGCTCGATGCGGAGGAGCTGGTTGTACTTGGCGGTCCGGTCGGAGCGGGCCAGGGAGCCGGTCTTGATCTGGCCCGAGTTTACCGCCACGGCCAGGTCGGCGATGGTGGAGTCCTCGGTCTCGCCCGAGCGGTGGCTCATCACCGAGGTGTAGCCGGCCCGGTGGGCCATATCGACGGCGTCCAGGGTCTCGGACAGGGTGCCGATCTGGTTGACCTTGACCAGGATGGAGTTGGCCAGGCCCCGGCGGATGCCGTCGGCCAGGCGGACGGGGTTGGTGACGAAGAGGTCATCGCCCACCAGCTGGATCTTGCCGCCCAGCCGGTCGGTCAGGAGCTTCCAGCCGTCGAAGTCGTCCTCGGCGCAGCCGTCCTCGATGGAGACGATGGGGAACTTGGCCACCAGGTCCTCGAGGTAGCCGACCATGCCGGCCGGATCGAAGCGCTTGCCCTCGCCGTGCAGGTGGTAGGCGCCGTCCTGGAAGAACTCGGTGGAGGCCACGTCCAGGCCCAGGTGGAAGTCCTTGCCCGCCGCATAGCCGGCCGCCTCGCCCGAGCGGACGATGAAGGCCAGGGCCTCTTCGGCGGAGGCGATGTTCGGGGCGAAGCCGCCCTCGTCGCCGACATTGGTATTGTGGCCGGCGGCCTTCAGGCCTGACTTCAGGGCCGCGAAGATCTCGGCACCCATGCGCAGGGCCTCGGCGAAGCTGCCGGCGCCCGTGGGCAGGATCATGAATTCCTGGATGTCGATCGGGTTGTCGGCGTGGGCGCCGCCATTGATGATGTTCATCATCGGCACCGGCAGGACCCGGGCACCGACCCCGCCCACATATTTGTAGAGGGGCTGGTCCGCGGAGGTCGCCGAGGCCCGGGCCGCCGCCAGGCTGACGCCCAGGATGGCGTTGGCGCCCAGGCGCGACTTGTTGGCCGTACCGTCCAGCTCGATCATCCGCATGTCCAGCCGGCGCTGGTCGGCGGCGTCGAAGCCCGCCAGGGCGTCGAAGATCTCGCCATTGACGGCGTCCACCGCCGCCAGCACGCCCTTGCCGCCGTAACGGGACTTGTCGCCATCCCGCTTCTCGACGGCCTCATGCGCGCCGGTGGAGGCGCCCGACGGCACGGCCGCCCGGCCGAGGGACCCGTCCTCCAGGACGACATCCACCTCCACCGTCGGGTTGCCCCGGCTGTCGAGGATCTGGCGGGCAAGAATGTCGACGATCTCAGTCATGGCGAAGGCCCCGGTGTGCGGCGGAAATTGCGGCGGAGGCTTAGCCCATTCGCGGGGGGAACCCAACTTGTTTGGGGGGTGCGGTGAATACCGGACCTGTCAGCGGATTCCTGTCGCTTTTGCTACCCTGCATGGACCACGGCATACTCAAGATCGAAAACTCGGGCCCATCAAGCTGAACACAATCGACCCAAGAGCCTGACCCACCCATGTCCTCAGCACGATCGCAGATCACAAAATTATATAGCTCGACGAGCTCATGCCCTGATGTTACTTTCGACGATAATCAATGTAGCTGGCGGATGTACTTTCTGTCGTCTTGTTTGGTGCTCAGGTGAGGCAGTGAAGTGGTGCTGGTCGGACAGCTTGGCAACAGCTTAGTTGAGTGAGGATTCTGATGCACAGACGGCTCATTATGACGGGTCTAGCACTCGCACTGGTTGGCGGTGTCGCGACGAAGTCAATCGCGGCGGCATCCGTTGACGTGGGCGCTGCGTTCGTTGAGGCCGCCGTGGATGTGTGCCTAGAAGCGTCATTGAGCGGCGGCGGTATCGCTAACCTGCCGCCGGCTGTTCGCGCCCGACTGACGGTTGCCAGCCCTGGAATGCGGGGGTTGGTGAGGTCGCCGAACCCAAACGGAGAGATCTGGGAAATTGCCTCCGCGCTCGGATATATGGTGATTACAGAGCCTTCGCCCGGCGAGTGCGAAGTCTTCACCTATGGCGCTCCGGTAGAACGTACGTTCAAATCGACCATGGCTGCCGCCCGCAAGAAGGTCCCAGCCCTCAACCCGGTCCCCGTGACACCCGGTTATGATCCGATCGTGCACCGCCTGGAGACGCAGGAAGGGCCAGCCGGGGTCACCCTCGATCTCCACGGCGCAGAGCCTGGAGCTCCCGGGCACATGTTCAGGTTCCCCACGCTGACCGCTAGGACGACCCGCAAGCCCGGAATCCAGTGACAGATCCGGTATTCGGGCGGCCTTTAGGCTTCAAGTCTCTCGGCGGGGAATATCGAACCTGCCACCGGATTCCGGTCCAATCTGAGCCGAGCCCCTGATGAGACTGCTCCTGATCCGGCATGGCCATTCGCACCACGCGGTGACCAACACTATCGCCGACCTGCGCGGCTGTCAGGGGCTAACGCCGGAAGGCCTGGCTCAGGCTCGCGCCCTCAGTGAGCGGGTACGTCGTTGGCCTGACGCTGCTGAATGGCCCATCCTGCTGTCCAGCCCAGTGCCGCGGGCCCGTCAGACCGCCGAGGTACTCCGAGAGGCGCTCAGGCTGGACGCGATCGTTCCGGTACCCGATCTTCGCGAGCAGGTGCCCGGAGAGGCGGATGGCCTGCAGCGCGGCGCCTATCGTGCGCGGTACGGCACGTTCAATCCGCAGCACGAGCCGGATCGGCCCTTCTCGCCGGGCGGGGAGAGCTGGAAGGATTTCGAGTCGAGGGTCGCCTGGACGCTTGAGGAGCTGGCGCAACGCTATGCCGGGCGCAACGTGCTGGCTGTCACCCATGCCGGCTTCATCGTCACGGCGTTTTTGAAGCTCCTCGCCATCACAGCTTGGGATCGCGCCTGGCTGGATCCGTCCAACACCGGGATCACCGAATGGCGGTACGACGATGCCCGTTGGCGCCTCGGGCGCTACAATGACACCAGCCACCTGGCCTAGGTCCACCCCACGCGGGGGATGCGGTGCTTCGCCTAAATGAGATTGAGAATACCGGACCTGCCACCGAATTCCGCCATCCGACCAAGTCAGCCTCGCTGAGACCGAGCGGGTGCAAATCTGAGAAACGAGCCTCAGCCTGTTGCACCTGGAGGCCCAATTTCAGTTTGAATGCGCATCAAGAAAGGCACGAATACCTCTGCCGCTCTCCGCACCGTGCTGCCAGATCGCGCCGGCGTGATCCCCGGGGGTCGATAGAAATTCGAGGCTTTCGGCCGCCGCAAACGTCCTCATCGGCTCGTGGCTTGGATCGTCACGACCGCTCCAGAGCAGCACGGGGACACCCGCGTCCACGACCGCGTCGCGAGCGCCCCGAAGGTCGGCAAGCGCATCCCAGCAAGCACAAAGGCCTGGCTCGACGTCCGCCGTCACCCATTTGACCATCGCCGGGGCAGTGACTCGCGCTGCGGCAATCTGATCTCTGAAGCTCGACGCATCTCCATCCGGTGAAGAACCGGCTTGTGTGACGCCATGCAAGATGTTCCAGCCGCCAACAATGAGAGAGAGGACAGCCGGTGGCGATGGTATTTAGCGACCCCTACAGAAAGCCAACCGCCCATCGAATAGCCGAGAACGTGGGCATTTTCGAACCCCAGGTCATCGATCACCGCCACGACGTCACGCGACCTAGCCTCCAAGCCATAGAGACTTTCGTCGGAAGGCTTGTCGCTTAGGCCGTGACCGAGTGAATCCACGCAGGCGACGCAGTAGCCATCCGCAAGCGCGTCGACGACGCCCCAGCGCTTCCAGCTCTTCGCGTTACTGAGCAGCCCATGGAGGAGGATCACGAGAGGGCCTGACCCCTCCACCGAATAGTGGATTTGGTTGCTGCGGCTCGTCACAAAAGGCATTTGCGATCCCGAAAATCCCCCGGGGAATGTCGGATCGGGATACCGCACCCATCACCTTATTCCGCCGTATTTCGCCGTATTCCCCTCGACTAACATGGGCGAAACCCAGGCGCTAACGGCTTCCCGTGATCGGGCTCTGGTGTTAGGCGCATGCCTCGGGGCGGACACGCGCCAAGGCGTTTTGGGAGCCGATCGACATGCAACCGGACGAGGTGCGCGAACTCAACCGCGTCGGCTGGAATCGGCGGGTCGAGGCGCAGGATATCTGGACGCGTCCGGTCTCACCGGGGTGCATCCGCCGGGCCCGGGCCGGCGAATGGTCCGTCGTCCTGACCCCGAACAAGCCGACGCCACGGGAGTGGTTCGGGGACATCGCCGGCAAGGACGTGCTTTGCCTAGCGAGCGGCGGGGGGCAGCAAGGCCCCGTGCTCGCGGCTGCGGGCGCGCGGGTGGTGGTGTTTGACGCGTCTTCCTCCCAACTCTCCCAGGACGATATGGTGGCTCAGCGCGAGGGCCTCTCCCTAACCACCGTGCAAGGCTTCATGCATGACCTCTCCGCCTTCGCGGAGGCCCAATTCGACCTCATATTCCATCCGGTCTCCAATCTCTTTTCCCCGGACATCCTGTCGGTCTGGAAAGAGTGTCACCGTGTCTTGAGGCCAGGGGGGATCCTGCTGGCCGGCTTCATGAACCCCATGGTCTATGTCTTCGACACCCAGGCTGAGCCGGGCGACGACATGGTCGTGAAGTTCGCCCTGCCCTATTCCGACATCGTGGATCGTCCGCCGGAAATACTGCGTGAGATGATCGAACGGGACCACACGGTGGAGTTCAGCCATACGCTGGAGGAGCAGATCGGCGGGCAACTCGCGGCGGGCTTCGTCCTGACCCACATGTTCGAGGATCGCGACTTAGAAGACCGCGAAAGCGGGCCGACCGGGCGCTCGCGGTACTTCCCGACCTGCATGGCCACCCGTGCCGTGAAAACCTAGCCCGCCCGTATCGCCGGGGATCCGGTGACAAGGGAAATCCCGTGACGGACCAGCATTAGGCCCCGGAGGCAGCCCGAGGATGAACTTGCCCGACGCCGAAGCCGCGCGCAGCGCACTTCAGCCTGACGCCCTCGCGGGCGTGGCTCGGGCGTGGGGCTTCGAGACGGTCTCGCCCGTAGGCCGGCTGGGGGGCTATAGTTCGCTGAACCTGTTGGTCTGGGCGGACCAAAGGCAACTCGTCCTCAAGCGCACCACCGAAGCCCAGGAGGCGTCGCTCGCCCGGGCGGACGCCTTTGTGCGCGACCTTCCGGCCGCCAGCCTGCCACCGCCTGGCCGCATCCCCAGCCGGGATGGGGCGCGGTCGTGGCGACGGGGTCTCCAGGTGTTCAGCCTAACCGCGTTCGTGGACGGCGCGGTGCGGCATGCGGATGGGCTTGACGACGCCGCCCTGACAGCGATTGCCGCCGCGGCCAGGGCGCTTCATTCGGCGCCGAGGGGAGCCGCGCCGCCGCCCTCAAGCCTGGACGAGATGTTCCCACCCGAAGAGGCCGCCGCGGCGCGGCTGGAGGCTGCACACGAACATTGCCGGGCGGCGAAGCCTGCCGTGGCGGCGCCGGTCCTCGAATTGCTGCGGGTCAAGGATGAGCTGAGGCGGAGATTGGACCGCGAGGGTCTCGTCGGCCGCCTCGCCGCCCGCGATGATCTGGTGCATGGCGACTTCCATAACGAGAACCTGCTCTTCTCGGCCGAGGGCGCGCTCACGGCCGTCCTCGACTACGAATACGCTCACCGCGGCGGCCGCGCGGAGGATCTGGCGACCTTTGTCTCCCTGGTGTTCTTGGGCTCCGGACGGATGGATCGCGCGCGGGATTTCATCCAGGCCTACGGTGGAATCGACCAGGCCGAGATAGAAGATGGCTTCCTCGCCCATCTGTATCGGAAGGGCTCCAACACCGTTGTCGAGCTCGGCGTGCTGGAGCGTCCGGACGCCACCGAGATGCTGAT
>NZ_JBAXIM010000104.1:0-9162 GCF_037138395.1 Phenylobacterium sp.
CCCCTGAGGTGGAGCAATTGAGCGCGCGTTAATGCTCCCGTCTTGGGGGCGTGCCGGGTTAGGGCTCCAGGCGCTTGTCGTCCAGGCTTCGGGCAGCCCGGGTCGCTTCGGATTTCGCCTGGACCTTCTCGGCCTTGGTGCGACCGAAGGCCATGCGGTTTTCGGCGGCGAGGGCGGTCGCCGCGTCGCGGGCCCGGGCCTTGCGGGCCTTGGAGAGGCTGACGACGGTCACGGCCTACGCCACCGCGGCGCAGAAGCGCTGGATGCGGCCGCAGGCGTCCTCGAGGATCGCCTCGGAGGTTGCATAGCTGATGCGGAAGAAGGGCGAGAGACCGAAGGCCTCGCCGAACACCACCGCCACGCCCTCGGTCTCCAGCAGTTCGTTGGCGAAGTCCTGGTCCGAGCTAATGACACGGCCCGACGGGGCGGTGCGGCCGATCAGCGCCTCGCAGGAGGGATAGACGTAGAAGGCGCCTTCCGGGGTCGGACACACCAGGCCCGAGGCCTGGTTCAGCATGGAGACCACCAGGTCCCGGCGCTTCTGGAACAGGGCGGCGTTGGGCTTGATGAAGTCCTGGGGACCGCTCAGGGCCTCGACGGCGGCGTATTGCGAGACCGAGCAGGGGTTGGAGGTCGACTGGCTCATGACCTTGGCCATCAGCTTGATCAGGGGCTCGGGGCCGGCGGCGTAGCCAATGCGCCAGCCGGTCATGGCGTAGGCCTTGGAGACCCCATTCATGGTCAGGGTGCGCGCATAGAGGGCCGGCTCGACCTGGGCGATGGTCCAGAACGGCATGTCATCGAACATCAGGTGCTCGTACATGTCGTCGGTCAGGATCCAGACGTGCGGGTGGCGCAGGAAGACCTCGGCCAGGCCCTTCAGCTCGTCCTTCGTATAGGCGGCGCCGGAGGGGTTGGAGGGCGAGTTGAGGATCACCCAGCGGGTGCGCGGCGTGATCACGGCCTCGAGTTCGGCGGGCTTCAGCTTGAAGCCGCTGGCCGCCGTGGTCGGGGCGAAGACGGGGGTCCCGCCGGCCAGGAGAACCATGTCGGGATAGCTGACCCAGTAGGGGGTCGGCACCACGACCTCGTCGCCCGAGTTCAGGGTGGCCATCATGGCGTTGAAGATGACCGGCTTGCCGCCGGGCGAGACGTTCACCTGGGAGGGCTTGTAGGACAGGCCGTTCTCCCGGGCGAACTTGGCGGCGATGGCTTCCTTGAGCTCAGGGATGCCGTCCACCGTGGTGTACTTGGTCTTGCCCTCACGGATGGCGCGGATCGCGGCCTCCTTGATGTTGTCGGGCGTGTCGAAGTCCGGCTCGCCGGCACCGAGGCTGATGATGTTTCGACCCTGGGCCTTCAGCTCCCTGGCCTTCTGGTCCGTGGCCATGGTGGCCGACGGCTTGACCCGGGACAGGGTGACGGATTCGAGCGACATGGGAGGCTCCCGGACAGGAAGATTAGGACTTTGGGTGTTTAATCCGAACCGCCGCCTTCGGCAAAGGCGCTGTGTGACACTCCGCGGTCACACTCCGGCACCAGGCTGTTCCGCGCTAGGCCGTTCCGATTGCGATCGACGGCTTGCGCAGATGCTTAAGGATAGTGCAAAATGCAACCCGACGCGTATGCATCCGGAGTTACCTGATGAGACCGAACCTCTTCCTCGTCGCCGCCCTTGCCGGGATCGCCCTTTCCGCTGCGGGCTGCGCTTCGACGCCCAATGTCCGGGTGACTTCGGACCCCACAGCGAACTTCTCCCAGTACAGGACCTTCGGGTTTGCAAACCCGCTGGGAACGGACAGGGGCGGTTACCAGAGCTCGGTCTCCCAGCAGCTCAAGTCGTCCGCCCGGACCCAGCTTGAGGCCCGCGGCCTGAGGTATGTCGAGAGTGATCCGGACCTGGTGGTCAACTTTGGCGCTGCCCTTGACCAGAAGTACCGGGTGTCCTCCACGCCGACTCCGACCATGGGGGTCGGCTATTATGGATACCGGACCGGCATGTACTCGGCCTGGCCCATGTACCAGGACCAAACCACCATGACCCCCTACAACGAGGGCACCCTGAACATCGACATCGCCGACGCTCGCCGCCGGCAGCTGGTCTGGGAAGGCGTGGTCCGCGCGACGGTCAACGACAAGACCCTCAGCAATATCGGGCCGGTCCTCGACACCGCGGTCGCAAACGCTTTCGCGAAGTACCCGGTGCCGGTCGGCTCCCCTGCAAAATAGGGTTCCTGAGGTTCCTAACGGACCGCCGGGCGTCCTGCGCCGGCTGCTCCGGCTGGCCAGCAGCATGGATGCCCGCGCCTGGGTGAGCCTCGGCGTATCCTTCCTGCTGTTCGGCGGCGTGGGGCTGGTCTTCGTCTTCGGCGCGAGACTCCTCGGCTTCGACAGCGAGGCCGCCCTCGAAGGCTGGTTACAGGCTGCGCACGGGCCCTGGGCCCTGCCGGTCGCGGTTGCCGCCTTTACCCTGCTGGCCTTCCTTGGCGCGCCGCAGTTCGTACTGATCGCCGCCGCCGTGGTCGCCTTCGGTCCGGTGAATGGGGCGATCTACAGCTGGGTCGGAACCCTGGTCTCCGCCCTGATCGGCTTCGCCCTGGGGCGCAGCGCCGGCGCCCGCACGCTCCAGATGTTCGCCGGAGAGAGCCTCGACCGCTTCATGGCCCTGATCGGTCGCAACGGCTTCCTGGCCAGCCTCGTGGTCCGGCTGGTGCCCTCCGCCCCCTTTATCGTCGTCAACATGGCGGCGGGGGTGACGCCGATCCGGGTGCTGGATTTTGCGGCCGGGACCGCCCTGGGCATTATCCCGAAGATCGCCCTCACGGCCTTCGCGGGCTCCTCCATCCTGCGCGTCCTGACCGGCGGCGGCCCGGAAGGCCTGATTACCCTGGGGGCGGGCCTGGCGCTCTGGATGGGACTGGGCCTTGCGGCTCGCCACTGGCTGAGGTCGCGCGGCCCGGAAGACGAAGTGCAACACGACGAAACGGGAATCTCATGAAGCTCTACTATATGCCCGGTACGATCGCCCTGGCGGTGCGCATCGTCCTGGAGGACGCCGGCGCCGCCTTCGAATCCGAATTGGTGGACTTCCGGACCGATGCGCAGAGGGCGCCAGAGTACCTGGCCATCAACCCCAAGAGCCGGGTGCCGGCCCTGGTCACCGATCGCGGCGTCCTGACCGAGACGCCCGCCATGCTGGCCTACATCGCCCAGACCCATCCCGAGGCGCGCCTCGCGCCCTTTGAGGATCCCTTCGCCCTGGCCCAGGTGCAGGACTTCAACACCTATCTCTGCGGCACGGTCCACGTGGCCATGGCCCATCGCTATCGCGGCTATCGCTGGGCCGATGACCCGGACGCCATCAAGGCCATGGCCGCCAAGTCCCCGGAGGTGGTGATCGGCTGCTTCCGCGTGATCGAGGAGACCCTGCTCCGGGGCCCCTGGGTCATGGGAGACCTGTACACGATCTGCGATCCCTACCTCTACGTCCTCTCCGGCTGGCTGGACCGGGACCGGATCGACCGGACCCAGTTTCCGGCCGTCGACGCCCACTTCCGCCGGATGTCCGAACGGCCCGGCGTGCGCAAGGTTCTTGCCGAGTGGGGGCTCTAGACGGATTTTTGCGCAAGAGTATTGGGCGATAGCAGACATCTATATTCATCGTATAAGTATTTTCAATATATTGCCGCTGACATGACGCCCTTGAATTCTTTCAGGAAGATGTGGTGTTTGCTTCTTGAAAGGACGGATGGATGAGGTGATATCGGTTCCGGGTCGGAACCCTGGCTCCGCCCTGATCGGCGTTGCGCTGGGGCCCAGAGCCGGCGCCCGTGCGCTATAGATGTTCGCCGGAGAGAGCCCCGACCGCTTCATGGCCCTGATGGGCGGCGGCCCGGAAGGCAATGCGAACGGCGACGGGTCGGGAGCCCCCGGTCGCGCGACTGCCATCAATCTGTCAGTTTGTGTTCTTACAACGAAGAGACACGGGGAGAGCGGCTAATGGCGATTCTGCGGATGTTGGCGGGCGTGACGCTTGCTGGAGCCTTTATCGCAGGTGCCGCCGAGGGTGCGCCGGCTGCAGTGGCTGAGCATCCACGCGCGATCCCGGGCGGTTTTGCGCTTCCAAACGGGTGGCGCATCACACCGGCCGCAAAGAGCATCGGCTCTACCGGTGATCTCGTGATGAAGATCAGCGCCGCGCCGGACGGCCGGGCGCTTGTGGCGGTGAATTCCGGCTACCTTCCGCACGGTCTGACCGTCATAGATCCGGCAACCCGCAAGATCGTGCAGCGGGTCGACATCCCGTCCACATGGCTGGGACTCGCCTGGTCGCCCGACGGCAAGACGCTTTACGTCTCAGGCGGTAACGCCTCAGGCTCGAAGTTGAAGGCAAGGGCCCCCGTCTATGCTTACAGGTATGCCGATGGGCGCCTGAGCCAGGCACCGGTCGCCCAGTTCGACGAAACCGTTCCGATGGAACAGGTCGGCTGGGCCGGCCTGGCGCATCATCCCACCCGGCCACTGCTCTATGCGGCGAACCGCGGAACCGGAATGGAAGCGACGCCCGTGGTGGTGTTCGACACCCAGACCGGCGCCATCGTCACGCGCATACCGGTGGACGTCAGCCCCTACGAGCTCCTCTTCTCCCACGACGGGTCGCGTCTCTACGTCTCGAATTGGTCCAGCCGCTCCGTCAGCGTGATCGACACCGCCAGCAACCGCGTGGTCCAGACCATAGCGGTCGGTTCGAATCCGAACGACATGGTGCTCGGCGCGGACGCGCGCCTGTACGTCGCCTGCTCGGGTGACAACACCGTGCACGTCATCGATACGCGCACTGGCGCGGTCATCGAGCGCATCTCCACGACCCTCCACCCCCGGGCCCCGGAGGGATCGACCCCGGATGCCCTGGCGCTCGACGCCAAGCGGGGGCGGCTCTACGTCGCGAACGCCGACAACAATGATGTGGCGGTGGTCGACGTCAGCGTGCCGGGACGGAGCGTTGTGAAGGGCTTCGTGCCCGTCGGGTGGTACCCGTCGGCCCTGGCCGTCGGCGAGACCGGCGGAGCCCTCTACATAGGCACTGGCAAGGGCGAGCAGGCCTACCCTACGCCCGAGGGGCCTCACGCGCCGGGCGGGACCCGACACACCATCAAGACCCTGCAGGCTGGCTCGCTGGAGCGCCTGTCCCTGGAAGGGCTCGACAAGCGCCTGCCGGAACTGACCCGCCAGACCCTGGCCAACAGCCCCTATCGCGACGAACGGCTGGAGCGCGCCGCTGCCCCGGCAGAGCCTAGCGTAATCCCGGTCGCCGTGGGCGCCGGGTCACCGATCAAGCACGTTATCTACATCATCCGCGAGAACCGGACCTATGATCAGGTGCTGGGCGACATCGAGAAGGGTGACGGCGATCCGGGCCTGACGCTTTTCGGACGCAAGGTCACGCCGAACGCACATGCGATCGCGGAGCAGTTCGTCCTCCTGGACAACCTCTACTGCGACGGCGAGGTCAGCGTGGACGGACACGCCTGGTCCAATGCCGCCTATGCGTCCGACTACAACGAGAAGACCTGGCCCTCGAACTATGCGAGCCGATCGGACGTGAAGCCAGCGCCCGCCTACTACTCACCGGCGGGCTACACCTGGGATCTGGCGCGTCGAAAGGGCCTGACCTACCGGAACTATGGCGAATTCGGCCGTCGCGCCTCCACCGGCGAGAAGTTCGAGCCGGCGCCCGGCGCAGACGGGCTATGGGGCCACCTCAGCCCGGACTATGCGGGCTTTGAAGCCCGGGATCGCGACAACCTCGCGGTCTTCCTGAGAGACTTTGACCAGTACGAGGCCAATTTCGACAGCTCCGATCCCGGAAAGCGCCTCCCGAACTTCATCACCATGACGATGGGCGAGGATCATACCCGCGGGGCCACCCCCGGCGCCTTCACGCCGGCCGCAATGGTAGCGGACAACGACTGGGCGATCGGCCAGCTCGTCGACCGGGTCAGCCACTCGAAATACTGGCCCAGCACCGCCATCTTCATCATCGAGGATGACGCCCAGGATGGTGCCGACCACGTGGATGCGCGCCGCACCGTTGGCCTGGTGATCAGCCCTTACATCAAGCGCGGAACCGTAGACTCTACCCAGTATTCGACGAGCTCCTTCCTGCGCACGATCGAGCTGCTTCTGGGCCTCCCCCCATTGAGCCAATACGACGCCGCCGCGACGCCGCTCTTCGCTGCCTTCGGCACCAAGGCCGACCTTTCGACCTATTCCGCACGGCCGTCCGAAGTGGACCTGATGGAGAGAAATCCTCCCACAGGACCCGGTGCGCAGGAGAGTGCGGCCATGGACTTCAGCGCCCCGGATCGTGCGCCCATGCGCAAGTTGAACGAGATTCTCTGGAAGGTGGTCAACGGACCCGACGCCCGGGCTCCGGCTCCCGTTCACAGGTTCCGAGCCCTCGAGGACGCCGCAGGCGACAGCGACGACGAATAGGCCGCGCGAGGCTCCACCCCACCGTACGTGCGGTCAGGGGGTATTGTTTGTCCGGTCCGGCTGGCTGAACAGCGGGGTCATCGACAGAACGCCCTATCCCAGGGTCGACGCCCACTTCCGCCGGATGTCCGAACGGCCCGGCGTGCGCAAGGTTCTTGCCGAGTGGGGGCTCTAGGCGGATTTTCGCGCAAGACTCTTGCGCCAGAGTCGCCAAATCGCTATGAGCCTTCCCATGATCGCGGTCGCGCCCAGTCTTGGCCTTCAGCGGGGGCTTAGTCGCCCCTGAGCGCCTCTTCAGGCTGCGCCTCGTCGCGGCCGGGCGTTTCAGGGGATGAGCCTCCCACCCGACCTGATCCCCAGCCCCCGCGAACCGCGAGCCCCCACATGAACCCGATTTCCACCGACGCCCCGTCTGCGTCCGCCGCCCAGGACCCCAAGGACCGGGTCGTCGTCTTTGACACCACCATGCGCGATGGCGAGCAGTCGCCTGGCGCCTCCATGTCCCTGGAGGAGAAGCTGGAACTGGCCAAGATCCTCGAGGAGATGCGCGTCGACGTCATCGAGGCGGGCTTTCCCATCGCCTCCAACGGTGACTTCGAGTCCGTGCGCCGCATCTCCGAGATCGTCACCGAGAGTACGATCTGCGGCCTCGCCCGTGCCGGCCAGGCGGACATCGAGCGCTGCGCCGAGGCCATCCGCCCGGCGAAGCGCGGCCGTATCCACACCTTCATCTCCACCAGCCCGGTCCACATGAAGTGGAAGCTGCAGATGGAGCCCGATGCGGTGCTGGAGATGGTCTCCCGTTCGGTGGCCCACGCCCGCAACCTGTGCGGCGATGTTGAGTGGTCAGCCGAGGACGCCACCCGGACCGAGCGCGACTTCCTGCGGCGCTGCGTCGAGGCGGCCATCCGCGCCGGCGCCACGACCATCAATATCCCGGATACAGTGGGCTACACCTACCCCTCCGAGTACGAGGCGGTCTTCCGCGACCTGATCGAGAACGTGCCTGGCGCGGACGGGGTCATCTTCTCCACCCATTGCCACAACGACCTGGGCCTGGCCGTCGCCAACAGCCTGGCCGGCGTGCAGGGCGGCGCCCGGCAGGTCGAGGTCGCGATCAACGGCATGGGTGAGCGGGCCGGCAATGCCGCCCTCGAGGAAGTGGTCATGGCCCTGAAGGTGCGCGGCGACCGGCTGCTCTTCGAGACCGGCGTCCAGACCCAGCACATCACCCGCGCCAGCCGGTATGTCTCGGCCATCACCGGCTTTCCGGTCCAGTACAACAAGGCCATCGTCGGTAAGAACGCCTTCGCCCACGAGGCCGGCATCCACCAGGACGGCATGCTCAAGAATGCTGAGACCTACGAGATCATGCGCCCGGAGGATGTGGGGCAGGGGGGCACCAACCTGGTCATGGGCAAGCACTCGGGTCGCCATGCCTTCCGCGAGAAGCTGAAGGGCCTGGGCTATGAGCTGGGCCAGAATGCCCTGAACGAGGCCTTCCAGCGCTTCAAGGAGCTGGCCGACAAGAAGAAGGACGTCTTTGACGAGGACATCATGGCCCTGGTCGACGACGCCCTGGCCTCCGGCGCCGATCGCATCCAGGTGAAGAGCCTGCGGGTGGTGGCCGGTACGGAAGGGCCGCAGACCGCGGACCTGGTCCTGACCGTGGATGGCGAAGAGCGCATCGCAGCCGCCACCGGCGATGGGCCCGTAGACGCGGTCTTCCACGCCATCCGCAAGGCCGTGCCGCACGAGTCCGACCTGAGGCTCTTCCAGGTGCACGCCGTTACCGAGGGTACGGACGCCCAGGCCCAGGTCTCGGTCCGCCTCGAGGAAGACGGCCGGATCGCCACCGGCCAGGCGGCGGATACCGACACCCTGACCGCCTCGGCCAAGGCCTATGTCAACGCCCTCAACAACCTGATCGCCCGGCGGGAGAGGTCTGCACCCGGTGCTCGCGTCGCCAGCGGGTTCTGATCCATGTTGTGGGCCGTGCTCGCCGCGGCCGCCGCCCCGCTCCAGGTCGCCCGGAACGCCTTCCAGCGCGGCATGATCGGCGACGCTGGGCCCTGGGGCGCCACCCTGGTCCGGTTCCTGTTCGGCCTGCCGTTCTCCCTCGCCCTGCTGGCGATCGCTCTTCTGGCGACGCCGGACGCCCGGCCGACGCCGGACCTGCGGTTCCTCCTGGCCGTCGGCGCCGGGGGCCTGGCCCAGATCGGCGCCACCGCCTGCCTGCTGGTGGCCATGCAGCGCGCTGGCTTTGCCGTGGCCACCTTCCTCCAGCAGGCGGCCCTGCCCCTCGGGGCCCTGGTGGGCTGGCTGGCCTTTGGCGACACCATGCATCCGGCCCAGTGGCTGGGCGTGGCCGTGACCTCTGCGGGTCTTCTGGTCCTGTCCTGGCCCCGGGCCGGGATCCGGACCCTGGACTCCGGTGCCCTGCTGGGCCTGGCCGCCGCCGCCTTCTTCGCGATCTCGATGAACGGCTACCGCCAGGCCGGTCTGGCCCTGGAGCCGCAACATCCCATCTTCGCCGGAATCGGCTCGGTGGTCGCCGCCCAGGCGATCCAGTCGACCGTGCTGGGCGGTGCCCTGGCCGTGCTGAATCCGGCGGCCCTGAGGGCGGTCTTCGCCGCCTGGCGGCCGTCGCTGGGCGCGGGTGCCTGC
>NZ_JBAXIM010000105.1:0-8950 GCF_037138395.1 Phenylobacterium sp.
CGTCCGGGTCCATCGCTACGACGAAGTCACCGGGTCCAAGAGTTCGCTGTTCTAGGCTCAGGACGGATTCGGGCTGAGGCGGCGCCGTTGACCCCCTCCGTCCCGGGGCCTTGCCCCGGTCCACCTCCCCCTGGGGGGAGGAATTACAGGGCCAATGGCTCCCCCAAGGGGGAGCTCCCGGCGAAGCCGGGTGAGGGGGTCAACGGTGCCTCAGCTGACCCCCTCCGGCCCGCTGCGCGGTCCACCTCCCCCTGGGGGGAGGAATTACAGAGCCAATTGCCCGCCCGATGGGGATGGGTGTCAGGGGCGCTTCAGCCTTCGCCCTCCGCAAGGCTCCAGAGCTGGGAGCGGAGGGCGACGGCGGTCACGATCACCAGCATCCCCAGCCCCGGGAACAGGATGGCGGCATGGGGGCCGATGGCATGGGCCAGGACACCGTAGAGCACGGCGCCAGCGGGGGCGCCGCCCATGGTGCCCAGGGTGAAGATCGAGAGGATCCGCGCCACCTTGTCCGGCGGGGCGTACTGTTGAACCAGGCCACGGCCGAGGGTCATGGCCACGCCGCCGCCCAGGCCCCAGACGAAGTTGAGGCCGCACAGCAGCCAGAAGGGCATGGGCAGGCTGCAGAGGACCAGGACGCTCGCCCCGGTGAAGAGCGACGCCAGGTAGACCCGCCCCTTGCGCCGGATGTGGCCCACCCGGAGCAGGACCGTCGCTGACAGGATCGAGCCAATCCAGAAGGTGAGGCTGAATACGCCCAGCGCAGTGGCGATGCGGGTTCGCTCCGGCCCTGCCAGGTCGGCCGGAAAATAGCTCTGGACGATCAGCGGCAGGAGCACGGCAAACGCGCCCATGAAGCAAATGCCCATGCCAATGGCGCAAAGGATGACCGGGGCGATCACCGGCGAGGCGGCGGCGGCGCGGAAACCCCCGCTGATCTCACTGGCCACGAACCCCAGCACGCCGCCCTCGCGGATCCTCGGCGGACCTGTGGGACGGGGCCGGACCCGGCTGGCCGCGCCCGCCGCCACCGCCATCATGGCGGCCTGTCCGAATAACAGGGCCGGCAGGCCCAGGATCGGCGCTGCCGTCGCCGCCGCCATGCCCAGGATCTGCCCGCCGAACTGGGCCAGCGATGCCATTCCCACGGCCTGTTGCACGCCGCCGGGCGCCACGCGGCTGAGGAGGGCGTCCCGGGCCGGGGTGACAAAGGCTCCAATGGTCCCGATGCCCAGGGCATAGAGGATCAGCGTGGCGTAGGTCAGGTGGCCGCCGGCCACGAAGACGCCGAGACCCAGGAAGCTTGCGGCGCACAGGGCGCATCCGATCTGGACGACCCGGCGCGTGTCGGTGCGGTCTGCGGCATACCCGCCAAGCAGGATCAGCAGGACGGTTGGCAGCTGCAGGGACATCTGGGCCAGGCCAAAACGGATCTCATCTTCCTGCAGGACCACGCGGACCAGATAGGGAAACAGGACCATCTGCAGGCCGAAGGCGAGGAACCAGGCGCCCTGGGTGAAGAGGTAGCTGGGAAAGCCGGTCTGAGCGTCGGCTGGAGCCTTGGGCGAACCCGCGTCTGTCGCGTCGCTGGCGGACATGGGGGCAGGATCCTCGGGGGCGGGCCGGCCTCGCCTGGAATGGCGACCGAGTCTGCGCAAGTTTATGCGACCGGACGCGACATGCCAGCCCGGAATCCCCGTGGAGGCTTGGCAGGGCTTGCCTCCAGGCGCGCGGGAGGGTCTGCTGGCCCCTCCAAGGGAGGACCAGATGGTGGAGTTCACGACGATCGACGCGGGCGAGGTGAAGCTTCGCGCCGTGGTGCAGGGGCAGGGCCCCCTGGTGATCATGGTCCATGGCTTCCCGGAGAGCTGGTACTCCTGGCGCCATCAGATCGGCCCGGTGGCTGAGGCCGGCTTCACCGCCTGCGCCATCGACGTGCGCGGCTATGGCGGATCGGACAAGCCGCACCCGGTCGCCGACTACGCCATGCCGCACAAGGTGGGCGACCTGGTGGGGGTGGCCGACGCCCTGTCGCCGGGCCGGCCGGCCATCCTGCTGGGCCACGACTGGGGCGCGCCAATTGTCTGGAACTCGGCCCTGTCGCGCCCCGACCGGTTCTCGGCCGTGGGCGCCCTGTCCGTGCCCTGGACCGGGGTGGGGCAGAGGTCCTTCTCTGACGTCTTCAACGAGGTCTTCACGGCCCGGAACAAGTTCTTCTACCAGGCCTATTTCCAGAAGGAGGGCGTGGCCGAGGCGGAAGGCGAGGCCAACATCCGCGACTTCCTGCGCAAGTTCTACTACGCCATCTCGGGCGACGCCCCGGACGGCACATGGCCGAATGACAAGACCGCCGACGCCTCTCTTCTACAGGGCCTGGTTGATCCCGAGCCCTTCCCGGCCTGGATGACTGAGGCTGACCTTGACTACTACACCGCCGAGTTCGAGGCCTCGGGCCTGCGCGGGCCGATCAACCGCTACCGTAACCACGACCGGGACTTCGCCTGGCAGCAGGCCTTCAAGGACCGGAAGATCGAGCAGCCCGCCTTCTTCATGGCCGGCAACCGGGACCTGGCCTTCAACATGATGGGGCGCGGCGACCCGATTGAGCTGATGCGGGCCCAGGTGCCCAACCTGCAGGTGGCCGAGGTGCTGGACGTCTGCGGTCACTGGACCCAGCAGGAGCGCCCCGCCGAGGTCAACGCCCGGCTCATCCCCTGGCTGAAGGGGCTCTGAGGCCTAACGAATCTGAATCACGCAATTCCGTTGTAGTTTCTCTCATCGGGTTCAGTATTTCCGTACTCTGAGGATTTCTCCCAATTGTCCCTAGATAACGATCCATGGATAGAGCTGCATTCCCCAATATCCGCCGAAAAGCTACATGCTTTGGGGAATATTACGTTCTGCTGGAACGGATGTGAATATTGGACGGGTGCAATTTTTTCTATTGTTGCCGATTTAGATCAATCTATCGGAAGAGTTATCACGCATGATCTGGGGGATGTCAGTATATGGCAGAAGATCAAGCTGATCTCTTTGGATAAGAAAATGAAACCGGAGATAATAAATCTTCTGGATCATGCGGCCAAGATCTATGATCGCTGCCGAACGAATAGAAACACGTACGTACATGCGAGCGGCGGCTTGATCGGGCGTGGTGGACTATCGCTAATGCGAAGAAAAGGTCCGACGCAGTTCGGTGATTACATTCCTGATGGATTGGAAGATTTGCGTCGGGTTAGCGAAGAATTGATTGTTCTCAATCGATTCTTGCAAGAAGTGGCAATGTATATTATGGATGTAAGGGAGGGAATCAGAGTTCTCCCTCCACCCTCAATGCCTGATTTGCCGAAAGAAGTATGGGTAAGCCCTAAGAAATCAGTTTCAAAGAGGGCGGTCCGCACGGGAGAATCCCGGTCATGACTACCTTCTTCTAGGAAATCAGCGCCACAAATCTCGCGAAACGGAAGTCAATTCTTCAAGTCCCACGCGATCTGAGCGCCGCCTCGGACGCACGCACCAGGGCGTCGATGATGCCGGGCTCGGTGGAGGCGTGGCCGGCGTCCCAGACGATCTCGAAGTTCGCCTTCGGCCAGGCCGTCTTCAGGGCCCAGGCCGTCTCCATGGGCGTGACCACGTCGTAGCGGCCCTGGACGATCCAGCCGGGGATGTCCGCCAGGACATGGGCGTTCTTCAGGATCCAGCCATCCTCGGGGAAGAAGCCCCGGTTGACGAAGAAGTGGCACTCGATCCGGGCAAAGGCGATGGCGAAGTCCACCTCGCCGAACTTGGCCGGCCGGCCCTCGGGCCCCCGGATGGAGATGGTATCCCCCTCCCACTGGCTCCAGGCGGTAGCGGCGGCGGCCTTGGCGGCCTCGTCGCTTCCGGTCAGCCGGCGGTGGAAGGCGTGCAGGAGGTCGCCGCGCTCCTCCGGGGGGATGGGGGCCAGGTAGCGTTCCCAGGCGTCAGGAAAGAGGGCGGAGGCGCCGTCCTGGTAGAACCAGGCCACCTCGCGCTCGGTCAGGGTGAAGATGCCCCGCAGGACCAGGGCCTCGACACGCTCGGGGTGGGTGATCGCGTAGGCCAGGGCCAGGGTGGAGCCCCAGGAGCCGCCGAAGACGGTCCACTTTTCGATCCCCAGCCGAGTGCGCAGGCGCTCCATGTCCTCGATGAGCCGCCAGGTGGTGTTCTCCTCCAGGCTGGCATTGGGGGTGGAGAGGCCGCAGCCGCGCTGGTCGAACAGCACCATCCGCCAGCGGTCCGGGTCGAAGAAGCGCCGCATTGTGGGATTGATCGCCCCGCCCGGGCCGCCGTGCAGGATGACGCAGGGCCGTCCATCGGCGCGCCCGCACTCCTCGTAGTAGATCTCGTGGACGCCTTCTGTGGCCATGCGGCCCCGGGCAAAGGGCTCGACCTCGCGGAACAGGCCGCGGCGGCTGGCGGAACTGGAAAAGGTGGGGGACCAGGGATCACTGCTCATATCCCCCTCCTAGACCTTCGCCGGCGGGTCCGCCAGATCAGGAGCCGTCAGGAGTCCTGAGGCGTCTCAGAGCCCGATCTCGCCCGTGGTCTGAGCAAGCGGATCATGACCAAAGCGATTGTCCCCGACGGTCCCGCGCCTGCAGAGCCAGATGATCCTGACAATGAACCCAACAATCGGAATGCTAAACCAAAGGATATTCCAGCCTGATTTGTCGATGTCATGCAGGCGACGCACCTCGACTGCCAGCATTGGAACGAGTGCGCCAAGGATAATAATAGCTGCCAGTGTTCCTAGAACATAATTTTGAAAGTTCGGAGACGTCAGAATTTTTCCAATAGCTCCAAGGAGAATCAGAGACAGAAAATACGCGAGTTCAAACCACCAATATTCAGATCTTCGCGCCCGGCCGTTGAAATCGGCATATTTGCGAAGTACAGCCGTGACGGCTTCCAGCATATTCATTTCATTCCCCCCGCTTGGCTGCAGGCTTGGCCTTGGAACGATCAGGAACCCTTCGTTCCCTGCATGCTCCAGAGAAGGATTGTAACCTCAGGCCCTGAAGGCAAGGAGAATCGCGTCCCTGAGGGAGCCCTGGCCCCTCACCCCCCGAACTTCCTCCCCATCCACTCCAGTATGAAGCGGTTCACCTCTTCGGGCTTCTCCTGCTGGGTCCAGTGGCCCGAGCCCATGACCAGGGCCTTTTCCAGGTCCTTGATGCGGGTCTCCATGCCGTCGGCCATGGAGGGCGGCAGGACGGCGTCCTTTTCGGCGCAGATCATCAGGCAGGGGACGTGGTCGATGCGGGTGGGCAGATGGGCCGACCGCTCCCAGTTGCGGGTGAAGTTGCGGTACCAGTTGATGCCGCCGGTAAAGCCGGTGGCTTCGAAGGTTTCCACGAAGGCGGCCAGTTCGTCCGCGGACAGGAGCTGGTTGGCGGTGTCGGACTTGTCCCACTCGGCCAGCATGTCGCGGAAGGCGAAGGTGGAGGTGGTGGCCGGGCCGGCCTCCTTGTCGATGCTCAGGCCGCCGCTGGGCGGGAACGCCTGGTCCTCGGGCGGGCGGCGCATGAAGAAGCGCATGGTCTTGTCGACGTCCTTGCCGAGGGCCGCGTCGGCCTCGCCGGGCTTCTGGAACCAGACGATGTACATGTCCTCGCCGAAGGCGAAGCGCATGGAGGCGATGGGGTCGTAGTCGCCGCGGGGCGTGAAGGGGGTGTTCAGGCCGATCACGCCGGCCACCCGGTCGGGGTGCATCAGGGCCATCTGCCAGACGACGAAGCCACCCCAGTCATGGCCGCAGAACACCGCCTTCTCGATGCCGAGATGGTCCAGGAGGCCCACCAGGTCGGCGGCGAGGTGCTCCATGTCGTAGGCCTCGACCGTGTCCGGCCGGGAGGTCAGGCCATAGCCGCGCTGGTCCGGGGCAATGGCCCACTGGCCCGCCGCCTCGCAGGCTTTCAGCTGATGGCGCCAGGAGAAGGCCAGCTCCGGAAAGCCATGGCAGAAGACGATGGGAACGCCCTGGCCCCGGGCGACCTCGTAATAGGCCATGTCGATCCCGTTGACCTGGACATTGGCGACGGGTGGCATCTGGCGGGCGAGCGCGGACATTCGAAACTCCCTGGAAGGTTTCCCTATCTTGGCCAGACCTGGCGGGGGTATGGCAAGGGCGGAACGCGGGGGATTGGAATGGCGGTAGAAGTGGGAAGCGGTCGGGCCTCGGGGTCCACCTGGGGGCTAGTCGTTCTGCTGGGCGCCCTGACCGCCTTCGCGCCCATGGGCATAGACATGTACCTGCCCAGCCTGCCGGCCATCGGCGCTGACCTTGGCGTCGATACCGCCCATACCCAGATCACGGTTTCAGCCTTCCTCGCCGGCATGGCCATCGGCCAGTTCTTTTATGGCCCGGCCTCGGACCGTCTGGGGCGCAAGGGGCCGATCCTGGCAGGCGTCGCCCTTTTCGTCCTGGCCTCCTGCGCCTGCGCCATGGCCCCGTCAGCCGAGTTCCTCGTTGCCGCCCGCTTCGTCCAGGCCCTGGGCGGCTGCGCGGGCGGGGTGGTGGCCCGGGCGGTGGTGCGCGACCGTTTCGACCATACCCAGACGGCGCGGATGTTATCCCTGCTGACCCTGGTCATGGGGCTGGCGCCGATCCTGGCCCCCCTCCTCGGCGGGGTCCTCCTGCAACTGGGCGGCTGGCGAGCCAACTTCTGGGCCCTGGCCGCCTTCGGCGTGGCGGTGGGCGCGGCGACCCTGTTCCGGCTGGAGGAGTCCCGGTCCGAGGCGACCGCCGCGCAGGCCCGCTCGGAGTCGCCCCTGGCGGCCCTGGCCTCCCTCCTGAAGGACAAGCGGCTGGTGGGCTATGCCCTGGCGGGCGGTCTGAACGGGGCGACCCTCTTCACCTGGATCTCCGCCTCGCCGGGCCTGCTGATCGGCGTCTGGGGTATACCGGCCTCCATCTTCGGCTGGGTCTTTGGCCTCAACGCTGCCGGCGTGATCGGCGCCGGCCAGATCAATCGCCAGCTCCTGCTGCGCTATACCCCCGAGCAGGTGCTGAGGGGCGCCAGCGCGGTGGGCGTTGTCGCCGCCGCGCTGCTGCTCGTCGCTGCCTTCACCGGCTGGGGCGAGCGATGGACGGTCCTGCCCCTGATCTTCCTGGTCCTGTCCAGCTATGGCTTCATGGCCGGGAATACCATGGCCGGGGCCCTGAACATCGATCCCCGGCGGGCGGGCTCCATCTCGGCCCTGATGGGCTCGTCGTCCTTCGCCGCTGGCGCGGCGGCGTCCAGCCTCACCGCCGCCCTGGGGGATGGCTCGGCCCGGCCTGTAGCCCTGACCCTGTTCCTGGCCATGACCGGCTCGGCCCTGGCCCTGCGGACCCTGGCCCTGAAGGGCACGGCGCGGGTGTGAGCGACCGCAGGCTCAGCTGACCCCCTCCGGCCCGGGGCCCTGCCCCGGTCCACCTCCCCCTGATGGGGAGGAATTAGAGCGCCAATTGCGCCCCCAAGGGGGAGCTGTCGGCGAAGCCGACTGAGGGGGTCAACGGCGGCCTGTTCCCTTTAGGCGGTTCGGTCCAGGTCCCGGGCGGAAAGGGCCAGCCAGGCCCAGCCGATGAGGAAGAGGACGCCACCCACCGGCGTCACCGCCCCCAGCCAGCGGGGGGCGCCGAAGGCCATGGCGTAGAGGGTTCCGGCGAAGATCACCGAGCCGGTCAGGAAGAAGGCCGGAGCGAAGCGGGCGCGGGGGGCGCCCATGCCCATCAGGGCCGCCGAGGCGAAGGTCGCCATGGTGTGGCAGAAGGCGTACTGCGATCCGGTGCGGATCCACTCTGCGGCCTTTGGGTCTTTCACGGCGTGAGCCGCGAAGGCGCCCATGGCGATGGCGGAGAAGCCGTTCAAGGCCGCCAGGGCCAGCCAGTCGCGCCTTGGCAGTCCCTTCAAGCCCAAAGTCCCGGCCGCCGCCCGGCCCAGGGGGCCTCGCGCTCCAGCTGGCCCGCCAGGCGGAAGAGGGTGGCCTCGTCGGCATAGCGGGAGGTGAACATCATGCCCACGGGCAGGCCGTCTGCCGTGGTTTCCAGGGGCAGGGACAGGGAGGGTTGGCCCGAGAAGTTGAAGGGCGGAGTGAAGGGGAAGACCTGGCCCTGCCGGCGGTTGACCTCCCGGGGCTCCAGGTTGACCGGGTCGATGAAGCCGATCTCGGGGACCGGGGTTCCCAGCACCGGGGTCAGGTGGACGTCGCGGTCGCGGAAGGCGGCCAGGGTGACCCGGTTCAGCATGCGCAGTTCCTGCAGGGACCGCAGAGCCATCTCGCCGGTCACCTTGCGCCCGCCCTTGAGGGAGACCCAGGTCAGGGGCTCAAGCTCGTCGGGCTCAGGCTCGCGGCCGATCTCTTCGATCAGCCGCGCCATGCCGGCGGCGAAGTTGGCGCCCGAGACGGGGCCCCGGGCGGCGTAGAGGGCGCGGTAGTCGATGCCCAGGCCCTCTTCGACCACGTCATGGCCCAGCCGGCGCAGGAGGTCGGCAGTACGCTCCAGGGCCGCCTGGACCTGGGGGTCGATGGGGCGGCCGGAGACGGTCTCGGATGACCAGGTGATGCGCAGGCGACCTGGAGCGCGGCCCACCTCGTCCAGGTAGGGACCGGCCTTGGGCGGGGCGGGATAGGGGCTGTCGGGCTCGGGCGTATCGGTGGCGTCCATCATGGCGGCGCAGTCACGCACCGTGCGGGTGACCACGTGGTCGACCACGAAGCCTGCGGCGTAGTCGAAGCCGTCTGGCAGGTTGGGAATCCGGTCTCGGGTACCCTTCAGGCCCACCAGGCCGCAGCAGGCGGCGGGGATGCGGATCGAGCCCAGGCCGTCGCTGGCGTGGGCCATGGGGACCATGCCCGAGGCCACCGCTGACGCCGATCCGCCGGAGGAGCCGCCAGCGATGTGGCCGGGGTTCCAGGGATTGCGGCAGGGGCCCAGGAGGGCGCT
>NZ_JBAXIM010000106.1:0-8912 GCF_037138395.1 Phenylobacterium sp.
TTCTGGCTGCACGACTTTGCCGGGCTCTGCGCCGGCTATCACCTGATGCGTGACGAGGCCCGGGACTGCGGGGCTCCGCCGGCTGGCAGCGCTGCCTGCCGGGTCTGCGTCTTCGGCCCGGGCCGCGACCTTCACCTCTCCGCCCATCGCCGCCTGTTCGAGGCCCTCGACCTGACCCTGGTGGCCCCCTCCCAGGCAGCCCTCGACACCTGGAGCGCCGCCGCCGACGCGCCGATGGCGGCGGCCGTCCAGGTCCATCCCCACGCCCGGCTGGTTCCCTCGGGCCGGTTCGCGGAATCCGCCGAAGGGCCCCTGACCGTCGCCTTCCTGGGCATGCCCTCGGCCTACAAGGGCTGGCCAGTCTTCACCGACCTGGCCGAGCGGTTCCGGGATGATCCGCGCTACCGGTTCGTGCGCCTGGGGTCGGCCGCCGCGCCGGGGGCACCTGCCGACCACATCGAGGTGTCGGTCACCGCCGACAACCCTCACGCCATGCGCGAGGCCCTCGATTCTGCCCGGGTCGACGTGGCAATCCTCTGGTCCCTGTGCCGGGAGACCTTCTCCTTCGCCGCCTACGAGGCCGCAGCGGCGGGCGCTGCCATCCTGACCGGACCGGACAGCGGCAACATCGCCGCCTTCACCCGGACCGGCGGCCACGGTCTGGTCCTGGCCGATGAAGCGAGCCTGTTCGCCCAGTTCGAATCGGGCGCCGTTCAGTCCCTGTCGCGCAAGGTGCGCCGTCCTGAAATCTGCGAGATCGAGTACAGTGGCATGAGCGTGGATCTGCTGGAGGCCCTGTCGTGAAGGTCCTGGTCTATTCGAGCTTCACCTTCTCCTACCTGAACCGGGCGCGGGTCCTGTTCCAGAGCCTGCGGCGGTTCCATCCGGACTGGGAGACTGTGGCCCTGATCACGGACGAGCCGCCGCCTGGCTTCGTTTTCGACCCCGCCTCCGAGCCCTTCGACCGGGTGGTCTGGGCCAAGGACCTGGGGATCGAGGCCTTCCGGGGCTGGCTCTTCCGGCATGACGTCGTCGAGGTCTGTACGGCGGTTAAAGGGCCCTTCCTGCACCAGGTGTGCGAGGCGGGAGTGGCCGACATCGCCATCTACCTCGATCCGGATACGGCCCTCTTCGCGCCCCTCGATCCCCTGGTGGAGATGCTGCAGCACAACGACATCCTTCTGACGCCGCACCTCATCGACCCCAATGACGACCGCGCCGCCATCCTCGACAACGACCTGTCGGCCTCGCGCACGGGCATCTTCAACCTCGGCTTCGTGGCGATCCGCACCACCGGCGAGGGCGCCCGCTTTGCCCGCTGGTGGAACGATCGCCTGCTGGCCTTCTGCTACGACGACATCCCCAGCGGCCTCTTCGTGGACCAGAAGTGGTGCGACCACGTCCCGGCCCTGTTCGACCGGGTGAAGGTGGTCCGCGATCCCGGCTACAACGTCGCCAGCTGGAATCTGTCGAAGCGCAAGGTGGCCATCACCCGGGACGGCGAGATCCTGGTCAACGGCGCGACCCTGCGCTTCTGGCACTTCACCAAGCTGGGCCCGACGGGCGACGTCATGACCAAGCGCTATGCCGGCGACAACTTCGAGGTCTACGAGGTCTGGCGCTGGTACAAGGAGGCCGTCGGGGCGGCCACCGACCCGGCCATCCCAGAGCGCTGGTGGGCGCACGGACAGTTCGACGACGGCACGCCGATCGCCAAGCCCCAGCGGGTGCTCTACCGCGAGCGTACCGACCTGCAGGCGGCCTTCCCCGACCCCTTCGCGGGCGGCTACCAGGCATGGTGGAAGGCCGAGGGTCCGGGCCGGAATGGCTAGTCCCAAGCCCACCCCCGAGGCCATCCGGCTGTCGGCCTCTGTCGATGCCGCAGCCGTGCGGCTGGCCGCCCTGCGCACCGAGGTCCAGAGGGCGGAGACCGCAGAGGCCCTGGCCCGGCTGCGTCTGGGCGAGGCCCTGGTCGAGGCCCTGTGCGCCCGATCGGTGGCCGAGGCCCGGCTCCGGGCCTCCCTCTTCGACCGGTATCGGACCGCGGCCCTGGCGCTGCGGCGACCGGCCCGGCGCAACCGGCTCCGCCGGCTGGCCGAGAAGGCGCTGGCGCGCTTCGGGGGTCCCGGCCGGGCCCTCGTCCAAGCCTGGGCGGCCCTGGGCGCAGGGGCGGCCCTGTTCGATCCCGATCACTACCGCGCCAACGCCCCCGGGCCGGTCGGCGCCGACCCCCTGGCCCACTACCTAGTGTGGGGCGGCGACGCCCGCCTGTCGCCACATTCCCTTTTCGATTCAGGCTTCTACGCCGATCACAACGCTGATGCCCTGGCCCGGACGGGCCTGACGCCCCTGGACCATTTCCTGCGCGAGGGGGCCGCCGACGGCCGCGATCCGCACCCCCTCTTCAGCCTGGAATGGTATGTCTCCCAGGCCCCCGAACTGGCCGCGACGGGGGAGAATCCGGTGCTCCACTACCTGCGTAGCGGCGCGGCGCGGGGGCTGTCGCCGCACCCCCTCTTCGACCCGGCCTGGGTCCGGGAGGGCGAGGGTGACCTTGTCTGGTACCTCACGGAAGGCTGGCGGCAGGGCGCCTCGCCCCACCCCCTGTTCGACCCCGCCTGGCGGCGGGTCTCGGGGCTGGATACTGGCGAGGCCGAGCCCCTGTCGCGCTTCGTACTGACCGCCAAAGACACCCTGGAAAGCCCAGGTCCCCTCTTTAATTCAAAGGCTTATGCCGAGGCTCGGGGCGAGGCCATGGATCCCGCAAAGGACCCGCTCAGCGACTACCTGGCCGGCGGCGCCTGGGCTGTCCTGGGGCCGGAAGGGCTCCATCCGGCCCTCGCAATGCTGGACGATTCGGATGCTGTCCGCTCAGGAGTGACCCCGGCCGAGGCCCTGGCCCGGCGCTTAAGAGCGGCCACCTAGCTGGCGCCAGATCTCGGCATAGTAGTCGGGGATGTAGTGGAAGGGGCTTAGCCCCCAGACGTGGTCCGGGTCCGAAAGGATCAGGGACTCCGGGGCCCTCACCACTTCCAGGCCGGGCAGGGCGGCGCGGGTGGCGGCGTGCATGCGCGCCAGCCGGGCATTGTGCGCCACCCGCGAGGCGCGCCGGCCCGGGGTGATCTCCAGGTCCGGGTCGAGGGGCTCGATACGTCCCGACGGCGTCTGGAGTGCGTTCGACCACCGCGCCTCATGCAGCACCAGGCGCGTTCCGGAGAGGGCGCCGCCGGGCGCGCAGAGCGTCGCCAGGGCGTCGAGCCCGCGTCGCCAGAGCGTCGCATCCGCCGCGCTGAGGGCGTCGACCCGCCGGAGCGCGTTCCGGGGAAGGAGGGCGTCCCAACCTGAGGTCTCCAGCTCCCAGGAGGCGGTCACCGCGCCCCCTGCCCCGACCAGCAGGTCGAACCGCTCGTCGATGAAATCGAGGATGACGACGTCGGGCCGGAAGGCGGCGAGGCGGGCCAGGGCGGTCTTGGTCAGGTCGGCGCGCAGGGCCTGGGCCGGGTTGGGCCGAAGATCCGGATGCAGCCCGTAGGGCAGGACCATCCCCTGCGGCCGGGCGGCGAACAGGCTCGGCAGGCGGGTCCTCGATACATAGAGAAGGTCGTCAGCCGCAGCGCCCATCATGCGCCACAGGTCGCGGGTCACGCAGCTGCCAAGGATGGCGACGCGCCCACCCCCGGCGAGGGGCGGCACCGAAAGGGACGACCGGCTCATGGTGCCATGAATAGCCCAAGCCGACCTGTGGTGCACAGACCCCGGTGAGGGGGAGCTGTCGGCGCAGCCGACTGAGGGGGTCAGCGGCGACTCGGCTGTCCACCTTCATCCACGAGGGCCAGGCCCTCCGGAGAGGGGGCGTGGCGCCGGCGCCACGACGCCGACGCATTCGGCGCGCTTCCTCCCCGCCTCCGGGAGGCGTACAAGCCCCCTCGCCTAATTCCCTTGCTTTTCGTAAACCTTATGGGGCGATGGTCCGCCCGCCGAACGCCAGGAACGAGCCCAGATCCCGGATGAAGATCTTCAACCCCTTCGCTGACATGCCCGACAACCCCCTGACCCGTGCGGTCAAGGAAGGTCGTCGGCCGCTGATCTATGCGGGCGTCTTCAGCCTGGTCTCGAACCTGCTCTACTTCGCCATGCCGCTCTATACGACGCACATCTATGGCGGCGTCCTGCCGAGCGGGAGCGTGCCGACCCTGCTGGTCCTGACCTTCGGCGTGCTGGTGGCCTTCGCCATGTCGTCGATTATCGACCACTACCGGGCCAAGGTGCTGATCAGCTTCGGCATCCTTTTGGACCAGCGCGTCTCGGCCCACCTCTTCGGGGCCCTGTTCGAGGGCGCCGCCCGGGGCATGCCCCAGGCCCGCAGCCAGGCCCTGCGTGACCTCGACACCTTCCGCCAGATGCTGACCGGCCCGGCCTTCGGCGTCCTGTTCGACCTGCCCTGGATGCCGCTCTTCATGCTGGTGCTGTTCCTGGTCGACCCGGTGATCGGTGCCATCACCCTGATGGGTGCCGTCGTCCTGCTGGGCGTCGCCCTCCTGCAGGACATCCGCACCCGCCCGCTGCTGAAGGAGGCCAATGACGCCGCGCTGCGCAGCTATGGCTTCACCGACCAGGCCCTTAAGAACAATGAGGTGGTCCGCGCCATGGGCCTGACCGAGCCCCTGGCCAAGCGCTGGCGCGTCTTCCGCCAGACCACCATGGACCGCAGCTCCCTGGCCAGCGACGACGCCAGCTTCATGACCAATATCTCCCGGGCCCTGCGCCAGGGGATCCAGGTTTTGATCATCGCCGTCGGCGCCTGGCTGGTGGTGACCGGCAGGATCCACTCAGGCCTGCTCTTCGCCAACATGATCCTGGGCGCCCGCGCCCTGCAGCCCATCGACCGCCTGGTGGGCAGCTGGGACAGCCTGATGAACGGCGGCCGGGCCTTCGAGCGCCTCACGGCGGTGTTCGAGGGCTACCAGGAGCCCCGCCCCGCCACGGCCCTGCCCAAGGCCACGGGCCTGCTGACGGTCGAAGGAGTCAACTTCGCTCCGCCCGGCGCCGGCCGGTTCATCCTCCAGGGGCTGGCCTGCCGGGTCGAGCCCGGCGAGATGCTGGGCGTGATCGGCCCTTCGGGCGCCGGCAAGTCGACCCTGGCCCGCCTGATAGTGGGCATCTGGCCCCCGACCCACGGCTCGATCCGACTGGACGGCGCCGACGTCCACGCCTGGGACCGCTCGGACTTTGGCCGCAATGTCGGCTACCTGCCCCAGGACACCGAGCTCTTCCCTGGTACGGTCCGCGACAATATCGCCCGATTCCGCGATGACATCAGCGACGAGGCGGTGGTCGCCGCCGCCCAGGCCGCCGGCGTGCACGCCCTGATCCTTCGCCTGCCCCAGGGCTACGAGACGGACCTGGGCGAGACCGGCCGCATCCTCTCCGCCGGCCAGCGCCAGCGCGTCGGCCTGGCCCGCGCCCTGGTGGACACGCCGTCCCTGCTGGTGCTGGACGAGCCCAACGCCGCCCTTGACGCCGAGGGCGAAGACGCCCTGCTGTCCGCCCTCGACGCCGCCAAGGCCCGGGGCGCCACCATTGTCCTGGTGGCCCACAAGCCGTCGATCTTCCGCGCCGCTGACAAGATCCTGGTGCTGCGCGATGGCCGGATGGAGGCCTTCGGGCCCCGGGACGCGGTCATGGCCAAGTTCTCCGCCCCCGTCCTGAGGGCCGTGGAAGGCGGAGGCGCCCGATGAACCTCGACCCCCGCCGGTCGTCCTTTGGCAAGCCCCGCAAGGGGCAGGGGCCGATTGACTCCATGCGCAAGTGGATAGAGCCCGCCCTGAGGGTGTCGGACCAGCCCCTCGACCCCGACCTCGAGCGCCGCCTGCGCCGGCCGATGATGACCGGCGCGATCCTGATCGGCGTCTTCGTCCTGGGCGCCCTGCTCTGGGCGGTGCTGGCGCCCCTGGACAGCGCGGTGGTCGCCTCCGGGGTCGTTCGCGTCGAGGAGAACCGCAAGATCCTGCGCCACCGCGAGGGCGGGGTGGTCCGCGCCATCCTGGTGCGGGAGGGGCAGAAGGTGGCCAAGGGCCAGGTCCTCCTGACCATGGATGATATCCAGCCCCGGGCGGCGGTGGACGTCATGCAGAACCAGGTCGACACCTATGCCGCCCAGGTGGCCCGGTTCGAGGCCGAGGCCAACGGCGCCCGCCAGCTGGCCTTTCCCGCCGAGCTGACGGCCCGGGTCTCTGACCCCCGGGTGGCGGCCCTGGTCCGCGACCAGGAGTTCCTCTTCTCCAGCCGGCTCCAGTTCTACGACAGCCAGGCCGACGTCCTGCGCCAGCGCGAGCAGCAGATCGTCTCGCAGATCTCCGGGGTGCGCGCCCAGGTCGTCGCCCTGGACCAGAACGCCGCCCTGACCCAGCAGGAGCTGGACGGCTACAAGACCCTCTATGACAAGGGCTATGCGCCCAGGACCCTGATCCTGCGCTATGAGCGGGCCCTGTCCGACCTGGCCGGCCGCCGGGGCGCCCTGAGCGCCGAGCAGCAGCGCCTGGCCCAGCAGAAGGGCGAGGCCCGCCTGCAGTTGGGTAGCCTCAGCGACCAGCGAATTAGTCAGTCCGCCGAGGGCCTGCGCCAGATGCAGGCCGCCCTGGCCGACGCCCGGCCCAAGCTGGCCGCGGCCCAACAGACCCTGGCCGGCGCCACAGTGCACGCCCCGGTCGACGGCTATGTCCTGAATCTCACACAGTCCACCGTGGGCGGGGTGGTGGCCGCGGGCGAACTGCTGATGGCGGTGGTGCCCTCCGACGTGCCCTTGGCGGTGACGGCGCGAATCAAGACCAGCGACATCGAGGGGATCCACGCCGGCATGCCGGCCCGGGTCAGCCTGACCGCCTTCTCCACCCGCCGGGTTTCGCCCTTTGACGCCGTGGTGACCAACGTCGCCGCCGACGAGATGACCGACGACAAGTCGGGCCTGTCCTTTTACCGGGTTGACCTCAAGATCGACCCCAAGGAGCTGGCAAAGCTGCCCCCGGGCGAGACCGTGACCCCCGGAATGCCCGCCCAGGTGATGATCACCACCGGCCGACGCACGGTGATGGACTATATTGTCTCGCCCCTGAAGGACACGGTGAACGCCGCCCTCCGGGACAAGTGACGCCCCTCTGGCGCCCGGGATTTGGGCACCGTGTCCCGTTTGCATCACACTGCCCAAGAGCCGCAGTTTCCAAGGGGTTTTTGCTGTTGCGGAATTGAATCCTCCGGGCTAAGGCTTGGTCGGGCTCGTTTAACCTTCGTCGTGACAGGTCATGTGATCGTCACGGTCGGGGGGTACGGACCGCCGGAACCCGCCCGATGGAAGTATCCATTAAGGTCGGTGCGCCGGGCATTTCGACGGTCCGCGTCTAACAACTGGAGAGAAGAATGACCGCCTACACCTTCGAGACGATCACCGATGTTCAGGCTGCGGCATTCAATCCGCTGACGGACACCCTCACCTTCACGACCCCCGGCGCAACGGCGACGGCGGTTCAGGTGGCGATCACGGCCGCCAGCGGCGGCGGCGGCTTCCCGCCAGCCCCGGCGGTTCCTGCAACCCAGACCCTGACCTTTGGCGGCGTGTCCCGGGTCTTCGGCTCAGCAACCGCAGCCGGTCTCGCGGGCTCTGGCTTCGCGACGGGCTCGATCATCTTCCCCGACTCCTCCATGCTCTTCGTGGGGACCACGACCGTCGATAACGTCACCGGTTCCAGCGGCAACGACGCCCTGTACGGTGGCGAAGGCGCGGACACTCTGAACGGTAGCCTGGGCAATGACTACCTCCAGGGCAACCAAGGCGCGGACAGCCTGGTTGGCGGCGAGGGCAATGACAGCCTCCTCGGCGGTCAGGGCGATGACACCATCACCACCGGCACGGGCAACAACTACGCCCACGGCAACCTCGGCAACGACGTCGTCACGGGCGGCACGGGTTCCGACACCCTGCTGGGTGGCCAGGGCAATGACAGCCTGATCGCAGACGCCGGCAACAACGTCGTGTTTGGCGACATCGGCGACGATACGGCCTCCGGCACCACGGGTGCCGACACCCTGCTGGGTGGCGACGGCAATGACAGCCTGGCGGGCGGCGACGGCGCGAACTCCCTCGACGGCGGTTCTGGCGCTGACGCCATCACCGGCGGCACGGGCGCGGACGTGATTGTCGGCGGCGCGGACAACGACGTGATCACCGACACCGGCGGCAACAACAGCATCACCGGCGACGCTGGTATTGACAGCATCACGGCGGGCACGGGCAACGACACCATCGGTGGCGGCGACGGCAACGACATCATCGTTGGCGGCGGCGGCGCGGACAGCGTCAACGGCAATTCCGGCGCCGACAGCATCACCGGCGGCACGGGCGCGGACACCCTGCTCGGTGGCCAGGACGCTGACACCATCGTCGGCAGCGACGGCGCTAACTACCTGCATGGCAACGCCGGCAATGACAGCGTCACCGGCGGTACGGGCGCTGACACCCTCCTCGGCGGCCAGGGCAATGACGACCTGGTGGCCGGCGACGGCGCCAACCTCGTGTTCGGCGACCTTGGCAACGACAACCTGACGGGTGGCACGGGCGCTGACACCCTGATCGGCGGCGACGGCAACGATACTTTCGTCCTGGGCTCCGGCTCGGGCGCTGACAGCATCGATGCGGGCGTGGGCAACGACGTGGTCGTGGCCAGCGCTGGCACGGGTGCCTCGGCCATCGTCGGCGGCGCGGGTGATGACAGCATCAGCTCCAACGCCGGGGCCGCCACGGTCACCGGTGATGCGGGCAACGACACGCTGGACGGTTCGGCCAATCCGCTCAGCGGCGAGCCCCGCAACCAGGGCGACTTCGACCTCGTCACCCTGCGCGCCGCCGGTGGCGTCAACAA
>NZ_JBAXIM010000107.1:0-8787 GCF_037138395.1 Phenylobacterium sp.
GGGTACTTGCGCACCCGCTGCTACTCGGGCAAGCCCATGCGGGTGCGCAAGAACCCTTATGTCGACGACTGGGAGGGCCGCCCGGCGGACATCCAGCCCTTCCCCATGCAGGCCATGCTCTCCAGCCGGGCTGGCGTGATGGGCGGCATCGGCGGGCAGATCGAGGGGCTCGACCCTGACCGCTCCTGTTTCGCCATGGGCCAGTCGGCCGGCGGAATTCACGAGGTCCTTCCGGCGGCGGAGATCGTCGCGCGGCTGGTTTCCGGCGCCGAGGCGGCCATTGACCGGCTGTCGGCCCTCCGGGCGGCGCAGGTGACGGCGTGAGCGGGCGGCTGGACGGGAGGGTCGCCCTGGTCACCGGCGGCGGCTCGGGAATTGGCGCGGCGGCCTGCCGGGGCCTCGCAAAGGCTGGCGCCGCCGTGGCGGTGACGGACCTTTTGCCCGAGGCGGCGCTATCGGTGGCCGACTCCATCCAGGCGGCGGGAGGGGAGGCCAGGGCCTTCACCCATGACGTCACCTCCCCCGAGGACTGGGAGCGCGTAGTCGGGGAGGTCGAGGCCGCCTTCGGCCGGCTGGACATCCTGGTGAACAATGCCGGCATGACCACCTTGGGCAATGCGCTCATGAGCCATAGCCTCGAGAACTGGCGAAAGACCCTGGCGGTCAACCTGGACGGGGTGTTCTACGGCCACCGCTATGCCGGGCCCCTGATCCTCAAGGGCGGCCGGGGCGGCTCGGTGATCAATATCTCGTCCATCATGGGCAAGGTCGCCACCCCCGGGGCGGCGGCCTACTGCGCCTCGAAGGGGGCGGTGCTTATGCTGACCAAGGCTGCAGCCCTAGAGTGGGCGCCCCTCGGCATCCGGGTGAACTCCGTCCATCCCGGCTATGTGGAGACGCCCATGGTCCACAACATCCTTCGCGAGGTGGAGAATGGCAACGCGGTGCGCGAGACCCTGGTCCAGCAGCACGCCCTGGGCCGGCTAGGCGAAGCCGTCGAGATCGCCAACGCCATCGTCTTCCTGGCCTCCGACGAGTCCAGCTTCATGACCGGCTCGGAGATGGTCGTGGATGGGGGCTACACGGCGCGCTAGGCCGTCTGCGCCCGCCTGAACGGCTGCCGCTTCCACTGGACCAGGGAGCGCCAGATCCATTCGAGGGGGCCGTAGCGGAAGCGGGCCAGCCAGGGGCGGCTCCATAGGAGGATCAGGGCCCAGACCCCGGCGACCACCCAGAGCAGTTGGAGCCGTGACAGGTGGCCGTAGAGGCCCAGGCCGTAGCCGCAGAAAACCAGGCTCGTGATCACCGAGGTCATCAGATAGTTGGTGAAGGCCATGCGGCCCGCCGCCTCCAGTCGCGATACGAGGCTCTCAAAGAGCCCTGCGCGGACGATAAGCAACAGGACCGAGGCATGGGCCAGGGCGATGAAGGGCCGGGTAAGGGACTGCCAGACCTCCATCTCGTGCACCCGCAGCGGCTCGAAGCCCGACTGGTGCATCAGCCAGGCCAGCATGGCGGTGAAGGGTACAGCGCAGGCGTAGCCGAAAAGGATAAGCATCCCGTAGGCGCGCGTCGGCCATCCGAGTGAGAAGAATCCCAACCGGAAGAGGCCCATGCCGATGAGCATCTGGCCCACGGCCTCGGGACCGGCGTCGAAGGGAATGAGCACCTGGAGCAGGGAGGCGATCCTGGCGCGGGCCTGCAGGGCCTCGCCGAACCCGCCGCCGAAGCCGGCGATTTCCTGCGCGTCGAAGCCGGGGGGCATGACGAAGGTCTGGGAGGCCCCGGCCCAGGCGGCCCGGGTGGTCTCGTCCGCACCCGGCGCCATTGCAGCGGCCATCAGCGCCTTCAGGGGCTCAATGTCGCTGATGTGCCAGGCGAAGAGGGCGCCGAGGATGGCTCCGCCCAGGCCGATCAGCAGGTGGGGGTTCAGCCTGCGGAAGGGGAAGACCAGGGCACCGGCAACGGCGTAGGTCACCAGGATGTCGCCAAACCAGAACAGGTAGGCGTGGACCATGCCGATGGCGAACATCCAGAACAGCCGGCGATAGTGGGTCTGGGTGGGCCCCAGCCCAGCGCTGGTATCCGCCCGGCTGGCAATGAGTACGGTCGACGCCCCGAACAGCATGGTGAAGAGGGCGCGCATCTTCCCATCGGTCAGGACGTTGTTCACCGCCCAGGTCCAGAAGTCGGCGTCCGTGACGCCGCCGGCGTAGACGGGGTTGATGTAGGCATAGGTGGGCAGGCCCATGCCGACAATGTTCATCAGCAGTATGCCGAGGACGGCGAAGCCGCGGACCACGTCGATGGAGAGAATGCGGTCGCTGGCCGCCTCCGATGTCGCGCCTGTTACGCTCATGGAAGGTTCCTCCCCATGAGGCTGAACGCTCCGCCCGACGGGCCCGGCTGTCAACCGACGCCGGCCCAGCCTCAGCCCTGTGGACGAGAGAGGAAGCCAATCGGGTCCTGGATGAATTCGCCGAACCCGCCCAGGCACCCCTGCCAGACGCCGATGTGCTCGCGCATTTCGTCGCGGGTCTGCCGGCCGTTGAGGAGGACGGCGTACATGACGCTGGGCTCCCCAGAGGGCGCCATGACCCCCCGGCAGGTGAGCTGGCTGCGGTTGTAGTCGTTGATCTGCACCATGTTGACGCCCTTGCGGGCGAACGCGGTGTAGAGGGCGATCGCCTTGCAGGAGGTGAAGGCCTCGTTGCAGCCGACCATCTGGGCCCCGAAGCCGCCGCCCGGCGTGGTCACCTTCATGAAGACCTGGCCATCTGCCTTGCGGGCGATCTCGGTGGTCGCCTCCATGCCAGACAGCAGGGCGACGATGTCTGCGGGCCTGCGGGCGTCGAAAGTGCCTGTCTTGGGGACAGCTGTCTTGGGAGCGGCGGATTTGGGGGCCGCCGGCTTGGCGGTCGCCGGCTTTGGACCGGCCGCGGGGGCTGCGGCGAGGGCCGGGGCGGCGGCCGCCAGGGCCATCGCCGCGAGGCCTCCCGCCAAGGGTGCCAGCATCCACCGCCTGAGGCTCAACACACCTTGGTGATCCATGGCTCTCACCCGTTCCAAAACCACCCTGCGATCCCTAGATGTGAAGTGTCGTAAAGGATAATGCCATGTTCGCAATCTTGACGGTCGGACTTCTTGTGATTTTGGCCGTGGTCGTTGTGTTGTCGACGGTCAAGATCGTTCCCCAGGGCCGGGAATTCACGGTCGAGCGGTTCGGTCGCTATGTGCGGACCCTCCGCCCAGGCATCAGCATCCTCACGCCCTTTGTCGAGACCGTCCGCGCCCGCATCAATATGATGGAGCAGGTGCTCGACGTTCCACGCCAGGAAGTCATCACCAAGGACAACGTCACCGTCGTGGTCGACGCCATCGTCTTCATCCAGGTGATGGACGCCGCTTCCGCGGCCTATCGCATCACCAACCTCGACTACGCCATCACCCAGCTGTCGATGACCAACCTGCGCACGGTGGTCGGCAACATGGAGCTGGACGAGGTGCTGAGCCAGCGCGACCAGATCAACTCCCGCCTACTGGCCGTCATCGACGAGGCCACCAGCCCCTGGGGGGTCAAGGTGGCGCGGATCGAGATCAAGGACCTCCTGCCGCCGCCGGACATCACCAACGCCATGGCCCGTCAGATGAAGGCCGAGCGGGAGCGCCGGGCAGTCATCACCGAGGCCGACGGAGAGAAGCAGGCCGCCATTGCCCGGGCCGAGGGGGCCAAGCAGGCCGCCATCCTTGAGGCCGAAGGCCGCCGGGAAGCCGCCTTCCGGGACTCCGAGGCCCGGGAGCGCTCCGCCGAGGCCGAGGCCGAAGCCACGCGCCTGGTCTCTGAAGCCATAGCCAAGGGCGACCTCAACGCCATCAACTACTTTATCGCCCAGCGCTATGTGGACGCCTTCGCCAAGCTCGCCGAGAGCCCGCAGCAGAGGACAGTCATTGTACCAGCCGAAATGTCGTCGATGATCGGTTCCATCGCCGGGATCGCTGAGCTGCTGGGCGGCACCCGGAACGAAGCGAAGGGAGCCTGACCGTGGCAGCCCTGACGGAAATCCTCGCGGCCCAGCCTTTCTGGTTCTGGGCCGGGCTCGCCGCAGCCCTCCTGGCCGTCGAGGCCGCGACCGGAACGGGATGGCTCCTGTGGCCGGCGTCGTCGGCCGGCGTCGTCGCCCTCGCCGCCCTGGTCCTGGGTCCGGGCTTGATGGGGCAGGCGGTCCTGTTCGCCGTACTCACCCTGGTCACGACCTTCGGTGCCCGCCGTTTCTTCCCGAGGGGCGAGGCCGCCGCTCTGGGCGACATCAACGACACCTCCGCACGCCTGGTCGGCCAACCGGCGCGCAGCGTCTCCGCCTTCCATCACGGCGCGGGCCGGATCGCCTTGGACGGCAAGGAATGGGCAGCGGAACTGGAGGGCGGCGGCGCCCTCACTGCGGAAGCCGAGGTGGAGGTTACCGGGATCCGGGGCGCGATCCTGCAGGTCCGTCGCCGGCATTGAGGGCTTCGAGGCTCCGGCGGAGATCGCGCAGGAAGGCCAAGCCTTCCCGAAGATAGTTGTTATTCAAATCAGTTTTAAGGCGATCTGCCCCAGGTCTGAGGGCGGCGGCCGCCGCCCTGGCCTTCTCCGCCCCCTCCGGGGTCATGAAGACCCGTTTCCGGCGGCCATCGCGATCATCGCCTTCCATCCTGACCCAGCCAAGCACCTCCATTCGCTGAAGGAGGTGGGTCACGGCCCCCCGGCTCATCCGCAGACGCGAGGCGATCTCCGCAGGCGCGGTGCCATCCCCAAACCGCAGAAAATCCCTCAGGACTTCAAAGTGTGTGAAGGACATGGGGGCGGGAAGCCGGGCCTCGACTGCAGCCCTCAAGGCGTGCTCTGCAGCGCCCAGTTCATACAGGACCTCCATATGGGGCGGATCCCAGGCGCGGGTCCGGACGGCAGCTTCCGACATAGAGGGCTCCTATAGTTGCATCTGCAACTATGTGCCATGTCCTCCAGAGCCGTCAAGGTTCGAAGGGGCCCTCGGTCAATCCCCGGCGGGCCAGGGCGTCGGCGCGCTCGTTGAGCTCGTGGCCGCTGTGCCCCTTGACCCAGCGCCACTGCACCTCATGCCTTTGCCGGGCCTCGTCGAGGCGCCGCCACAGGTCCTCGTTCTTCACCGGCTTGCGGTCGGCGGTCTTCCAGCCCCGGGCCTTCCAGTTGCGGACCCACTCTGTGATCCCCGTGCGCACGTACTGGCTGTCGGTATGGAGTTCCACCCGGCAAGGCCGCGTCAGGGCCTCCAGGGCGCGGATGGCCGCCATCAGCTCCATGCGGTTGTTGGTGGTGGCCGGATCGCCCCCAAGGACCTCGCGCTCGTGGTCGCCCCAGATAAGGATCGCCCCCCAACCGCCGGGCCCCGGATTCCCGGAACAGGCACCATCCGTGTAGATCACCACGTCCGGCGTCATGCGCCGGGGCCGAAGAAAAGGAGATCGGTGGACTCCCGGTGGACGGCGAGTTTTCGCTCGTATTCCAGGGGCGACTTGGGTCGGACGAGGGCGCCCTCCGGGACGGACCCCCAGTCCGCCAGCCGAGTCAGAAAAAAGCGCATGGCCGCCCCCCGGGCGAGCACGGACAGGGCTGCCCGTTCTGCCGGGCTCAGGGGCCGGCGGGACTCATAGCCCGCCACCAGGGCCCGGGCGCTGGTCACGTTGAAGCTGCCGTCGGCCTCGAAACACCAGGCATTCAGGGCGATGGCGATGTCGTAGGCCAAAAGGTCGTTGCAGGCGAAATAGAAGTCGATCGCCCCGGCGAAGGCCTCGCCCCGGAAGAAGACGTTGTCGGGGAAGAAGTCCGCATGGATCACCCCGGAGGGGAGACCCGCCGGCCATTCAGAGTCCAGGGCGTCCAGGTCGGCGCGGATCGTCCTGGACAGTCCCGGCTTGAGGCCCTCGGCGGCGGCCTCCAGGGGCGCGAAGACGGCTCGCCAAGCCGAATGGCCCAGGGTGTTCTCCCGGGTCCGGGCGAAACCTGAGGCCGCCATGTGTAGCCAGGCGAGGCCGGCGCCAGCCTCCCGGCAGTGCGCGGCGTTGGGGCGGCGGACGGAAAGCCCGGGCAGGAAGGTGACGATGGCGGCCGGCTTGCCCCGGACGCTCTTGAGGGTGCGACCCTGGCGATCGGCGACCGGCTCGGCACCGGGGAAGCCATGCTCGGAAAGCCAGGTCAGGAGATCGAGGAAATAGGGCAGGTCATCCGCCCGGACGCGCTTTTCATAGATGGTCAGGATAAACCGGCCGGCCTCCGTCTCGAGGAGGAAGTTCGAGTTCTCCACCCCTTCCGCTACACCCTTCAGTGAAAGGGGCGCGCCGATGTCGAAGTCGGTGAGGAGCGACCCCAGCTCCTCGTCGGTAATGTCGGTATAGACAGCCATACGCCCCGATTGAGCGAGGGCGGCCGACGGGTCAAGCCAGTTCGTCGAGGCGGCGGAAGCCGTCATCCCGCCAAAAGATGGCCCAGGCCAGCGCCGGACAGGTTCAAGCCAGCAGGGCCCTGGGCAGCTTGAAGCTGACGGTCTCCCGCGCGGCACCCACCTCTTCCACCGTCACGGCGAAGGCCTCGGAGATCCTGGAGATGACGCCCTGGACAAGGTCCTCGGGTGCCGAGGCCCCTGCGGTGACGGCAACAGTGGCGGCGCCTTCCAGCCAGGCCAGGTCCAGGTCGTCGGCGTCGTCGATCAGGAAGGCCTTCGGGGCGCCGGCTCTCAGGCCGACCTCGACAAGCCGCACGGAGTTGGAGGAATTGGCGGAGCCGATCACCAGCAGCACATCACACCCGCCAGCAAGCGACTTCACCGCATCCTGCCGGTTGGTGGTGGCGTAGCAGATGTCGTCCCGGTGGGGCGTGCCCATTGCCGGGAAGCGGGACCGGAGCATCTCGACGATTTCAGCGGTGTCGTCCACCGACAGGGTCGTCTGGGTGACGTAGGCGAGGGCATCTGGGGCCCTGGGAATGAAGTCCCGGGCCTGTTCCAGGGTCTCGATCAGCACGACCGCCCCGTCGGGTAGCTGGCCCATGGTGCCGACAACCTCCGGATGACCGGCGTGGCCGATGAGGAGGACCTGCCGGCCGGCGGCATGGTGCCGGGTCGCCTCCACATGCACCTTGGAGACGAGGGGACAGGTGGCGTCCAGATAGGTCATCCCCCGGGCCTGCGCGGCCTCGGTAACGGACCGGGGGCTGCCGTGGGCGGAGAAGACTACGGGCCGGTCATCCGGGCATTCCTCCAGGGTCTCGACGAAGACCGCGCCCAGGTCCCGGAGCCGGGAGACCACGTGCCGGTTGTGGACGATCTCGTGGCGGACAAATACCGGCGCGCCGAAGCGCTCGAGGGTCGCCTCGACAACCTGGATGGCCCGGTCGACGCCGGCGCAGAAGCCTCTTGGGGCGGCCAGTCGGACGGTCAGGGCGGGCGGTGCGTCGGGTTCTGCGCTCATGCCTTCTATCTAGGGTCTGACCGGCCGCGTTGCAGCCGTAATCTTTGTTCAGTATCAGGGGGCTTACCCGCGCCTTCTGCGCGGAGTTTCGCCGGACGACCTGATGCGCCCTAGCTCCCTGATCGCCGCCCTGCTCTTGGCCTGCGCCGTCGCTGCGCCGGCGACCGACGCCATGGCCCAGTCCCGTCCGAAGTCGGATGACGACCAGGCCGAGGCTGCGGCCCGCAAGCGCAAGCGCGACGCTGAGTTCGGCGACAACGAGGTGCGTCTCCCCGAACTGCGCAACGCCGGCCCCTGCCCCTTCGTGAAGGTCCTCTACGACGCCGGCCGCTATGTCGAGTTCACGGGCGGAAAGGAAGCCTCCGCCGAGGTGGCCTGGACCGGCGAGATCCAGCGGATCTCTGCGGGCTGCGCCTATAAGGACGAAGAGCCAATCACCCTGGCCATCGACGTCCTCTTTGCCGCCGGGCGGGGCCCCAAGGCGACCGGCGCGCAGAAGACCTACCGTTACTGGGTGGCCGTCACCCAGCGGAACCGGCTGGTGATCGACAAGGTCTATTTCGACCTGCCGATCCGCTTCGAGCCGGGACAGGACCGCCTCTATGCGGTGGACCGGATCGACGGCATCGTCATCCCGCGGGCGACCCTGACGACCTCCGGCTCCAATTTCGAGGTCCTGGTGGGCTTCGACGTCACGCCGGCCATGGCGGCCTTCAACCGGGAGGGGAAGCGCTTCCGCCTCGACGCCGGTGCCCAGACCAAAACTGCAGGCGGCCGGACCCCGAAATGAGCGGGCTGAGACGCGCGATCGACCAGCGCCTCGCCGCGGCGTTCGGTTCCCTCGGTCTGCCCGTCGACCTGGCCCGCGCCACGCCCTCGGATCGCCCCGACCTGGCCGATTTCCAGTGCAACGGCGCCCTGGCGGCCGCCAAGCGTGTGGGTCGCAACCCCCGCGAGATCGCTGCAGCGGTCGTCGAGGTCCTGGCCGCCGCCCCGGAATTCGCCGCCGTGGAGATCGCCGGTCCCGGATTCATCAACCTGCGCCTTTCCGACGCCGCCCTGTCCGCCCGCGCCGACGAGATCGCCGCCGACCCCCGGCTGGGCGCTGGGCGTGTCGCAACGCCCCGCCGCATCCTCATCGACTACGGCGGTCCCAACGTGGCCAAGCCCATGCACGTCGGTCACCTGCGCTCGTCCATCATCGGGGAGTCCCTGAAGCGTATTTACCGGTTCCGGGGCGATACGACTGTGGGCGACGCCCACTTCGGCGACTGGGGCTACCAGATGGGCCTGCTGATCGGCGCG
>NZ_JBAXIM010000108.1:0-8706 GCF_037138395.1 Phenylobacterium sp.
TTGAAGAGATATCTGTGGGAGGGCGGACATGGCTGACGGATCAGCGACGCGTACGGCGGTGCAGGGTGCGAGCGTGGATGTGGCTGTCGTGGGTGCCGGCTTCGCCGGCCTCTACATGGTCCACAAGGCGCGGGAGGCTGGCCTTTCGGTCCAGGGCTTCGAGGCCGGGGGCGGAGTCGGGGGCACCTGGTACTGGAATCGCTATCCTGGGGCCCGCTGCGATATCCCCAGCCTGTTCTATTCCTTCACCTGGTCGGAAGACCTGGCCCGGGAGTGGCGCTGGAGCGAGAAGTACGCACCCCAGCCCGAGATCCTGAAGTATGCCGAGCACATCGCCGACCGCTTCGGCCTAGACTCCGCCTTTCTGTTCAACACCCGGGTCGAGAGCGCGATCTTCGACGAGGCATCCGGACGTTGGACCGTGAAGACCAACCTCGGCGACGAGGTCTCCGCCCGTTGGGTTGTCATGGCCACCGGGTGCCTGTCGGTACCAAAATCACCCGAGATACCCGGTGCTGACAGCTTTCGGGGGGAGACCTACCTGACCGGCCTCTGGCCCCATGAGGGCGTCGACTTCGCCGGCAAGCGGGTTGCCGTGATCGGCACCGGTTCGTCGGCCATCCAGTCCATCCCGCTAATTGCCCAGCAGGCAGCCCAGGTCACCGTCTTCCAACGGACTCCCAACTTCTCCCTTCCGGCCCTTAACTCGCCCTTGGGCGAGGCTGAGGTCGAGGGCTACCTGGCGGGCTTCACCGCCTACCGGGACATGCTCCGGAGCGGCCGGTCCATCTTCCCGGCACCGCCGGTGGACCTCCGCGTCCAGGGGGAGGAGCTGGAGGCCCTGAAGGGCGGGCTCTGGAACGGCATGGGCCTGATGTCCCTCTTTGCCATTCCCAACCTGATGCGCATGCCCGAACTGAACGAGGAGGTCGGCGACCATGTCCGCGAAAGGGTGCGGCAGATGGTCCGCGACCCCGAGGTGGCCGAGCGGCTTGTTCCCCGGGGCTACGCCATCGGTGCCAAGCGACCCTGCGTCGACACCAACTATTACGACACCTTCAACCGCGACAATGTGAGCCTCGTCGACCTGCGCGAGACGCCCATCGAGACCATCACCGAAACCGGTATCCGCTCCTCGGCGGGTGAGACGCCCTTCGACATCATCATCTTCGCCACTGGCTTCGACGCCATGACCGGTGCCCTCCTGAAGATGGACATCCGCGGCCGTGGCGGTCGTACCCTGGGCGAGGTCTGGGCCGAGGGCCCAAAGACCTATCTGGGGCTGATGGTGGCCGGTTTCCCCAACCTCTTCACGGTGACCGGGCCGGGTAGCCCTTCGGTCCTGTCGAACATGATCTCGTCCATCGAGCAGCACATCGACTGGATCAGTGGCGCGATCGGCTGGGCCGACGGTCGCCAGGTCCGGACCCTGGAGGCCGACTCCGCCGCCCAGGAGGCCTGGGTGGAACACGTCAACGCCGCTGCGGAAGGCAGCCTCTACCTGGACGCCGCCTCCTGGTACATGGGTGCCAATGTCCCTGGAAAGCCGCGGGTCTTCATGCCGTACATCGGAGAAGGCTACAAAATCCGCATCGATCAGGTGGCGGCCCGGGACTACGAGGGTTTTCGTGCGGAGTAAGGCACCCGCCAGGACTTCGGGCCAGGGATGGCTCCTGAGGCGTCTGTTCGCGGCCACGCTTGCGGCGGGAAGCCTGTCTGCGGTCTCTGCGCCGGCCCAGGTCGCGCTGAAGCCAGATACGCCGAACCTGCTCTTCTGGAGCCCCGACCAGCAGGCCCGCTGGTACCCGGCGATGGAGACGGTCTACCAGACCCGGACCATCGCCGCCGGCGATCGGATCCACGCCCTTCCCCTGGCGGGTGGGGAGATCGACCCGGTCTTCACCCATGCGGGAAAGACCTGGACCGTCGACGCCTACATGGAGGCCTACAAGGTCTCCGGGCTCCTGGTGATCCGGGACGGAAAGGTCCTTCTGGAGAGGTATGGTCTTGGCCGACGGCCCTCCGACCGCTGGACCTCGTTCTCCGTCGCCAAGTCGGTCACGGCGACCCTGGTGGGCGCGGCGATCCAGGACGGGTACATCAAGAGCCTCAAGACCCCAGTCACGCAAATCCTTCCCGAGCTGAAGGGGTCCGCCTACGACGGCGTGACCCTGCGCCAGCTCCTGATGATGAGCTCGGGTGTCCGCTGGAACGAGGACTACGGCGATCCCAACTCCGATGTGGCCAAGGGGCCAACCGAGGGTCTGAAGCTGGCGCAGGGCAAGCCCGGCCTGAACCCTGTCGTCGCCTACATGCGCACCCTGCCGCGCGCCCATCCTCCGGGGACGATGTTCAACTACAACACAGGGGAGACGGACCTGGTCGGCATCCTCCTGGCCCGGGCGGTCGGCAAGGGCATTGCGGAGTATGCATCCGAGAAGATCTGGAAGCCCTACGGCATGGAGGCGGACGCCGCCTGGGTGACCGACCCCGGCGGGCTCGAACGGGGTGGGTGCTGCATTTCCATGACCCTGCGGGACTACGGGCGGGTGGGACAGTTCGTCCTGGATGAAGGCGTCGTCGACGGCCGGCCCATTCTCCCGCCTGGATGGGCGCGGGAGGCGACGACAAAGCAGATCGACAACGGCCAGGCGGGCTATGGCTATTTCTGGTGGATGCAGCCGAACGGTGCCTACCAGGCCACAGGCATTTTCGGCCAGTCCATCACCACCTTCCGGGAAGACCGCATCATCATTGTCGTGAACTCTGCCTGGCCGAAGTCCGGCGGCCCCGACCTGCGCGAGGGACGGGTCGCCCTGGTCACTGCCCTCAGGAGTGCGGCGGCGGCGCGCTGACCGGCATCTCCATCAAGGGGGTCAGGTAGCGGATGAAGGCATCCGAGGCCTCGTTCGCCAGGGCCTCAGCATCGGAATTCGGCTCGCTGAGCAGCAGGTCGAGAATGGCCGCCGCCAGTTCGATGGCCACCCGTCCGGCCAGCAGCGCACGCTCCGGCTCTGCCCCGGACCTGCGCATCATCAGGTCCGCAAGCATGGCGCTCACGGCGCGGCTTTCAGCCGAATCCAATTCCTGAAGCTCGGGGGAGAGCCGGATGGCGATGCGGATGGAACGCGAGCCGGGGGAGCTTAGCCTTCGGTTTGCGGCCACGCGCATGCCCTCAGCAACCGCCGCCTTCCAGGGCCGGCCGGCGTCGATCTGGGCGACCAGGGCTGAGATTTCGGCCTTGAAGTCAGCTGTCAGGCGTTCCGAGATGGCGGCGAAGATCGCCTGCTTGTTGGGGAAGTACCTGTAGAGGGAGGCGATGTTCACGCCAGCGCGGCTGGCGACCAGGTTGGTGTTGACCCCTTCGAAGCCCATTTCCGCCGCGAGTTCGGCGGTCGCGGCGAAGATCCGCTCATAGGTTTTGCGACCCCGGCGGCTCGAAGGCAGCACGCGCAGCCGGTTCTGCCGAGCGGCGCGCCCGGCTGGCGGTGTCGGGGAACCTGCGTCCTCTTTGTCCATGACTGCCTGCTACACCCGCCCATCGATTGAAGCCAGCACTGCGCCGCGTGGCGGCTTGCATTTGCGATCGGGCCGGGAGACGGTTGGTCCAAGCCTTTGCGAGCAGGGCGATTTTGGAGGAACGAGTGTTATGGGCTGGAATTTCGGAGACATCCTGGACGCGGTGGGCCCCAACGTACCCCCAGAGGCGCCCGCCTTCATCCACGGATCGCGGGTCATCAACTGGGGTGACGCCGTCCGCACCACCAACAACACGGCTCGGAGCCTTATCGCCCGGGGTGCCCAGCCTGGCGACAAGATCGCCATCTACATGCGCAACCGCCCGGAATACCTGCTGACCGTTGCAGCGGCGTGGAAGGCCCGGCTGACCCACGTCAACGTCAACTATCGCTACACACCTGACGAAGTCTGGTACATCTTCGATAATTCTGACGCTCAGACAGTGGTTTACGCCAGTGAGTTCAGAGACGCCGTCGCCGAGATTCGGCCGCGCCTGCCCAAGGTCAAGACCTGGGTCGAGGTCAGCGATACCGGAGAGGTGGCACCCTTTGCCGAGCGCTTCGAAGCCCTGGGTGAAGAGGGTAACGGCGGCCCGCTGGATATCGAGCGGTCCGGCGACGACCAGTTCTTCATCTATACCGGCGGCACCACCGGCATGCCTAAGGGGGTCATGTGGACCCACAACGACATGCGGGAGATCACCCTCCAGGGCGCCCGCAAGCTGGGTCCCGTGCCCGAGACCCTCGAGGCGCTGGCCGAGGCGACCCGCCGTATGCCGGTCGGTTCCCGGATCCTGCCCGCGCCGCCCCTGATGCATGGGACCGGGCTCCTGACCTCCATGGGAACCATGATGTCCGGTGGCTGCGTCGTCACCCTGGAGAAGCCCAACTTCGACGCCGAGGAGCTGCTGGCCGCCATCGACGCCCACCGACCCCAGACCCTGGTGATCGTCGGGGATTCCTTCGGCAAGCCGATCCTGAACGCCCTCAACGCCGCACCGGGCCGCTACGATGTGTCCAGCATCCTGGCCATTGTCTCCTCCGGCGTCATGTGGAGCCAGGAGGTCAAGAAGGGGATGCTCGAGCACATGCCCCAGGCCATGCTGAGCGACGGCTTCTCGTCCTCCGAGGCCCTCGGCATGGGCAACTCGGTCATGACCAAGGACTCCGAGGTCCAGACTGCCAAGTTCATGCTGGGCGAGCGCTGCAAGGTGTTCGACGAGAACGACCAGCCCGTAGAGCCCGGCTCGGGCCGGTCGGGCATGGTGGCCATCGGCCCGCCCAACCCCCTCGGCTACTACAAGGATGACGAAAAGACCGCCCGGACCTTCCGAACGATAAATGGCGTGCGCTATTCCATCCCGGGCGACTGGTGCATCGTGGAGGCCGACGGCACATTGACCCTGCTGGGGCGTGGCTCGGCCTGCATCAACACCGCTGGCGAAAAGGTCTTCCCGGAGGAGGTCGAGGAGGCGCTCAAGACCCATCCCAGTGTCGAGGACGCCCTGGTGGTCGGCCTGCCAGACGAGAAGTGGGGGCAGTCGGTAACCGGCGTCGTCCGTCTCGCCGAAGGCGCCAGCCTGGACGAGGACTCCCTTCGCGCCCATGTCCGCCGGTCCCTGGCCGGGTACAAGACGCCCAAGCGCGTGGTCGCCACGGACCTGTCGATCCGGGCCAGCAACGGCAAGGCCGACTACGCCACCGCCAAGAAGATCGCCGAGACCACCCTGGCCTGACCGGGGTGGGTCACCGGCGGCGGACCTCCAGGGGGTAGCCGGCCCGGGAGGCCCCCGCCGCCCGGTCAAGGTCAGTCCAGCCGGAGACATCGCCCGCCAGGGTCGCCCTCCAGAAGGCGGACTGGAGGGCCCGGAGCCGGCCAACGGGCTTGCCCAGGACCGGGTCGCTCTCTGGCGCATCGAAGTCGCCGTGCCGGAATCCGTCCAGGATCGCTGCGTACTGGCGACCGGGCGGTGCGCTTCGAAAGGCCTCCAGCCGCCAGTCCGGGGTTTCTTGGGCGGCACCGAAATCCCGGCTGCCTGTGACGCTGAAGAGCGGCAGGGACATGCGGTCGAAGGCGCCCGCCTTCAGCCCCAGGCGTCCGGAGCCCTGGCCGCTGATCGCCATGCCGGCGCGGAAGCCCGCGGGCAGGGGCGGCGGGGGTTCTGGCGACAGCCTCGCCCCGCAAAGGACCAGGGTCAGGTAGGCTCCGAAGGAGTGCCCCGCCATGCCCATCCGGGCCGGGTCCATGCGATCCCGGACCGAGGCGGGAAGCCGGGTGTCCCGGGCGCGTACCAGCGACTGAAGGAAGGCGATGTCCGCAATGCGGCTGCGCAGGAAGACCGGCCGCTCGGTGACCTCCGCCAGGGCCGTACCGGTCGGGCGGGCGCCCATGGCGGCGGCGAGGGCCTGGCGGACGGCGCGGGCATCCTCGGCCGGCAGGGTCGGGTCCGGGACCTGGATGGAATCCGAATGCGTCGGGTGGATCACGACCGTGCCGCGCGCCGCCCAGTATCGCCCTGTCTCGCCAAAGGCTGAGAGCGACCCCCCAAAGCCGTGGCTGAACAGGATCACCGGCCAGGGTCCCGGGGCCGTCGGCATATGAATGCGGGTTGGGATCGTTCGTCCCCGGGCGGGGTCCACCAGGTCGATGCGATCGAGGGTCCGGATCGCAGGTTCAAGTCCCCGTGAGACGGCGAGGGCGGGGGCGGCCTGGAGCAAGCGTCGGCGACTGAACATGTGCTGATCCTAGCCGGAGGGGGCCCTGCCGCGCCAGTGGCGCCATCCCGGGCTGGCGTCGCTCTCTCCCAGCGGCTAGTCGGACCCCGCAGGGAGACCCTTATGACCCAGAACCTCGGAACGTCCTTTCGCCAGATGCTGGGGTCGCTGGTCCCCGAGGGCGAGGGGTTGGCCATCGATCTGCCGGGGGACTGGCTCCAGGGCCGGACGGCCTATGGCGGCCTGACCGGGGCCCTGTGCGTGGAGGCGGCGGCGCGCCTGAACCGGGACCTGCCGCCCCTCCGGAGCGCCCAGTTTGCCCTGGCGGGTCCGGCTTCCGGGCCGCTCCAGGTGACGGCCCAGGCCGTCCGTCGGGGCAAGTCCGCCGTGGTCATCGAGGCGGCGGTGACGGGGGAGGCGGGTCCGGCGGCCCGCGCCCTCCTGACCTACGGCGCCGGGCGGGACTCCCGGGTCCTGCGGACAGGATCCGGCCCTGCCGCCCCGCCCGCGCCAGACGCCTGCCCAGCCTTCTTCGCCGCCGATCGCGCGCCCAGCTTCGCCCGTCACTTCGACGTCCGCCTCGCCGGCGGTGCCCGTCCCCTGACCCCCGGTGCCGAGCCCCGCATCACCGTCTGGATCCGTCACGGCGACGGAGAGACGCCCTCGGGAATGCCCGCCTTCGTCGCACTGGCCGACGCCATACCGTCCCCCGCCCTGGTGCTCTTTCCCGAATTCGCGCCCTTCAGCACCATGACCTGGTCCCTGGACATGATGGCGGCGGACCCCACGAGCGCCTCAGGATGGTGGTTGCTGGACAGCGTCATCGACGCCGCGGGCGGTGGCTACGCCTCCCAGGACATGAGCCTCTGGAACGACGCCGGCGAACTTGCCGCCCGGGCCCGCCAGATGGTCTCGGTCTTCATTTGAGGTGGCCGGAGTTCGGGACCTGGATTGAACCCCTGTGCGACTATGGGCACTCTGAACCCATGTCCGCCGCCCTTCCCACCCGCCGTCGGGGTCTGCGAGCCCGCACTTCTCGCCGCCTGCGACTGCCTGGAGGCGTCAGGCTGGTGGGTCACAGGCCGGACGACAAGGTCGAATTCCGGGTGCCGGCCCGAAAGGCCTGACTATTCCCGACCGCTGGCGCGCCAGACGCCGTCGGAGTTCTGGCAGACCTCTAACTGGCGCACCTGGCCCTCCTGTGGCGACTGCTGGACCCAGCGGCAGTGATCGCGGCTGTAGTCGGTCTGGACGACCTGGGGCGGGTAGTCGATGCAGGTCACGGACCCCCGGCCGACCCCGTAGCCGACCCCGGCTCCAGCGGCTGCGCCCAGCAGGGTGCCGGTGGTCTTGTTGCCCTTGCCCGCTAGGGTCCGCCCGAGGAGGGCACCGCCAAGGCCGCCGATCAGGGCGCCCTTGGTCCCGGCGTCCTTTTTCTGCTGCTGGCAGACATCTCCCCGGCCGAAGTCCTGCAAGGGCGCGGCCTGGGCTCGGACCGCGGACGGCGTACCGGCGGTGAGCAGGGCGATGGCGGCGATTCCAGTGATCAGCGAACGCATGACGGGGCTCCCTTCGAGGTCTTGCAGACCCTATGTCACAAGGCAGCGATTGCAAGGCCGAGGCTCGGGGCTTCCCCGCTACACACCGAAACAGTCTAGGGTGTGTTCGTGCCTCCCCGCAGACCCCCGCCATCCGCGCCGCCGCCGCCTGAAGGGCCCCTGACCGTCGACTCTGTCGGCGGGGAGGGCGATGGCGTCATCCACTTGGCCGATGGTCGGCTGCTCCACGTCCCGGGCATCCTGCCGGGCGAAGTCGTGCGGCTGCGCGCCGGGCGCGAAGGACCAGTGCTGGAGGCCATCGAGTCGCCCAGTGCCGACCGACGGCCACCGCCCTGCCTGTACTTTGGCACCTGCGGGGGTTGCGCCCTGCAGCATTGGGACGATGCCGCCGCCCTGGCCTGGAAGGTGGAGAGGCTGAGGTCGACCCTGGCCCTCGAGCGCCTCGAGGCAGAGATCCTGCCGGTGGTGAGAACGGCGCCGGCCACGCGCCGCCGTACAGCCCTGCACGCCCGGCGCGGGGACAACCGACGGATTGCACGACTGGGCTTCAAGGCCCGCAGGTCCTGGAACCTGGTCGAGATCTCGGACTGCATCGTCCTGGATCCGGCCATAACCGCCGCCCTGCCCGGACTTCGAAGGCTGGCGGCACCCTTCCTTGAGCACCCGAAGTCAGCGCCAACCCTGCATGTCACCACCACCGGGACCGGGCTCGACATTGACGTGACCGGCGTCGAGGCCCGCTCCGGGGGCCTGTCCGCCGACGCCCGCATGGCCGCTGCCGAAATCGCCGCAGAGCTCGGAATCGCGCGACTGACCCTGGCCGGGGACAGCGTCTTCCTGCAGCGCCGCCCCGTCGTGCAGTTCGGCAGGGCGAGGGTCGAGATTCCTGCGGGTGGCTTCCTCCAGGCCTCCGC
>NZ_JBAXIM010000109.1:0-8595 GCF_037138395.1 Phenylobacterium sp.
TCGCGTCCTTCCAGAGCCGGTGTACGCCCGCGCTCATCACGTCGTTCATCAGGTCGTAGCGGCTTGCGACACGGTCGAAGACGCCCCGGACGAGGCCGGGCTTCTCGCGGGGATCGACGTCCCGGAATCCGAAGGTCGCGCTCATGCTGGGCTCTTAGAACGCCGGAAGCTGGCGGGAAAGCAGCTTCGCGTGATTCCGAAAGTGGGCCCCGCCGCCTGGTTGCCCCTTTGGCCGCTCCATGCGACGCAGACACCATGCCTGAACTGCCGGAAGTCGAAACCGTCCGCCGGGGCCTTGCGCCGGTCCTCGAGGGCGAGAGGCTGGTCCATGTGGAGGCCCGCCGGCCCGATCTTCGGTTTCCCTTTCCCGAAGGCTTCGTCCAGCGTCTCGTGGGGGCGAGGGTCACGGGATTGAGGCGCCGGGCCAAGTACCTGCTTGTGGACCTGGACCGGAGCGAGACCCTGGTCTCCCACCTGGGCATGAGCGGCCGGTTCCGCATTGAGGGGCCCGCTGCAACCGAGCCTGGCCGCTTCCACCGTGCATCCGGCGACGACCCCCGGCACGACCATGTGGTCTTCGAGACGGAGTCCGGCGGGCGGATCGTCTATCACGATCCCCGTCGGTTCGGCTTCATGGGGCTCATCCCTACGGATGCGCTCGGGACCCATCCCTGGTTCGCCGCCATGGGCCCCGAACCCCTGTCCGGTGACTTTGACGGCGGCCGTCTCGCCGCGGTCTTCCACGGCCGCCGGCAGGGGCCCAAGACGCTCCTGCTTGACCAGCGCACGGTGGCGGGCCTCGGGAACATCTATGTCTGCGAAGCCCTGCATGCAGCGCGCATCTCGCCCTTCCGCCCGGCGGGTCGCGTGTCCCGGCCGCGGCTGAATCTGCTGGCGGGAACGGTCAAGGCGGTGCTGGCACGGGCCATCGAGGCCGGGGGCTCGACCCTACGGGACTTCGCCGCCGCCGATGGGGCCCTGGGCTATTTCCAGCACAGCTTCCGCGCCTACGACCGCGAGGGCGAGGCCTGCACAAACCCGGGCTGCGGCGGGGTGATTCAGCGGCGGATCCAGGCCGGGCGCTCGACCTTCTGGTGTCCCGCCTGCCAGCGGTGAGGCCACCGGCCCCTTGGCGGCTCGTCCCCGTCCCCCTAAAGGACGGCAGGATGCTTGCGGGAGTACCAGATGGCCTATGAGACCCTGATCCTTGAACAGCACGACGCGGTCGTGCTGATCCGCCTGAATAGGCCGGAGGCCCTCAACGCCCTGAACAACCGCCTGCTCGCTGAACTTTGCCAGGCCCTGGATGCGGTGGAGGCTGATCCTGAAGTGCGCTGCCTGGTCCTCACCGGGTCCGACCGGGCCTTCGCAGCCGGGGCCGACATCAAGGAGATGTCGGACAAGTCCTATGCCGATATGTTTTTCTCGGATGTCTTCGGCCCGGCGGCGCGCCGGATCGAGGCCCGCCGCAAGCCGATGATCGCCGCCGTCTCCGGCTACGCCCTTGGCGGTGGATGCGAGCTCGCCATGCTTTGCGACTTCATCATCGCCTCTGAGACCGCAAGGTTCGGCCAGCCCGAGATCAACCTGGGCGTCATGCCCGGGATTGGAGGCACCCAGAGGCTCACCCGCCTGATCGGCAAGTCCAAGGCGATGGACATGATCCTGACGGCCCGGATGATGGATGCAGCCGAGGCCGAGCGTTCGGGCCTGGTGTCCCGCGTCGTCCCCGTCGACCGCCTGGTCCCCGAGGCCCTTGAGGCCGCCGCCCGCATCGCCGGCCAGTCCCCCCTCGCCGTGATGATGAACAAGGAACTGGTCGACGCAGCCTACGAGACCACCCTCTCCGCGGGGGTGGCCATGGAGCGCCGGCTGTTCCACTCGCTGTTCGCCTTCGAGGATCAGAAGGAGGGGATGGCGGCCTTCATCGAAAAGCGGACGCCGGCATTCCGGGGACGCTGAAGACGCACAGCCGCGCATTGACCCGCCGGACGCCTTCCCGTATATCCGCGCCTCCGATTTCGGCTGGCGTCCCGGGTGGGGCGCTGGCGAACCGCATTGAGAGCTGAAGCATGGCCAATAATCCCGGCGCCCGGAAGGCAGTCCGCAAGATCGTCCGCCGCACGGAAGTCAACAAGTCGCGCCGGTCGCGCGTCCGCACCTTCCTGCGCAAGTTTGATGAGGCCATCGCCTCAGGCGACCTCACCGAGGCAAAGACGGCCTTCGTGGCGGCAGAGTCCGAACTGATGCGGGCGGTGTCCAAGGGCGTCGTCCATCGCAATACGGGCTCTCGCAAGGTATCGCGCCTGGCGGCTCGCCTGCGAAAGGTCGCCACCGCCTGAGGCGGTTGGCCCATTTCGGGTCGTTTCAAACTAGAACACTGAATTAATTGAGGAAAAAGCCCCGCCTTCGGCGGGGCTTTGTCGTATCCGAACAGGGGGTACACGGACATGTTACCGCTCTGAAATGTCCCGAAATGCACCGTGAAAACCGCAGGGCCTTAAGGAATTTGGCTTTCTCAGAGTCAACGAAAATATCCGCAAAAGCGGCAAAGAATCTCCGTTGACCGGCCCCTTTCGGGGGCTAGTGTTGGGCTCGTAAAGCGTTTTTCCAAGCGACCTCGAGACTAAAAAACAGCTGTTGGGACCTCCGTGTTCCGCAGCACGGGGATGCTTTTGCGCAGTATTGAAGTGGTCTCCGGCGCCCCTGGCGCGGAGGCCTCTAGTGGGTCAGGACGGACGGAATATGGCGAGCGGGGGCGGGAGCGGGTCCAAGGATGGCGTGTCTGGAGAAGCGTGGAGCAAGACCTGCCAGATTCTCCGCCACGAACTTGGTGAGGCCACGTTCGGCTCCTGGCTGAGCCAGGCTTCCTTGCGCGAGCAAGAGGGTGGAGGCGTCTGTCTCGTGGCCGCCACAGGCGTCGCCCGCGACTGGATCCGTCGTAACGCCTGGAGGCGGATCGGCGAACTCTGGGCGCAGAATGACCCCAAGGGCCGTAGCCTCGCCCTGAAATCCCGCATGGAGTTCGAAGACCAGGGGCCGGCTCCCGCCGCGACGCCCCGCGCCGCGCAGGCTGCCCGCCCCGCGCCCGAGGTCCGGCAGTCCGAGGCGGAGATACCGTCGCCCCGTCCGACGCCGTCTGTCGCTCGCCAGCAGGGCCTGCAGGACCGCTTCAGCTTCGACAGCTTCGTGCCCGGGCCCTCCAACGAGTTCGCCTTTGCCGTCGCCCGCCGGGTCGCCTCCTGGGCGGACGGTCATTTCAATCCCGTCCTCTTCCACGGCCCTTACGGCTTCGGGAAGACCCATCTCCTGAACGCCCTGGCCTGGGAGGCCATGCAAACGGGCGGAGAACGCCGTGTGGTCTACCTGACGGCCGAGCGCTTCACCTCGACCTTCGTCCGGGCGATCCAGGACCGGCAGACCGCAGCCTTCAAGGCGGAACTCCGCAATGCGGACCTCCTGCTGATCGACGATGTCCAATTTGTCGCTGGCAAGCCGACGACGCAGGAAGAGCTCTTCCATACCCTCATTGCCCTGATCGAGGATGGACGGCGGGTCGTCCTGACAGCCGATCGCTCTCCCTCCGAGCTTTCGGAGATGGATCCGCGTCTCAGGTCTCACCTCCAGTCGGGCCTGGTGTGCGGGATCGAGCCTGCGGATGGTGCCCTGCGTCTGGGCATTCTTGAGCGGAAGCTGGCCGTGCTCGCCCAGGCGGGAGAATTCCTGCCCTCGGCTCGCGTTGAGGTCCTCCAGTTCCTCGCCGACCGGTTCACCGACTCCGTCCGGGAGCTTGAGGGTGCCCTGAACACCCTGGTGGCGCGGGTCGGCGGCGACATCGCCCGCCTCGGGCTCGACGAGGCCCAGGCCATCCTTCGCCCGCATCTGGCCTGTAGCGAAAAGCGGGTGACGGTCGACCAGATCCAGAAGGCCGTGGCCGAGCATTACGGTTTGAGTCAGGCGGATATCATCTCCGAGCGACGGGCCCGCGTCGTCGCCCGTCCCCGGCAGGCCGCCATGTGGATCGCCAAACAGATCACCACCCGGTCCCTGCCCGACATCGGTCGCCGGTTCGGAGGGCGCGACCACACCACCGTCCTCCATGCAGTCCGTCGCATCGAGGCGCTCAAGCAGGATGATCCGGTCCTCACCCGCGACCTGGACACCATCATCCGCAAGCTGCGCAGCTGATCTCCGTCCTCAGGCTGGCCTAGCGCCAAGCCGGCGGATGAGGGCCAGGGCCTCGGGTGGCGGCGGCTGCTCGATCCTCCGGTAATCCCGGCAATCCTCGGTGCGCGACACCAGGCCCGCATGGACCATCGAGCGGCGCAGCAGGGCGGGATCGCCGATCCGGCTGATCGCGTTGAGCCTCTGATTGAACCCGACCTCCGAATAGACGGTCTCGGAGGGTATCCGTGACCAAAGGCCCCACAGGGCCAGCAACTGCAGGGAGGTCTTCGCCGGCCAGGTGGCAAGGCATCCCTCGGTGTCGAAATGGCGGGCGGTGCGCTCGACCTGGGCAAGATTCGGCTCCGGACCCTGTAACGGGTTCAGCGGTGCGGCACCGGTGGTGGTCCGTGCCCGGAACTGCTGGAAGTTCCGGTCGCCAGCCCCCCGGGCGAGCATGTTCAGCATTTCGACATGGCCGGGCGGTTCCGTCCGGGTGGCGAGCTGGTCCCGCAGGGACCGGGCCAGGGCCGAGATATCGTCGACCGCAAAGGGCAGGAAGGTTCTGGGCATCACGCGTCCTCGTGCTGCGCCTGGCCCGGGAGGGCGGTGTCGGGGTCGCCGGCTTCGACCTGGCGCGGAATGAGAGCGGCAGGGTCTGATCAAGTCTAGCTTCGCAGGTCTAGCTCCCCTGACGGGGCGGCGACGCCTGGGTGAACTGCGGACCCGACTGCGACCCTACAGCCACCTTGCGGTCATGAAAAGGGCGGCCGGATCGCTCCGGCCGCCCCTGAAGTCCTGGACCTGGAGGTCCGATCAGCCTTCGACGTCCGCTTCGGCGCCTTCTTTCTTGGACAGGTCCTCGCCCGTCTCCTGGTCGACGACCTTCATCGACAGACGGGTCTTGCCCCGGTCGTCGAAGCCGAGAAGCTTGACCTTCACAGACTGGCCTTCCTGCAGGACATCGGAGACCTTGTTGACCCGATCGCTTGAGATCTGGCTCACGTGGACCAGGCCATCCTTGGCCCCGAAGAAGTTCACGAAGGCGCCGAAGTCGACGATCTTCACGACCTTGCCGGTGTAGATGGCGCCCAGTTCGGGCTCCGAGGCGATCGACTTGATCCAGTCGCGGGCCGCGTCGATCTTGGCCTGGTCGGGCGCGGCGATGCGGATGGTGCCATCTTCGCCGATGTCGACCTTGGCGCCGGTTTCGGCGGTGATCTCGCGGATCACCTTGCCGCCCGAGCCGATCACTTCGCGGATCTTGTCCACCGGGATCTTGATGGTCTCGATCTTGGGCGCGAATTCCCCGAGCTCAGCGCGCGGGGCCTCCATGGCCTTGGCCATTTCGCCCAGGATGTGCTGGCGGCCGTCCTTGGCCTGTTCCAGCGCCTTGCGCATGATCTCCTCGGTGATCCCGGCGATCTTGATGTCCATCTGGAGGGAGGTGATCCCGTCCTCGGTCCCGGCCACCTTGAAGTCCATGTCGCCGAGGTGGTCTTCGTCGCCCAGGATATCGGAGAGGACCGCGAAGCCGTCCTTCTCGAGGATCAGGCCCATGGCGATGCCGCTGACGGGCTTCTTCAGGGGCACGCCGGCGTCCATCAGGGCCAGGGACGATCCGCATACCGATGCCATGGAGGAGGACCCGTTGGACTCCAGGATCTCGGAGACCAGGCGAATGGTGTAGGGGAACTCGTCATGCGGCGGCAGCATGGGACGGATGGCCCGCCAGGCCAGCTTGCCGTGACCCACTTCCCGCCGCCCGGGGGCGCCCATCCGGCCGGTCTCGCCGACGCTGAAGGGGGGGAAGTTGTAGTGCAGCAGGAAGCGCTCGTAGTACTTGCCTTCGAGGACATCCATCATCTGCTCGTCGTCGCCGGTGCCCAGGGTGGCGACCACCAGGGCCTGGGTTTCGCCGCGGGTGAACAGGGCCGAGCCGTGGGCCCGGGTCAGGACACCCACCTCCGAAACGATGGGGCGGACCTTGTCCACCGTCCGTCCATCGATGCGGATGCCCGTCTCGATGATATTGCGACGGACGACCTCAGCCTCGAGCTCCTTCAGCACGCCGGCCAGCTTTTGGCTGTCAGCGCCGGTCGGGTTGGCGTCGGACTTGGCCAGGGCGGCCGAGGCCTTGGCCTTGGCCAGGCCGACGGCGTCCTGGCGCTGGCCCTTGGCGACGATCTTGTAGGCGGCGGCCATGTCTGCGCCCACCAGCTTCCGGGCCTCGGCCTTCAGGGCCTCGGTGTCGTCGGCGGTGAACTCGAAGGGCTCCTTGGCGGCATGCTCGGCCAGCTCGATGATCGCGTCGATCACCGGCTGCATGGACTTGTGGGCAAAGGTCACGCCGCCCAGGACCACTTCTTCGGAGAGCTCCTGGATTTCGGACTCCACCATCATGACCGCGTCGCTGGTTCCAGCGACGACCAGGTCCATGGCCGATTCCTTCATCTGGTCGAGGGTCGGGTTGAGGACGTACTCGCCGTTGATATAGCCTACGCGAGCGCCGCCGATCGGCCCCATGAAGGGGGCCCCGGACAGCACGAGGGCGGCTGAGGCCGCCACCAGTGCGACGATGTCGGGATCATTCTCGAGGTCGTGGGCCAGAACGGTGGTGACCACCTGGACCTCGTTCTTGAAGCCCTCGATGAACAGCGGCCGGATCGGACGGTCGATCAGGCGCGACGTCAGGGTTTCCTTCTGGCTCGGCGCGGCTTCGCGGCGGGGGAAGGAGCCGGGGATCTTGCCTGCGGCGTAGTACTTCTCCTGGTAGTTCACGGTCAGGGGGAAGAAGTCCTGCCCGGGCTTGGCGGTCTTGGCGAAGACAGCGGTGGCCAGCACCATGGTCTCGCCGTAGGTGGCCAGAACCGAACCGTCGGCCTGGCGGGCCATGCGGCCGGATTCGAGGGTCAGCGTGCGACCGCCCCACTCGATGGTTTTTCTCTTGATATCGAACATTTTGGCTTCTTTCTTCTCCCGCGGGCGTATTCCCAGCGGGGACGGACAGGGCGTCGGACGACCGAAAACCTCTCCAGGAACGACAGACGCGGTGAGGATTTCCTTGGAACCCCCGACTTAGGACGAAGGCCCCTGAATGGGCCTTCGCGCACCACCAATAGTCCCCCGGCCTGTCGCGGGGGCGGCGGTGAAAAAACCGAAGCCCCCTGTCGGGGGCCCGGGAACTAGCGGCGCAGGCCGAGCTTCTCGATGATCGCCTGGTAGCGACCTGCGTCAGAGGCCTTCAGGTAATCCAGCAGACGACGGCGTTGCGACACCATCTTCAGCAGGCCCCGACGGGAATGGTTGTCTTTCTTGTGGGTCTTGAAGTGCTCGGTCAGGTTGAAAATCCTTTCAGAAAGGATGGCCACCTGGACTTCCGCGCCTCCGGTATCACCTTCGGAGCGGCCGTGCGTCTTGATGAGATCGGCCTTGCGGTCCAGCGTAATCGACATCGTGTAGTCTCCGCTCTGGTCAGAGGTGAAAGACGCGTACGGGTTCGAGCCGTCCCATACGCATCTCGCAGAGCGCCACCAGCGAACCGCCCGCCAGGGCTGAAACCGTCCGGTCGCCGGCGGGAAGCCGGGCCTTCAGGTCTTCAACCTGTCGGGGAACGAGAACGATGGGTCGTCCCTGCTTGAGCTTGAAGGCGTCTTCAGCGGTCACGGCCAGCACCGGGATGTCGTCCAGGGCGGTCTCGACCGGAAGCAGGGCCTCCAAGAGGCGCGCCTTATGCCCCAGATCCTCAAGGGTTTCCAGCGTAATCGCCCGGGCCTCCGAGAAGGGTCCCACCCGGGTCCGCCTCAGGGCGCTGACATGACCACAGGCGCCGAGGCGTTCGGCCAGATCCCGGACGATGGCGCGGACATAGACGCCCTTGCCGCAATCGATCTCGATGTCGACATGGTCGGCGTCCGGGGCGCCGGTCACGCAGGCCCTGTGGATCACCACCCGGCGGGAGGCCAATTCCACGGTCTCGCCGGCCCGGGCGAGGTCGTAGGCGCGCTGGCCGGCCACCTTGATGGCGGAAAAGGCCGGCGGAACCTGATCAATTTCACCGACGAAGCCTGGCAGGGCGGCTTCGGTCTCGGCCAGGCTGGGCCGCACGTCGGAGGCGGCCGAGGTCTCGCCCTCAAGATCCAGGGTGGTTGTGGTCCGGCCCCAGGCGATGGTGAAGCGGTAGGTCTTCCCGGCGTCCATCATGAAGCTGACGGTCTTGGTCGCCTCGCCCAGCGCAATGGGCAGGATACCGGTCGCGAGGGGATCGAGGGTCCCTGCGTGTCCTGCCTTCTGGGCATTGAACGCCCGGCGGATCCGCCCCACCGCCTGGGTAGAGGTCAGGTCGTAGGGCTTGTCCAGGCAGAGCCATCCCGAGATCGCCTCTCCCGTTTTTCGCCGTCCCATCAGGCTTCGCCGTCGGCGTCGGCGTCG
>NZ_JBAXIM010000110.1:0-8577 GCF_037138395.1 Phenylobacterium sp.
CCCTTTCCGCCGGGGGCGAAGGCGGCGGCGACGGCTTCGGGGGTGCGCAGGCGACGGACCGCCTCCACCGTCGAGATGCGGGCGGCGATGTCAGCGGCGCGGGGGCCGATCCAGGCCTCGACGGGGACGGTGAAGCCCTGCTTGCGGGCCCAGGGCGCCGCCGCCGGGCAGACGCCCGCCAGCCAGGACCTGAGGAGGTACTTGCCGAACCGGCCGCGCACCTTGAACCGGTCCGGCAGGGTGAAGGCGAAGTCCGCCACCTGCGGGTCGAGGAAGGGCGTCCGGCCCTCCAGCCCGTTGGCCATCAGGCAGCGGTCCAGCTTGATCAAGAGGTCGTTGGGCAGCCAGGTCGCGGTGTCCGACCACTGGGCCGACTGAAGGGGCGTCAGCCCGCGTGGTGGCCGCCCGGATTCGCGCCAGCGGGCCAGCACCTCGGGATGGTCGGGCCGGGGCTCAGCCGGGCGCCCTCCCAGGAAGGCCGGACGCAGGGCGCGCCGGTAACGGCCATAGCCGCCGAAGAGCTCGTCGCCCCCCTCCCCCGTCAGCACCACCCTCAGCGTGTCCCGCGCCGCCTCGGCTAGGCGGAAGGTGGGCAGGGCGGCGTAGTCGGCGGTGGGATCGTCCAGGGCGTGCGCCACCCTGGGCAGGAGCCGCCAGAACTCGGCCTCGTCAAAGCGCACCTCGCGCCAGTCTAGGTCGAGGGCGCGGGCGACCTTCTCGGCCTGCGATCGTTCATCGGCCGCGCCGGGGGCGTCGAAGCCGCAGGTAAAGGCGGTGACCGGGCGCTCGGCCAGCCTCGCCATCAGGACGGCGATGGCGGCGCTATCGATCCCCCCCGACAGGAAGAGGCCGTAGGGCGCGTCCGACCTCTGGTGCACCCGGACGCTGTCCTCCAGGAGGGCGTCGAGGCGGGCCACCAGGTCGGCCTCGACGCCGCCGCGGTTCGCCCGTCGCGCCGGCAGGGCCGGGCGGGGCTCGTGGCGGACCAGGCCCTGGGGCGTGACCTCCAGGATCTCGCCGGGCGCCATGCGCCGCAGGGCGGGGAAGATGGTGGCCTGGCCGGTGGTGTAGGACAGGCCCAGCAGGTCCTCGGCGGCCGCAGCGTCCATCACCGGATCTACCAGGCCGGCCTCCAGGAAGGCCCGCGGTTCCGAGGCGAACAGCACCGCCCCGTCGCGCTCCAGGAGGTAGAGGGGCTTGATGCCGAAGGGGTCGCGGACCAGCCAGGTGCGCCCGTCGCCCCCGACCAGGCAGAAGGCGTACATGCCGCGCAGCCGCCGGAAGGCGTCGGGCCCTTCCCGCGCATAGAGGTGCAGCAGGGGCTCGAAGTCAGACCCGGTGGCCAGGCTGGCCTCCAGGCCATGGTCCCGGGCAAGCTCCAGGTAGTTGTAGATCTCGCCATTGCCGATCACCACCGAGCCGGCGGCGTGCAGGGGCTGCCAGCCCCCCTCGAGGTCGATGATCGACAGCCGGGCGTGGGCGAGGGAGATCCCGGGCAGGGTCTCGGTGCGCACGCCGTCCGGGCCCCGGTGCAGGAGGGCGGCGATGAGGTCGGCGGCGGCGACCTGGCCGTTGATCACGCCGGCTATGCCGCACATCAGCCGGCGCCGTGGGCGGCGAAGAGCTCGCGCCAGCGGTCCACCACCGCCGCCCGGGAAAACTCCCCCGCCACCCGGGCAAGGCCCGCTTCGGCCAGGGCCCGGCGGCCGGTCGCGTCGTCCAGGAGGTCCCGGAGAGCCCCCGCCAGGGCCACCGGGTCATCCACGGCGACCAGCCGGCCATCCTCGCCGTCGCGGATCAGGGCCGCCGGGCCTGTGGAGGCGGCGGCCACCACCGGCAGGCCGTGGGCCCAGGCCTGGATGACCACATTGCCGAGGGGCTCGTAGCGGGAGGGAAAGACGCAGAGGTCGGCGGTCCGGTAGAGGGACGAGGCGTCAGTCCGCCAGCCCAGGAAGCGCACGCGGCGAGCCAGGCCCAGCCCGTCGGCCAGGGCCTTCAGGCGGCCCTCTTCCGGCCCGGAGCCGGCGATCCAGAGCCAGGCCTCCGGCAGGCGGGCCAGGGCCTCCAGGGCCACGTCGTGGGCCTTGGCCTCGTGCAGTCGGCCCATGGCCAGCAGCAGGGGGACGCCTTCGGGGGTGTCGAGGCTGGCCCGGTCGACGGGCCGGGCGTCCTCGGCGGGGGCGGCGAAGTTGGGAATGCAGTGCACCCGGCCCGCCGGCCAGCCCTGGGCCACGATCCAGTCGGCGATGTGCTCGGTATTGGCGACCAGGGCGTCGAAGCCCTTGTAATATTTGAGGTTGTAATAGCCGCCCAGGCGACCGATCCGCGCCCAGGGCCCCCGGGGGGTATGCCGGGCAGCGCGGTTCATCCAGGCCAGGGCGAGGCTGGTGTCGTGGGCGCGGGCAAAGCGGCCTGCGGCGGGTGCGGTGAAGAGGTCCAGGGGGCCGCCGAACCGGAGCTCCCGGACCGGGACCCCGGCGCTGGCCAGGGCCGCCTGGCGGGCGGCGTTGGGGCGCAGGACCGCCGCCTGCGCCTGTCCCGATCCCGCCAACCCTGTGACCAGGTCGACGAAATAGGTCTCCGCGCCGCCTTCGCCGGCCGTTCCCAGGAGATGCAGGACGCTCATCGCAGCTGTGACCCTAGCAAGCCCGGCCCCGCTTCCCAAGCGGCTTGAAGCGCGCCGCGCCAGACCCTATAAACCGCCCCTCGCCGAAATGGCCCGGCGGCTGGGTAGCTCAGATGGTTAGAGCGGTGGATTCATAACCCACAGGTCGGCGGTTCGATCCCGCCCCCAGCTACCACTTTCCGCAGACATACCCGGCAAGACATCCGCCAGTTGGCTTCACGCCAGATTCACCATGCTGGCCTCTCCCAGGATGTTCCAGCCGGCGAAGCGGGGGACATTGGGCAGGTAGGCGCTCTCGGCCCCTTCGGTGGAAAAGCCCGCGGCCTCCAGGAGGGGCAGGATCGGGCGGGTCAGGCGGCAGCCGCCGGCCAGGCGCTTCCAGACCGGTTCGATCCGCCCCTGCCAGCGGGCGACGTCGGCGTCGGGGGCCAGGCCGTGCTCGCAGTAGAACATGCGTCCGCCCGGCCTGAGCACCCGACGGGCCTCCGCCAGGGCGCGCTCGGGGGAATGCACCGAGCACAGGGTGAAGGTGCAGACGACGCTGTCGAAGCTGTCCGTCTCGAAGGGCAGGTCCTCGGCCACCCCGGGCAGGATCTCGACCTCCAGGCCTTCGGGGCGCGGCGCGGCTTCGGCCAGGGCGCGGAGCTCTGCCGCCGGATCGACGCCACTGACCGAGGTCACCCGGGCCGGATCGTAGAAGGCCAGGTTGAGCCCCATGCCCACCCCCAGCTCCAGGACGCGGCCCTCGGCCCGGGGGATCAGGCGCGACCTCTGGCGCATCATCTGCGGCCCCGAACAGGCGCAGGCGAGGAATTTCGGCAGGATGTTTCGTTCGTACCAGCTCGCCATCGGTGTCCCCTCCTGGTCAGGCAGGGCGTACACTGCCCCTGAGCCGACCCTTTCGCCAAGGGATCAGGCGGCGGCGGAAGCATCCAGTTGGGGCAGGGCCAGGGTGTCGCGGACCACCTGCAGCAGCTGGTCCGGCTTCATCGGCTTCTCGACGACGCCGTTCATGCCGGCGCCCAGGTAGCTGGCGGTCTCATCGGCATCTGCATTGGCGGTCAGGGCAATGATCGGAATGCAGCCGATGGGCTTGGGCATGGCGCGGATCCGCCGGGTGGCGCCCACCCCGTCCAGGCGCGGCATGCGGATGTCCATGAGGATCAGGTCGAACCGGCCGGTCGCCGCGGCCTCGACGGCCGCCTCGCCATCTTCCGCCGGCTCGGTGGTGCAGCCGAACATGCTGCAGAGGGTCTCCGCCACCATGCGGTTCGTTGCATTGTCGTCGACGACCAGGATGTGGGCGGCGCGGTCGGCGCTCTTGACCTCCGCAGGCCGCTCGGGCGGACGTTCGGCGCGGAAGGCGAAGCTGAGGGTCTCGCCCTGCCCCGGATTCTGGAGGATGCGGGCCCGGCCACCCAGTCGCCGCAGGACGTGGCGGCCAAGCATGAACCCCATGGCCGCCTCAAGGCCGAACATTTCCTCGATCTCACGGACGTCGACCTCGGTATCGGTCCGCAGGCCGGTCCGGGACGACCGCACCCGACCCTCGAGGACCAGAACGTCACCGCTTTCGCGGACGCGGAGCATGACCTCTGCGGCACCCTTCCGAACCCCGGAGAGGGCGTGGGCGAGGAAGCCGTCAAAGACCTGCAAGGTTCGGTCGGCGTCCAGCATGGCCGCCCCCTCGGGCGGGCCGTCGTAGGACACCATGAGGGTGAGGCCCGAACCGGTCAGGCGCGCGCGCCAGCGGTCGTCCAGGCGGTCCACAAGGTCGCGGAGGGCCACTGGGCCGGGGCTGAGGATCAGGGCGTCGGAAAGGGCTGAACGGATGTCTGCGGAGGCCGCCGTGATCCGGCGCACCGTCTCCGCCGCCACGGCGACGCCTTCGACGCAGGCCCGGGTATCCGCCGCCGGCAGGGGCGAGGCCAGCCGCGTGGTGAGGGCCAGTACGCAATCCATCTGCTGACGGATTTCCTGGGTCACGCGGTCGAAAAGGTAATCGGGAACAGACATTTTAGAACGGTGAGCCTTCTGCCTCAGGGCCCACTTTGACGGCTCACTCTTTCGCGAAGGTTAATTTGGGTAAAGAGTATGCACGGTGTGGCGGTGGCGCAGTGGACCCCGCGACGGGGGTTCCAGGCGGAAGATCACTCCCTCGGAATCGACACCGCACCTGACGCAGACGCCAGGCGCGGTGGACTTCCAGTCGATGATTCGAAGGCTGCCCGCCAGGACCCGGTTGGGCCCTGGCCGGCGGCCGGGGATCAGAACTTGTACTGCAGTTCGATGCCGTAGGTCCGCGGCGGGGTCACCGAATAACTCCTGGTGATACCCTGGATGACCCGGGTCACATCGCCGTTGGCGGCGATGATGTTCCCCGCTTCCCGAGTTCCCGTGGCACCGGCGTCGTAGCCGATGTCGTCGGTCAGGTTCTTGCCGTAGACGATGATCTTGTAGCCGCTGTTCGCGGAGGACCAGGTCACGCGGGCGTCGATCTGCGACCAGTCGGGAGCCTCGGTATAGGCGCGCTCGAAGACCGTGCCGTACTGCTTGTCCCGCCAGAAGTAGCTGAGCGAGCCGGCAAGGGACCCAGCCTCGAACTCCCAGGTATAGTTGACGTTCACCGCTACCTTGTTCTTGGCCGCATTGGGCAGGGAACTGCCTGCGAGTTTCTGCTCACGTGTATAGGCCTTGGTGGGATCCGACGTGAAGACGTCGGCCGGGCACGCCGACTGGCCGTTCGTAATTACGGCGCACTGGGCGAAGGTCAGGACTGGCTTGGCCTTCGCGTCGATGGCGGTCGGGTCGACCGAGTCCACCGCCGTCCCCCCCTGGATCTCGGTGTTGTTGTAGGAGTAGTTGAAGAGGATCTGCAGATTGTCGATGGGCTGCCAGGTTGTCTCCAGCTCGAAGCCCTGCGAGATCGACTTGGGCACGTTGTAGAAGTCGGTGGCCGTGGTCGGTCCAGGCCCGAAGGCCGGGACAGCACCCGAGGAGACCCGAGTGATCGGGATCTGCAGGTTGTCGTACATATAGTGGAACACGGCCATATTCGTCTGGAGGGTCGGTCCGAAATTCTTCTTCAGGCCGATCTCGAACGAGTCCACGCTCTCCTTGTCCGTCGTCGGGAAATAGCTCAGCACGGTGAAGATACCGATGTTGAAGCCGCCCGCCTTGTAGCCCTTGCTATACTTTCCGTAGAGCATGGTGTCGTCGTCGGGCTTCCACTCCAGGCCGGCCGTGCCGGTCACCGCCTCCCAGGCTTGGCGCTGCTTGCGCGTGGCGAAGCCGGTGGCGGGATCATAGGTGGTCTTGCCCACCACACCCGGCTTCAGCACATCGCCCGAGGACACGACGGACCCCAACTGGGTCAGGTCGATGATCGGGGGCAACCCATAAGCGGCCGAGAAGTCGCAGCCTGGAACGGCGAAGCAGGTGATCCGCACCGACTCCTGGCCCCACTTCTCGTCATGCGAATAGCGCAGGCCAAAAGTAGACTTGAACTGGTCGGTCATGTCCCAGTCGATCTGGCCGAAGGTGGCATAGGACCGAGAGTGGACGTCCGGACGGTTATCGAAGCGGCGCGGCCCCTCTGTGTGGTTGGGGCAGACCCCGCCCGTCTGGGCGCAGAGGAAGCCGAAGGCGAAGGGCCCGTTCCACTGGGGCTGGTTGTAGTTCTGCGTATAGACCGGCTGGGTATAGTGCTGGTCGAAATAGTAGGCACCGACCACCCACTGGAGCGGGCTGTCGTTTGTCGAGATCAGGTTGATCTCATGACTCCAGAAGGCATTGTCCTCCTGATAGACGAAGCTTTCACTGGGCTTGATCACAAGAGGCCCACGATTGCCCAGGGCCGGCAGGGTATAGGAGGCGATCGGCGCCGCCCGATTGGTGTCGGTCGTCCCGGACAGGATGTAGTGGTAGTGCACACCACCGGTCAGGTATTTCACGTCGAAATTGTCGGCGTGATAGATCCACTCGTTGGCGATGGTCAGGGCGACCGGCAGGGTGACCTTGTAGGGAACCTGACGGGCGATGGTCCAGGGGCTGTTGACGGCAGGGTTCTTGCAGCCGCCGGGGTTCAGGTTGACCACATTGGTCACCCCGGTGTTGATCGGGCCGTTGTAGCAGGCGAAGCCCTGGTTGGGCTGGGTCGCCCCGGGCGGTGAATAGTAGGTGGGCCATTCGGCGGGGGTCCAGGCACCGGACGCCGCACCGGGACCGCCAGCGCCATTGCGCCACTGGGTGCCAATGACCTTCAGCCAGGTCTCAAGCTTGTCGTTGAAGTCGATCTTGACCTGCAGCTCGGTGGTCCACTCGTTCCGGACGTTGCCTTCGTCAGGCATGCCGGGGACAAGGTTGTCGATCCAGCCATTGCTCTGGTTGAACCAGTTGCCGGAAAGCTTGATTCCCACCCGATCGCTGACCGGTAGGGAGTAGGTCGCCTCGAGGCTGGTGGCACCGAAGTTGTCGACGCCGAAGCGCGCCTCGCCGCCGGCCTCCTTGGAAGGACGCTTCGAGATGATGTTCAGCGCGCCGCCGATGGAGTTCCGGCCATAGAGGGTGCCCTGCGGGCCGCGCAGGACCTCGACCCGGTCGATATAGAGCGTGGACGACCCCGCCCGTACGGCGAAGGTCTCGTAGATGCCGTCGGAATAGTTGGCGACGGCGGCGTCGGCGGAAAGCACGTTGGTCAGGCGGCCCACGCCGCGCAGCGACACCCGGTCGGTGGAGCTGTTGTATTGCAGGCCGGGCGTGAAGTTGGTGATGTCCTGGATCGTGTTGATACCGATCAGGTCTCGCTTGGCGGCAGAGAAGGCCGATACGGCCACGGGAACATCCTGGAGGCTCTGTTCCCGCTTTTCGGCAGTGATCACCAGTTCCTCAATCGTGTTGGAAGACTGGGCCGCTGCAGGGTGCGCCAAGCCCGTAAGGGCGGCGACCGAAACGGACAGGCAAAGCAGGCGCTTCAGACCCGAAGAACTCATAACTTGATCCTCCCCCCCGGCAGCAAAGCACCGGTTTTTTGCTTTTTTTCTAAGACGTACAACACCTTGGAACTCGCCCGACGCAGTCAGACTTGTCGGGCATTACAGACAGTTTACCTATGGGGTGCCAAGTCAATCTAGCCCGGCTCAATATTCCGTGAGGGTGCGATGCACCAAAAAAAGGGAATTCTGTACGTTCGGATTTCATTTTCCTTAGCCACAAAGGCAGTCCGGGGTTTTGCAATGCAACATCGGGAGGCGTATTGGGGGTGACATGATCGGAACCGAGACGGCGCTTGTCCTCTTCTCCGGCGGCCAGGACTCCGCCGCCTGCCTCGCCTGGGCGCTGGAACGCCATCCGCGGGTCGAAACCGTGGGATTCGACTATGGCCAGAGGCATTCGGTCGAGATGGCCCAGCGCGAGGTTGTGCTCTCGGCTATCCAGGCGCGCTTTCCCGCCTGGGCGGCGCGGCTGGGCCCGGACCACCGGCTCGACCTGACCGCCTTCGGCGCCATTGGCGACACGGCCCTGACCACCGAGCGGGCCTTCGAGGTGGGCGCCCGGGGCCTGCCCAACACCTTCGTGCCGGGCCGCAACCTGGTCTTCCTGACCTGGGCAGCGGCGCTGGCGGACCGCCGGGGGCTGTCGCGGCTGGTGGGCGGCATGTGCGAGACGGACTTCTCGGGCTATCCCGACTGCCGGCGGGACACCCTCGACGCCCTGCAGACCGCCCTGAACCTGGGGATGGACCAGACCTTCGTCATCGACACCCCGCTCATGCGCCTGACCAAGGCCCAGACCTGGGCCCTGACCCTCGGCCTGGGCGGCCAGGCCCTCGTGGATATCGTCCTGGAGGACACCCACACCTGCTATGCGGGTGAGCGCGGGGTCCGCCACGCCTGGGGCCACGGCTGCGGGGCCTGCCCGGCCTGCGACCTCCGGGCCCGGGGCTGGCGGGA
>NZ_JBAXIM010000111.1:0-8430 GCF_037138395.1 Phenylobacterium sp.
CATGGAGACGGACCGGCTGCCCGAAGAAAAGGTGAGGGGCCTCTCCATCGCCCTGGGCTTCGCCTTCCGCGAGGACCCGGACGGTGACGTCCACTTCCTGGATGCCCCCGGCCACGAGGACTTCATCCGCGCCATGGTCATGGGGGCCGCCGGTGCCCGGGCAGTCCTGCTGGTGGTTTCCGCGGTTGAAGGCTTCGCCCGGCAGACCCGTGAGCACCTCAGGATTGCCGGCCTCCTGGGCCTTAGGGACGGCCTTGTCGCCGTGACCAAGGCTGACCTCGTTCCGCCGGACACCCGCGCCGACCTCCAGGCCCGGATCGGGGCGGAGCTGGCGTCGACCTTCCTGGCCCCGGCGCCCGTTGTCTTCTGCTCGGCCGTGACCGGGGAGGGGCTTGGGACCCTCAACCGCGAAATCCACGCCCTGGCCCTGCGGACCCCCCCGCCTGAGCGCCTGCCCGGCGCCTTCCTGCCTCTCGACCGGGTCTTCACCCTGGCCGGGGCGGGAACCGTAGTCACCGGCTCCCTGCAGGGTGCGGAACTCGAAGTGGGGGACGAGGCGGTCCTGGAGCCCTCCGGGCGCAGGGTCCACCTGCGCCAGCTGCAGGTCCATGGCCAGGCGGTCGCGACGGCGCGGGCCGGCGGCCGGGTGGCGGCAGCCCTGCGCGGGGTCTCCCCGGACGAGGTGAAGGCCGGCGAGGTCCTCTGCAGCCCCGGCGTCTTCCCGCCAACCCTGAGGGTGGATGCGGAGATCGCCCTGTCGCCGGACGCTGCCCGGCCGCTTCGGTCCGGGGACGAGGTGCGCGTGCTCTGGGGCGCACGCCAGGACCTTGCCCGGGTGCGCCTCATTGGCGGGACGCCTCTGGAGCCCGGATCTTCGGGCCTGGCCCAGCTCCGCTTCAGCGGCCCTGTCCCCGCCCATGCCGGCCAGCGCCTCCTGCTTCGCCGGCCATCGCCCGCCGGGACCCTGGGGGGTGGCCAGGTGCTGGACCCCATAGCTCCCCTGCTGCGGGCCCGGACCCTGGAAGCCCGCTGCGACCTCCTACTCGCCGTCGTACAGGGCGGGCTGGAGGACATCGCCGCGGCCCTCGCCCGGCGGGATGGGGGTGCAGTCTCCGTGGCCGAGGCGGCCCGCCTGTCTCGCGCACCCGCCGGAGAGGTCCGGTTGCGGCTGGCCCAAACCCTCGTGCGCCTGGATGACGGCCTCTTTGCCCAGGCACCCGCCGTGGAGGCGGCGGCCCAGGGCTATCTCGACCGGCTTGCCGAGGCGCACCGGGCACAGCCCACCCGGGCCTTTGTTGCACTCGGAGCCCTCCGCGGCAGCCTTCAACGGAGCCTGTCCGGGGACCTCATCGCCCATGTGGAGGGCCGGCTCGCCGCCGAGGGTGGGATCCGGATCGTGCGCGGCCAGGCGGCCCTGAAGGACCACGATCCCTTCGCCGCCCTGACGCCGGGCCAGCTGGTGCGCCTGGGGCAGATCGAGGCCGCCTTTCGGGAGGGCGGCATGACACCGCCGGACGCCGCAAGCATCGTCGCCGAGGGGGAGTCCGCAGATCTCCTGAGCCTGCTGGTAGAGTCCGGGCGGCTGGTCTCCCTGCGCAACCATGCCCTGCGCCAGACCCTGGTCTTCCACATAGAGGCCCTGGATGCGGCCCTTGCGGACCTGGAGGCAGCCTTCCCGCCGCCGGCGGCTTTCACCACCGGCGAGGCCCGGGCGGCGCTTTCGACCTCGCGCAAGTTCATCGTGCCGGCCCTGGAGTTCCTCGACTCCCGGGGCGATACGGTCCGTCATGGGGATGCTCGCCAGGTCGTTGCCCAAAGAAAGCGCTTCGGTACGCCGCCGATCCCGCTCTAGTGTTGCGGGCGATGGAGGTGACTGGAGTCTGGTGGCTTCCCCGGTCTTCAAAACCGGTGACACGCCTCACCGGCGTGTGGTGGGTTCGATTCCCATCCACCTCCGCCACCCGGCCTGCGGGCTGGTGCCCCTGCGACCCTGAGGACGGATCCATGACCGACACCCCGCCCGCCTTCACCCTCCAGGACCTCGGCGGCACATCGCGGAGCTTTCCCACGGGACGGCCGAGCCTGATCTGCTTCGCCAAGGAGGATTGCGCCACCTGCAACCTCGTCGCACCCCTGCTGGAGGCCTTTCACCGCACCTGGGGCGAACACGCGGACGTCTGGATGGTCGCCCAGGCCCGGGACGGGGCCGAGATCCTGCGCGATCGCCACGGCCTGACCCTGCCCATCCTGGACGACGGTGCCCTGCGGACCTCCCTGGCCTGGGACTTCGAGAGCGTTCCGGCGGTCTTCTGGACGGACGCGGGGGGGGCAACGGCGCCGGTCATGGAGGGCTTCGTCAAGGTCGAGTGGCAGGCCCTGTCCGCCCGCATTTCCGAAGCGCTCGGGACGCCGGCACCCCAGGTGGACTGGTCCAGCCTGCCGGACTGGCGGCCGGGCTGTGGCTCCAAGCATCTCGACCCTGACATCCACGACCGGCTGGTGGCCGAGGCCGAGGGCAGCCCGATCCGGGCCCGGCGCATCGAGATCGCCGCTTCCGATGACATCGACGAGTTCCTGTTCGACCAGGGCTTCAGCGATGGCCTGCCCCTGGTCCCGCCGACGCCCGAGCGGGTGATCCGCATGCTGGCGGGAACGACCCGGGACCCGCAGGACATCGTCGCCATCGTGCCGCCCAACATGGCCCCGGCCACAGTGGAAAAGGTCGCCATCAACGCCGTGATGGCGGGCTGCCGGCCTGAGTACCTGCCCGTGGTGATCGCCGCCCTGGAGGCGGTCTGCACGGATGAATTCAACATGCACGGGGTCAACGCCACCACCATGGGCGCCTCGCCCGTCCTGGTGGTCAATGGCCCGATCCGCCACCGGATCGGCATGAACATGAAGCTGGCCGCCCTGGGCGCTGGCAACCGCGCCAATGCCACCATCGGCCGAGCGCTTCGCCTGGTCCTCCGTAATCTCGGCGGGGCCCGTCCCGGGGGCGTCGACCGCTCGACCCTCTCCAGTCCGATGAAGTTCACCATGTGCTTCGCCGAGTGGGAGGAGGGCTCGCCCTGGGATCCCCTCCACGTGGAGCGCGGCTTCCAGCCCGAGGATTCGGTGGTCACCGCCTTCGCCATGACCAGTGGCCCGGTGCAGATCGTCGACCAGGAGTCCCGCCGGCCCGACCAGATCGCCGGGACCCTTGGCCTGGGCCTGGAAGGCATGTTCCTGCCCAAGATCCACCGCATGCCCGTGGACGCCCTGCTGGTGGTCTGCCCCGAGCATATCAACACGCTGACCGTCGACGGGGCCTATCCCAAGGACCGGCTCCGCGCCCGCATCCAGGAGGTCACCTCGCGCCCCCTGAGGGAGATGGTGTCCAACGACGTCTCCGGCGCGGGTATCCCGGTCGCCTCCGCCGCCAAGATGACGGCGGAGATGCTCGCGACTCCGGCACCGAAGTTTGCCGATGGCCGGTACATCCACATCGTCGTGGCGGGTTCAGAGGCCGGGAAGTTCTCTGCCGCCTTCCACGGCTGGGTCACGGGTGCCATGGGTTCAACGGTCGTTTCCAGGAAGATCGACTGCTGATAGCGTCACATTTGGAATTCGGAGGACATCGATGACCACTATCCTGGATCCGACCGACGAGCGCGTGCCCGTCGAGCGCCAGATCACCCCGCGAACGGGAAGCATCCCGGGGGTGATCGGCCTTCTGGACATCAGCAAGCCCCGGGGCAATGTGCTCCTGGACGAGCTGGAGCGCCTGCTGGCCGCCCGCTTCCCGGACAATGAGATCCGGCGCTACGCCAAGCCGACCTTCACCAAGCCCTGTCCCACGGACCTGAGGCTGAAGATCAAGGCGGAATGCAGCGTCCTGGTGGAAGCCCTCGCCGATTGAGGATCGTGCACGACGTGCAGTTTGCACGACACTGTATGGTTCGAAATCCAGGGGCTTCCCGCCGTCTCCATCGCCTCCAGCGAGTTCGCTGAGGCCGCCGAGGTCCAGCGCCGGGCGCTGGGCATGGAAGGCGCGCGCTACCTTCTGGTCGATCACCCGATCCAGGACGCCACCGATGACGAGATGCGCGCCAAGGCGCAGGCCGTTGTCGACCAGGTCGTCGCGGCCCTGACCGTCTGACCTCGCCCCTGCCGGCCGAGGTCCGCCGCCTCTGGGGCGGGGCGGGGCCTCGGTTGGCGGATTTTCATGAGCGCGTGAAGGCGGGGAATCCCTTCCGGGATCCGGGTTTCCTCAGGCTGGCCTGACGCCTTGCGTGAACCGGGATTTATTGAAACAAAAGTCAAAAGACGGGGGCGCTGGGTCGCGGAATCCCCCGGGGGGGGAAACGGAATGAATGCGATCACGCCGACCGCCGCGACGTCGCCTCAGGTTGCTGACCTGGACGCCCAGCGCGCCTATCTTGAGGCCAATACCGGAATCCGGGGGCTGGAGATCCTGGCCCCGGGCGACGCGGCCCACGCCCCCGAGCTTTTCCGCCGGGACGGTTTCGTGGTCATCGCCGAGGTGCTGGACAGCGCCCAGGTCGAGTTCCTGGCCCGGGGTTGCCGGGAGGTCGCCGACGAGATCCTCGCCCTCGATACCGACCGGAAGGGGAACCGGGGCTCGCATCGGTACTCCTTCGGCGGCTCCAGCCTGACGCGCAGCCAGCTGCATCGGCCCGAGTGGCGCATGCTGCTCGACAACGACATCGTCAACGCGGTGGTCACTGCCATCTTCCAGTCGCCGGACTTCGTCCTGCGGGCGGCCAGCGGTGACTTCTGCCTGCCGGGGGCGACCGGGTACCAGCCCCTCCACTCCGATATCCGCGACTGGAAGGACGGCGTCTCGACGCCCTACAGCGCCTTCCATGACCCGCGGGGCCAGCTGACCATACGGGACCTGCCGTGTCCCTATGTCTGCGCTAACTTCCTGCCCCAGGAGGTGACCCGGCTGAACGGGCCGACGCGCCAGATCCCGGGCACACAGAACGCCCGCCATCCGATCCCCAGCCTGGCCGAGGAGCCAGAGTGGATGCGGCTGAGCACGGTCTGCCCGGCCCCCGCCGGCGCCGTCATGATCCGCGATGTCCGGGCCTGGCATGGGGGTACGCCCAACCTGTCCGACGCCCTGCGGGCCATTCCGAATCTTGAGTTCTATGCCCCCTGGTTCCGCGAGCCCATCGTCCCGGGGATCAGCCATGCGGACTACCAGACCCTGTCGGAGACCGCCCGGAAGCGGGTCCGGCACTGCGTCCTCGACTCCAGCGAGACCCTGGTGACCGGTCCGACCCTGAGGGCACCATGAAGCACCGCCGCCTGGGGAGGACCGCCCTCCAGGTCAGCGAAATCTGCCTGGGGACCATGAACTTCGGGCCCCTGACCTCCCGCGAGGAGAGCTTCGCCATCCTGAATGACGCCCTGGAAGCAGGGGTGAACTTCATCGATACCGCCGACCAGTACGGGGGCCGTCTCGGGGTCGGCGCGACGGAGCGCCTGCTGGGGGAATGGCTGGCGGAGGATCCGTCCCGGCGGGACCGCGTCGTCCTGGCCACCAAGGTCCATGAGCCCATGTCGGAGGACGTCAACGACCGGGGCCTGTCCGCGCGGCATATCCAGAGGGCCTGCGACGCCAGTTTGAAGCGCCTGGGCGTCGACCACATCGACCTCTACCAGATGCACCATGTCGACCGCGCGGCGCCGGTCGAGGAGATCTGGCAGGCGATGGACCGGCTCATCGCCCAGGGCAAGATCACCTATGTGGGCTCCAGCAACTTCCCCGGCTGGGCCATCGCCCGGTTCAATGAGAAGGCCCTGGCCTCTCACCGCCTCGGCCTGGTCTGCGAGCAGAGCCTCTACAACCTCGTCGAGCGACGGGCCGAGCTGGAGGTGCTTCCTGCCTGCCAGGCCTACGGCGTCGGCGTGATCGCCTGGAGCCCGCTGGCGGGGGGTCTCCTTGCCGGGACATCCACAGACCCCTCCGGTCGTCGGGGCGCCGCCGCGGTCCGCGATGCCTCCGGGGTCCACGCCGACCGTCTTGCCGCCTTCACCACCCTCTGCAACGAGCTGGGCCAGGCACCGGGCGTGGTCGCCATCGCCTGGCTCCTGCACCAGCCGGGGATCACCTCGGCCATCGTCGGGCCAAGGCGCCGCGACCAGTTCGCCGCCCTCCTGCAGGCGCCGGGTTTAGGTCTTGACGAGTCTGCCCTGGCCCGGCTCGATACCATCTTCCCGGCCTGTGGCGCGGCTCCCGAGGCCTATGCATGGTGACCCATCGATCAGAGTGGCCCTCCGGCGAGGTGGAGGTGACCGGAGGGCGGCTGGCCTATCACAGGACCGGAGGCGCGCTACCACCCATCGTCCTGTCCCATGGACTGACGGACAACGGCCTGTGCTGGACCCGTCTCGCTGAGGCTCTGGAGTCCGACTTCGACGTCATCATGCTCGATGCCCGGGGACATGGGGCAAGTTCACCGCCCGGTGAGGACGGGCTGTCGCCGGACACGCCCGGCCGGGATATCGCCGAGGCCATCACCGCCCTTGGGCTGTCGGGCGTGATCGCCATGGGCCACTCCTTGGGCGCCCGGGCGACCGCCGCCTGCGCGGCGGAATTCCCCGACCTCATCCGCGCCGTCATCCTCGAAGACCCCCCCTTGGTCCCGCCCATAGACGCCGAGACGGCGGCCAAGCGCCTGGCGCGGTTCAATGACCAGGTGAAGCCGTTACGGGACATGACCGAAGCCGAGTTGCTGGCCCTCGGCCGACGCCAGTCGCCGACCTGGGACGCGCAGGAGTTCCCCGCCTGGGTCGCCTCGAAGCAGCAGGTCGCCCGGAACGCCCTTCCGATCCTTCCGACCCCCTGGCAGGACGACATCCGCCGGATTCGGGTGCCGACCCTCCTCATCTACGGAGATGCCGAGAAGGGAAGCCTGGTCGGGGCGGCCGAGGCGAGGGAGGCCCGCGAGATCAACAAGGCCCTTAGGGCGGTTCGCATCGAGGGGGCGGCGCACAATGTCCGCCGGGAGAACTTCCCAGCCTATCTGCTCGCCGTCCGGAGCTTCCTGAACGAAATCTAGTTCTGGGAGCGCGCCCTGGGCTAGGCTGCGGCTATGGAACCCCTCTTCCGTCTCTCCGGCGCGCGCCGGGAGGATCCCGCCGTCGCGGCCTGGTTCGAGGCCGGCGACCCGGGTCTGCGCCCGTTGGCCCGCTTCTGGTTCGGCCAGATCCGGGCCTGTGGCCCGGAGGTCGTGGAATGCCTTCATGACCACCAGCCCACCGCCTGCGTCGATGACGCCGCCTTCGCCTATGTCGCCGCCTACCGCGCCCACGTGGCCGTTGGCTTCTTCCACGGGGCGGACCTGCCGGATCCCTCGGGCGTCCTCGAGGGAAGCGGGAAGCGGATGCGGCACGTCAAGCTGAGGTGGGGCCAGCCGGCGCCGGAGGCGGCTTTGGTGACCCTGATCCTTGCAGCCCATGCCGACATCCGGGCCCGGCTGGCCGCGGCCCCTAGCGCCAGGCGAAGACCGGCTGCTCCAGCTCCGTCACCCGGGTGATCCGGCCGGCGACCAGTCCCGATGCCTTGGGTGACGATCTATTTCAAACAGTGTCACCGTAACCCCGGGTGCGGACCCTGGAGTAGATCCTATTCTTCCTCAAGTCAGAGGCGTATTGTCGATTCAGAGAGTCCCCCCCTGATTTGAGCCCTGATCATGCCCGAAAACCCCATGGAGTTTCACGAGCACAGGGAACATGCCGAACATGCGGCCAAAGCCCATAGCCCGTTGATTGCCCGCGCTTCCATCACGATCGCCCTGTTTGCTGTAGCAACCGCCATTGTCGGGTCAATTGAGTCTATGGAAACCGCAGGGGCGATCCTGGAATCAAACCGGGCGGCCCTGCTCCAGGCCCAGGCCAGCGATCAGTGGGCCTTCTTCCAGGCCAAGGGAATCAAGAAGCGTCTCGATGAAGCCGCCGCCGAAGCGGGCGGCCCCGGAGCCGACAAGGCGCGCGCCAAGGCCCGGCAGGAAGGCGATGACCAGATCGAGATCACCAAGGCGGCCAGGGCGCTTGAGCGACAGAGGGATGAGGCGCGGGCCGAATCCGACCTGCATGAAGCCCGCCACCCGAAACTGACCCTCGCCGCGGCCCTCTTGCAGATCTCCATCGCGGTCTCGACCGTCACCATAATTACCCGCAGGTCCTGGCCCTGGTATCTGGCCCTTCTGGCTGGCGCTGGCGGAATAGGGCTGGCTGCCCTCACCCTTCTGGCCTGAACTAAGCCAGGTTCCGCATCAGATAGCGCACGGGGTTACAGTGACACTGTCCGAAACCCCCTCCGGTGCGACTGAGTTCCTTCACCCTGGGGAGCTCCACCGATGGCCAGACTTGCGCGCGTCGTTGTCCCAGGCCTGCCGCATAACAAGTCCCGATGCC
>NZ_JBAXIM010000112.1:0-8388 GCF_037138395.1 Phenylobacterium sp.
ACCCACGACCTCGGCGAGGCCTCGCACTTCGCCGATGAAGTGGTGCTCCTGCCCGCCCCCCGCCCGCCCCCGCACCGCCCCCTCCCCGCCCCCCCGCTAGAACGCCCTTCTTTCCGGTCTGGAGTGCAGATTGCGAGCCATGTCGCGGCTGGTCATGAAATTCGGCGGCACCTCCGTGGCCGACCTGGAACGCATCCGGCGCGTCGCAGGGCTGGTCGCTGCCGAAACTGCAGCGGGCCACAGGGTCGCGGTCGTCGTCTCTGCCATGAGCGGCAAGACCAACGAGCTGGTGGCCTGGACAGACGCTGCGGGACCCGCCGCCGATGGCCTGCCGGCCTCCGATGACGAATATGACGTCGTGGTGGCGTCGGGCGAACAGGTGACCGCCGGCCTCCTGGCCATGACCCTGCGCAACATGGGGCTGTCCGCCCGCTCCTGGATGGGCTGGCAGGTCCCCATCATCGCCGACGACGCCCACGGGCGCTCGCGCATCGACGATGTTCCACCGGAAGCACTGACGGCCTCAATGGACGCTGGGGTGATCGCGGTCATTGCCGGCTTCCAGGGGGTGACGGCCTCAGGCCGGATCGCGACCCTGGGCCGAGGCGGATCCGACACCAGCGCCGTGGCGATCGCCGCCGCGGTGCGGGCCGTGCGCTGCGACATCTACACGGACGTCGATGGGGTCTACACCACCGACCCCCGCATCGAGTCCCGGGCCCGGAAGCTGGCGCGCATTTCCTACGAGGAGATGCTCGAGATGGCCTCCCTGGGCGCCAAGGTCCTGCAGACGCGGTCGGTGGAGCTGGCCATGGCCCAAAAGGTGCCACTGCGGGTCCTGTCGAGTTTTGTCGAGCCCGGCGATGCCCCGGGCCAGGGCACCATTGTGTGCGACGAGGAAGAGATCATGGAAAAGCGGATCGTCAGCGGAGTCGCCTACAGCCGGGACGAGGCCAAGATCAGCCTGTTCGGCCTGCCCGATCATCCGGGCGTCTCTTCGGTCATCTTCGGGGCCCTGGCCGACGCCAACGTCAATGTCGACATGATTGTGCAGAGCCACGCCCGGATCGCCGATACGGCCAACATGGAGTTCACCGTCGGCAAGCGGGACGCCGGACGGGCAGTGGACCTGGTCCGCCGCCTCAAGGATCAGGTCGGTTTCGAGGATGTCCAGGTCAACGAGGACGTCGCCAAGGTGTCGGTGATCGGCGTTGGCATGCGCAGCCATGCGGGCGTGGCCAAGACCATGTTCGGCGCCCTGGCTGAGAAGGGGGTCAATATCCAGGTCATCTCGACCTCGGAAATCAAGATCTCCGTCCTGATCGACGCCGCCTACACCGAACTCGCGGTTCGGGCCCTTCACGCCGCCTACGGCCTGGACCAGCTCTGACCCGGTCCTACCGGCTCCTTGCCGCGGGAGGGAAGGTCATCGGATAGTCTGGGGACCAATGGTTGGCCGTCCCGCTGGTCACATACCAACACAGGAAAAGCGCGCAGATCAGGGCACCCGGCAGGTAGCTGTTCGTCCGGCGCCAGGTGAAGACCGAGATTACGCCGACGATCGCCAACAGGGGAATGAACTGCAGGCCGACAATAACGTTGAGGGGCGCGGTTGGGGTCAGAAGCAGGCCTGTCGAGAACAGGGTTCCGTACTCCAGCGCCGCCAGGACCAGGAAGCCGCCGCCCAGGACGCTCGCCGCCGTCAGGTAGGTCGAGCGCCGTCCGGCACCATCGACCGCCAGCAGGGCGCACAGGCCGCGGACCAGGATCACCGAATGGAGGATCCAGAACGGCAGGTAGGTCAGGAAGACGCCCCATCGCGGCGCTTCCAGGGGACGGAAGCCGAGCACCCAGAACCGGAAATCCACGTGCAGCAAGCGGTCCACGGCCAGCAGGGCTAGGGCGCCGGCCCCGACTGCGGCCAGGGCCGCCACTGACGAGCGCGGAATGTCCAGGCTGAAGTCCGGGTGACCCCGCCGGAGGAACGGCACCGCCAGGAGGGACAGGAGGGTGTTCAGCAGGGCCCAGGCGAGAAGCTGGTTCTGAATCCACTGCGGAAAGTGGGCGGAGGGAAGCCAGAGCTCGCCCAGCTTCATGAATGGCAGGTAGGTCAGGGCGGGCAGGACGGCGGTGAGGGCCAGGGCGATCCAGCCCCCGGAGCCCCGGACTGCGACGACGGGTTCAGGATTGCGCCTCAGGTCACCGATCCAGGGTAGGGCCAGAATGGCCTCGAAGACTCCCAGCAAGACCAGGATAAAACCGACGAAGCCAACGAGGGTGCCGATCTCCTTCCAGAACCAGATCTGGTGTCCGGCCGGCAGGGGATGGCCCTCGCCCTCCAGCCGCGCCTGCATCCAGTCGACGACGGGTGCCACGCCGCCAGAGGAGAAATGTTCCCAGGGATGGGTGACGTGGGGAAGGTCAAGGCGGCGGGCCGTCCCCAGGGCGGGATCGCCGTAGACCCGGCCGGGCTCAACCGCCGAAGCGACGCCAAAGACCTGCTTCAGCTTGGCCGAGTCCGGCAGTCCAGTTCCCTTGGGCGAGCGCCACATGAGGCCGGCGAACTCATCTAGCCCTCCGAAGACCACGTTCAGGTTGCGCGGGAAATCCGGGCGGACCTCGTCCGGAGGCCCGAAGAGCCCCGGGGCGGAGCCCACCAGGGCCATGGCGCGGTAGCCATCGGGTTGGGCGTGAGCCGCCGCGAGGATCGGGCCGCCGCCCATGCTGTGGCCGGCCAGGCCGATCTGCTGCGGATCGACGAAGGACTGGCTACGCAGGAAGGCCAGGGCCGAAGGGCCTCCGAAGCCCGCCGCGCCCACATTGCCGCCGGAGCTGCCGTGTCCGGTCATGTCCATCGCCAGGACAACGAAACCCCGCCGCGAAAGCTCGATGGCGAAGGGGCTCTGCATCTCCCGGGTGTTGATGTAGCCGTGGCTGAGGAGGACCGCCGGGGCGCGCCGCCCGCCCTCCAGCCCGGCGGGCCGGTAGAGCAGGCCCGACATCTCGGCACCCTCGGCCGTGCGCCAGTGGGCTTCACCGATCTGAACGCCGCCGGAGGTCTGCACCCGCGAGGCCAGGAGTGATCCTGCAACAATGAGAACAAGGCCGATCAGGGCCAGCCGGTAGCGCATGGGCTTCCCCCCGAGAGGATCCCGGCGGACAGGTGCCGCCGTGGGTCGCTTTATATCACGAGGTGACGGCCCCCTAACAATGCGCTTACCGTGCGCCGCGCATCCAAGGAGATTTGAGTCATGTCCAACGCCCTGGGTCTTTCCCTGCTTCACCTGATCATGGGCGGCTACCTAATTGGCCAGCCGCCCATCGACGCCGTCCGGCTCCTGCCGCCGCCGCCGCCGCCCGGGTCAAGCCAGGAGGCGTTCGACCGTGCGACCGCCGCCGCCGCCGGTGCCGGGGTCGACGGCCCGGCCTGGAAGGCGGCCATCCGCGAGGCGAACATCCCCAACGCCGACTTCATGCAGACCCTGTCCTGCGCCGTCGGCGTCCAAGTCTCGGCAGACAAGACCCCGGCGGTCCAGAAGTTGTTCTCTTCGGCTGTGAGCGACTTCGTCGGGCCCATGGAGCAGGCCAAGTCAAACTGGAAGCGGCCGCGTCCCTTCACGGTGGACGGCGGACCGGCATGTGATCCCCGGGTGGCTGCCGGGCAGGGCGACAAGCTTGGCTATGCCTACCCCAGCGGGCACGCTGGTCTGGGCTGGCTCCTCGCCCTCGTCCTCTCCGAGGCCGCCCCGGCCCGCGCTGACGCCATTCGCGCCTGGGGCTCCGATGTCGGCCAGCACAGGGTGGACTGCCGCGTCCACTGGGCAAGCGACGTGGCGGCCGGGCGCATGCTGGGCCTGGCGGTCTACGCACGGGTGTCGGCGACCCCCGCCTACCAGTCCGACCTCAAGGCCGCAGCGGCGGAAATTGCCAAGGCGGCGCCCATTTCCTGCCCGCCGGGCTGACCAGCGCCTTCCTGGCAGGCATCAGGCTTGCTGGACGCCCGCCGCACGGGCATTTGTTTTCCGTTCTGTCACCCCTTCCTGCTAAAAGGCCGGCGGGGAAGAGGGTTTCCTCCCGCCGCGAGGGGCCATTGCCAACGCCGACCTCCAGTTTCGCCGTCAGGGGCCAGAGGAGCCTGCTCCGGCAGATCCGCGAGGCCCTCGCCTCGGGCGGACCTGTCCAGGCGCGCCTGGACATGGTGGTTCGCGTCATCGCCCAGTCGATGGTGGCGGAGGTCTGCTCGCTCTACATGCGCCAGGGCGACGGCCATATGGAACTATTCGCCACCCAGGGCCTGTCCCCGGACGCCGTTCACCTGACGCGGATGAAGCCAGGGGAAGGCCTGGTAGGCGACATCATGCGCCTGGGGCGGCCGCTCAACCTTTCAGACGCACCCAATCACCCCGCCTTCTCCTACCGGCCGGAGACAGGAGAGGACCCCTTCCACGCCTTCATGGGCGTGCCCCTGCTGCGCGGTGGCCGGGCCATCGGCGTGCTGGTGGTCCAGAACCGGACCGAGCGGGTCTATTCCGAGGATGAGGTCGAAGACCTGCAGATCATCGCCATGGTCCTGGCCGAGATGGTGGCCGGGGGCGAGATTGCTGCCGAGGGGACCCTCAAGAATATCGACCTGGTGCCCAAGAAGCCCGAGCGGCTGAAGGGCGCGCGCTTCGCAGAGGGCCTCGCCCTTGGGGTCGTGGTCCTGCACGAGCCGCCGATGGCGCCGTCGGACCTGCTCGCCGAGGACGTCGGCGCTGAAGAGGAGCGACTGAAGGCGGCCGTCACGGCCCTCCAGGCCCAGATCGACGGTATGCTCGAGGGCCAGCACGGCCTGGTGGAGGCCTCCTACGAGGTGCTCGAGACCTATCGGATGTTTGCACACGACCGGGGGTGGAGGCGCTCCCTCGAGGACGCCGTGCGCAATGGCCTCACCGCAGAGGCTGCGGTGGAGCGGGTCCGCTCTGAGCACCGCGCCCGGCTGGGACAGGCCCGGGACCCCTACCTGCGCGAGCGGCTCCATGACTTCGAAGACCTGGCGGATCGGCTGTTACGACACCTGGCAGGCGACGCCGCCCTGGTTCGCGACCTGCCCGAGAACGCTATCCTCATCGCCCGGAACCTCGGGCCCGCTGACCTCCTGGAGTACGACCGCACCCGGCTGAAGGGCCTTCTCCTCGAGGAGGGATCCACCGCCAGCCACGCTTCCATCGTCGCCCGAGCCCTGGACATTCCCTGCGTCGGGCGCCTTGTGGGCCTGCGGGACAAGGTCTCGGAAGGCGACATCGTCATCGTCGACGCCGAAATGGCCGAGGCCTACCTGCGGCCGCGTCCGGACGTTGTGAAGGCCCTCAAGGCCCGGCTCGACGTCCGGTTGCAGAGGCGCGCCGAGTTCGCCCGCCTGCGGGACCGGCCCGCCATTACCCAGGACGGGGCCAAGATTCAGCTGCTGATGAACGCTGGCCTGGACGTCGACCTGGACATGCTGGGCGACGCCGGCGCCGACGGGATCGGGCTCTTCCGCACCGAGTTCCAGTTCATGGTCGCCGAGGAGATGCCGCGACTGACGGCCCAGACGGCCCTCTACAGCCGGGTCATGGACGCGGCCGGGGACCTGCCCGTGACCTTCCGAACCCTGGACCTCGGGGGGGACAAGGTCCTGCCCTACATGGAGGCCGAGCGGGAGGACAATCCAGCCCTGGGCTGGCGCGCAGTGCGCATGGGTCTGGACCGCCCCGCCCTCCTGCGCCTCCAGCTCCGGGCGCTGATCGCAGCCTCCCAGGGCCGACCGCTGAAGATCATGTTCCCCCTTGTCGCCAGCGTCGATGAATTCCGCGCCGCCCGGGCCCTCGTCGACCAGGAGGTGGCCTGGGCGCACAGACGCGGCAGGCCGGAGCCCGCACGGCTGGATGTCGGCGCCATGATCGAGGCCCCCTCGGTGATCTGGCACCTGGACGCCCTCCTGCCCCTGACGGACTTCGTCAGCGTCGGCACGAATGACCTGATGCAGTATCTTTTCGCTGCGGATCGCGGGAATCCCCGGGTCTCCGAACGGTACGACTTCCTCTCGCCGCCAGCCCTGCGCGCCCTGGAGATGATCCAGAAGGCCTGCGCTGAAACCGGGACGCCGGTCTCCGTCTGCGGGGAGATGGCGGGACGTCCCCTTGAGGCCTTCGCCCTGGTGGCCCTGGGCTTCGAGGCCCTCTCCATGCCCCCGGCCGGGATCGGACCGGTTAAGCAGATGGTCCTCTCCTGCGACCGCGCAGCGGCCCGCCGGGGGGTCCAGAGCCTGATCCGCAGCACTGCGGGATCGATCCGGAACGAGGTCGAGACCCTGGCCCGTAAGCTCTACCTGGCCATCTGAGCCCCGCGGGCAGCAATTGGCCTCGCAACATCGGCGTGTTATCGCCAGACCGCTTTCGCGGGGGTCGGCTCGGCCATGACTGAAGAGGTGGAGATGCCGGCCGGGGCGGCCTTACCGGCCCCCGACCTGCAGGGCGGAGAGCACGTTGGCGCGGCCCTGCGCACCCTCCGGGAAGCCAGGGGGCTGAGCATAGCGGACATCACAGCCCGGACCCGCATCCGGCCCGCTCACGTTGAGGCCATCGAATCCCTTAGCCTGGAAGACCTGCCCAGCCGCCCCTTCACGATCGGGTACCTGCGGGCCTATGCCCAGGCCCTGGGCCTGCCCGGAGACGCCGCGATTGCCCGCTTCAAGGCTGACGATCCGGACCGGAACGACGGCCTGCGACCCCCCGTCGGCGTCCGGCGCATGGCCGACCCGCGCCTGCGGCTCATGCTCTTCGCCGGCCTTCTCATTCTGTCGGCGATTTTCGCCTGGAACCTGATCCGCAGGGGCAGCCTGCACGAAGTTTCGCAGGGGTCCGCGACCCCCGTTTCAGAAGCCCCAGCGCTGCGGACGCCCACCGGGCCCATGACCCTGGGCGCGCCCTTGCCCGCGCCCGTCGAATCCAATGCCCCACCCGCCTACCTCACGCCCGGCCTGGAGTCTGTACTGTCGGCAGCCCTCCCGGAAACCCTGACCTCCCGTGAAGACCCGACCCTGCTCGACATGGGCGAGACCTTCGTTCCCAGGGGCGAGATTTACGGCGCACCGGCGGGATCAGGTCGCATCGTGGTGCAGGCGCGGCGCCCAACCACCCTGATCGTCTGGGGCCCGGACGGCGCCGCCTGGTTCGCCCGTAAGGTTGCCGCCGGAGACGCCTATCGCGCACCCTCCGGCGCCGCCGTTGTCTTCGAGACGGTCGAAGCCGGAGTGATGGCGGCGTTCGTCGAGGGGCAGGCCCGGGGCGTCCTGCCCTCGGGCCGGACACCCGCCTCCGCCCTGGCCACCGCCCCGCCGGTGCCGGCCCGGTCAGCCCCAGCCCCCAAACCTTGATCTCCATTCCCACGGTCAGGCCTTGGGATTTCCCCTGCCGCCCACTATTCTCGAGCCATGTCTGATCATTCTGCCCTGCGCCCCTGGCGCACCATCGTCCGCCGCAAGAGTCGCAAGATCCGGGTCGGGACCCTTGAGGTCGGCGGAGATGCACCCATCAGCGTCCAGTCGATGACCAACACCCTGACGGCGGACGCCGCTGCGACCATCGACCAGGTCCGCCAGATGGAAGACGCCGGGGTCGACATCGTGCGCGTCTCCTGCCCGGACGAAGCCTCGACCGCCGCCCTGCCACAGATCGTGAAGGCGGCGAAGGTCCCCATCGTCGCGGATATCCACTTCCACTACCGCCGCGCGATCGAGGCGGCGAAGGGCGGCGCCGCCTGCCTGCGGATCAATCCGGGAAACATCGGCAGCCCGGACCGCGTGCGCGAGGTCATCCAGGCGGCCCGGGACTACGGCTGCTCGATCCGCATTGGCGTGAACGCCGGAAGCCTGGAGAGCCACCTGCTGGAGAAGTACGGCGAGCCCTGCCCAGACGCCATGGTCGAGAGCGCCCTTGATCACGCCCGGATCCTGCAGGACCACGACTTCCACGAGTTCAAGATCAGCGTGAAGGCCTCGGACCTGTTCATGACCGTGGCCGCCTACCAGATGCTGGCCGAGGCCATCGACTGCCCGCTCCATATCGGCGTCACCGAGGCGGGGGGACAGCGCGTCGGGACAGTCAAGTCGTCCATCGGCATGGGCGCCCTGCTCTGGGCCGGCATCGGCGACACCCTGCGGGTCTCCCTGGCGGCGGACCCCGTCGAGGAGGTCAAGGTCGGCTTCGACCTGCTGAAGTCCCTGGGCCTTCGCCACCGGGGCGTGAACATCATCGCCTGCCCCTCCTGCGCCCGACAAGGGTTCGACGTCATCCGCACCGTGGAGACCCTTGAGGCCCGGCTGGCCCACATCGCCACGCCCATGAGCCTGTCCATCATCGGCTGCGT
>NZ_JBAXIM010000113.1:0-8387 GCF_037138395.1 Phenylobacterium sp.
TCGAACGCGGCGCCCATCAGGGGGGCGTTGCGGGTCAGGCGCTCGGCGGCGACCGGGCAGGCCTGGGGCAGGGTCCATCCCATCCACTGCTGGGCGACCGTGCGGGTTGGCAGGTTGGCGGCGGGTGCCCAGACGGCGCGGCCCTTGGCGATGGCCGCCTCGCCCCGCGGGCGCAGGGGGGAAATGCTGGCCTGCTCGGCGGCCTGGAGGGCGGAGGTGAACAGCTTGAGGTGGATCCGGGCCTGGGCCTGGAGGTCGCCGTAGACCTTGAGGTCGTCCTGGAGGGACGAGCCAGGCCGGCGATAGGTCTTCTCGATCCGGGTCACGTCCGGCATCACCCGGTCGTGTTGGGCGAGGTAGCCATCCAGCACGCCATAACACCAGCCGACCAGTCCATAGTCGTCCTTGGGTGCGCCAGCCGGGCCTGGGGCTTCCGCCGCCCGGGCGGCGACCCGCTCGGCTGTGGCCTGGGGCGCATCGGCGGGCAACGTGGATGCCGCGGGCTCCTGGGCGGCCAGGGCGAGGGCGAGGGCAAGGGCGATCATGGGGCGGGATTAGCCTCTGAATCCGGCGCAGATGTGGCGGAGGGCGGTCCGAAGCCGCCGCCTCCGGGGGTCTCGATCTCTATGGCCTCCCCTGCCGCGACAGTCACCGAGAAACAGCCGCCAAGGGCCAGGAATGAGCCGTCGGCGCGGATCAGGCGCTGGGCGCCGGGCCGGGCGGGGCCGCCGCCGGCCAGCCCCTGGGGCGCGCACGTCCGGCGGGTGGACAGGAGGGCCGCCTCCAGGGGCGCCAGGAAACGGATCCGCCGGCGCACGCCGTCTCCACCCCGGAAGGTGCCTCTGCCCCCTGAACCCAGCAGGATTTCAAAGGTTTCCAGCCGCACCGGGAAGCGCCGCTCGAGGATCTCCGGGTCGGTCAGGCGCGAGTTGGTCATGTGGGTATGCACACCACTGGCACCCGGTCCCCGGGCCGAGGCGCCGGCCCCACCGCAGAGGGTCTCGTAGTACTGCCTGTCGGCGTCCCCGAAGGTCAGGTTGTTCATGCTGCCCTGGGCGTTAGCCATGACGCCGAGGGCCGCGTAGAGGGCGTCGACTACATGCTGGCTGGTCTCGACATTGCCCGCCACCACCGCCGCCGGCGGGGCAGGGGCCAGGAGGGATCCGGGCCGGGTACGCACCCGCAGGGGCTTCAGGCAGCCGGCATTAAGGGGGATATCGTCGTCCACCAGGGTGCGAAAGACGTAGAGGACGGCGGCGTCCACGATGGCCGAGGGCGCATTGAAATTCGTCGGCACCTGGTCGGAAGACCCGGTAAAATCGATCTCCGCTCCCTGCCGGTCGCCATCCAGGGTGATGCGCACGGCGATCTCGCCGCCCCCGTCCATGGGAACCCTGGCCTCGCCATCCGACAGCCGATTCAGGGCCCGCCGCACGGCGCTGGCGGCATTGTCCTGGACGAAGTCCATGTACCGGGCGACGACCTCGCCGCCCTGGTCCCGGATCATGCCCGCCAGGGTGTCGGCCCCGGCCTGGCAGGCGGCGAGCTGGGCCTTCAGGTCGGCGAGGTTGCGGTCCGGCGCCCGGCAGGGCCAGGGACCCGCCAGCAGGGCCTCCCGGACCTCGGCCTCAAGGAAGACGCCGGCGCGCATAATGGGCAGGGCGTCGAGCAGAACCCCCTCGTCTTCAAGGGTTTGGGAGAAGGGCGGCATGGAGCCGGGCTGGACGCCACCGACGTCGGCATGGTGCCCGCGGGCGGCGACGAAGAGGTCCGGGGGCCCCTCCGCCTCCGGCCGGGTAAAGACCGGCATGACCACGGTGATGTCCGGCAGGTGTGTGCCACCCGCGTAGGGATTGTTGAGGGCGAAGGCCTCGCCCGGCTTCAGGATCCCCCGCCGCTCGCGCACGGCCAGGACGGAGGCGCCCATGGAGCCCAGGTGCACGGGCATATGCGGCGCATTGGCCACCAGCCCGCCGTCTGCATCGAAGAGAGCACAGGAAAAGTCCAGTCTTTCCTTGATGTTGACCGAGTGCGCCGTGCGCTCCAGGGCCGCCCCCATGGCCTCGGCTACCCCCATGAATCGACGGTTGAAGAGCTCCAGGGTGACGGGATCGGGACGGTCCAGGCGCACTTCCCGGGGGGCGGGGCCGGCGATGCGGGTCAGGCGGATCAGGCCATCGGCCTCGCCTCGGGCCCGCCAGCCCGGCAGGACGGCGACCTGGGTATCATCGCGTACGATGAGGGCCGGGCCGTCGATCTGGGTCAGGGCGGCAGCCTCCACCACGGGCGCGGAGAGAGCCTGCGACCGGCAGGTCATCTGCCTAACGCCCTGTCGGGTACCGGTGGGGATGGAGACGGGGGTTGGAGCGTCCCGGGTGGGTCCCACCGGCAGGGGGGGTGCTGTCGCCTCCACGGCCTCGACCTCGACCCGGGCGATGCGGACCGCCCGGTCGGGTTCGGTGAATCCGAACAGCCGGCGGTGGGCATCTTCGAAGGACTCCCGCACCTCGTCCCCGGATCCCGGTGCCAGGGACAGGACGGCGTCGGTGCCATCGTAGCGCAGGCCGAGGCGGACCTGGACCTCGCCACTGTCGATTCCCTGGGCGGCCAGGCCTGCGAGGGCCTCCGCGCCGAGGCGGGCGGCGAGGTCCGACGCGGCGGCTAGCCCCCTCGCGTCGAGGGCCGTCTCCAGCCCAGCTTGCAGAAGGACGGTGGGTCTAGCCTGTCCCATACCCCAGGCTGACAGGACGCTGGCCCGGCCCGGGCAGAGGATCTCGTCCATACCCAGGGCCTCGGCCACATCGCAGGCCACCTGTCCCGCCGCGCCGCCGAAGGCGACGAGGGCGTGGTCGCGGGGGTCGAAGCCGCGCTCGGTGGACATGCGCCGTACTGCCTGGGCGGTCTGCTCGACGGCCACGGCCAGGAAGCCCTCGGCCGCGGCCTCGGGCCCGGCCAGGCCCATCTCCGACGCCAGGCCTGCAAGGGCCGCCCGCGCCGCCGCCGCATCCAGGGGGGCGTCGCCGCCCGGCCCGAAGACGGCGGGAAAACGCGCCGGGTCCAGCCGACCCAGCACCAGGTTGGCGTCGGTCACCGTGGCCGGTCCGCCGCGCCCGTAGGCGGCTGGCCCGGGATCGGCGCCGGCGCTGGCCGGTCCCGCCCTGGCTCGGTCGCCGTCGAAGTGGAGGATGGAGCCGCCCCCGGCCGCCACCGTCTCGACGTCGACCGTGGGCGTGCGCAGGCGCACCCCGGCCACCTGGGTGGTCTGGCGCCGCTCCAGCACCCCGGCGAAGCGGCAGACATCCGTGGAGGTCCCGCCCATATCAAAGCCCAGGACCGCCCGACTTCCCGCCGCCCGGGCCGTCGCGGCCACGCCGGAGACCCCGCCGGCGGGACCGGACAGGACGGCATCCCTTCCCCGGAAGGCTGAGGCCCGGACAAGGCCGCCAGCCGAGGTCATGAACCAGAGGGGCGCCCCGCCCACCGCAGACTGGACCTGGTCCACATAGGCCCGCAGCACGGGGGTCAGGCAGGCGTCCGCCACCGTCGTTTCGGCCCGGGGCAGGAAGCGCGGCAGGGGCGAGACCTCGTGCGAGAGGGCGATGAAGGGGATGCCGGCTTCCCGGGCCAGGCGTCCGGCCAGGATCTCGGGCTCCGGGTTGAGGTCGGCGTGCAGGAAGGCCACGGCGGCGGCTTCGTAGCCGGGGGCAAGGTCGGCCAGCTTCGCTGCCAGGGCCGAAGGGTCCAGGGGCTCGACCACCGCGCCGTCGGCGCCCAGCCGCGCATCCACCTCCAGGACTCCGGCGAACAGGGGCTCGGGGCGACGGATGTCGAGGGCGAAGAGGTCCGGCCGGGACTGGTCGCCGATCCGCAGGGCGTCGGCAAAGCCGCGGTTGGTGATTAGCAGGGTGCGGGCGAAACGTCGCTCCAGGAGGGCGTTGGTGGCCACGGTCGTGCCCATGCGGATGGCCTCGACCCGGTCGCCGGGGAAGGGCGCATCGGGCGCCACTCCCATCAGCCGCCGCATGCCTTCGACGGCGGAGTCCGCCCAGGCCGGCGAGGCTGACAGGAGCTTGGCGGTCGCCTCCCGGCCGTCGTCGGTCCGCCCCACCACGTCGGTGAAGGTCCCGCCCCGGTCGATCCAGAAGGTCCAGCGCCTGTCCAAGGGGCCTCCGCCGCCACTCACCTGGGTCTAAGACCACACCCGGGAAAGCCGCGTCCAGTGTCGGCCGCCCCCGGGCGGTTCCATCTGTCGAAAACGTAACAATCCCGTAGTCGCCGCCCGGTATATGGACGGCGTCATGAAGGGAGCGCGCCGTCGGTGCGGCGCGGCGAGATTGGGGCGCTGGCATGGGCTTCTGGAGCAGGATCGCGACCCTGGCCGTCCGCGGGCCGGATGCAGGCGACTGTGACTGCCCGCCGGGCCCCCCCGGGGCAGACCCGGCCTTCTCCACGGCGGTAACCGCCCTTGGCGCCAAATTGGCCAAGGCTGACGGCCGCGCCCGGGTCTCCGAGTTCGACGCCTTCGCCGAGGTCTTCTCCCCAGAGGCGGCGTCGCAGGGCAATGTCCAGCGCCTCTACGACCTGGCCCGGCAGACCACCCACGGATACGAGAGCTATGCCCGCCAACTGGCGCGCCGCTACCGCAACTGTCCCGGCCTGCTCGAGGACGTTCTGGACGGCCTCTTCCACATCGCGGGCGCCGACGGGGCGGTCACTGACGACGAGGAGGCCTATCTGGAGCGGGTGGCCGAGCTGTTCGGCTTTGGTCCCCTGTCCTACCGCCGGATTCGCGCCACCCATCTGGGAGCCCCCGATGGCGACCCCTACGCCGTACTCGACGCCCCGCACGACGCCTCGGACGCGGACCTGAAGGCCGTCTGGCGGCGGCGCATCGCCGACGCCCACCCGGACCGCATCCACGCCCTGGGCCTGCCCGACGAATACCTCGACATCGCCCACGCCAAGTCCGCCGCCCTCAACGCCGCCTACGACTCCATCCGCCGCGAGCGGGCGGAGGTCGCCGCGGCGCGGGGGTAGGGCGGACCTCAGCTGCCTGCGACACCCTCCGCCTCAGGCCGAGGGCGGTGGGGAAGCGTCAGCGCGAGAGACACTTTCCCCGAGGCTAGGCCAGTGACTGATGGGCACTGCGGTGTCCGCCCGGGCCGGCGGGGCCTGGTCCGTTATTCACGACCCTTCACGGTTTTTTCCCGCTGGCCCCTGCCCGGAGCCCCCCTGTCCGGACCGATTCCAGTTGACGCCCCCGTGGGCGCGCACAACATGTTGGGAAGGCTGGACCGGACGGTCCGGCCCTGCCCCCTGCAGAGGATGTCGATGATCCGTATCGCTAATCGTTCCGGTGCTGCCTTCCTTCGCGGCCCCAAGGCCGTGCTCGCGGTCCTGGGGGCGGTGGCGGGGCTGTTGCTGGCGGCCGTCGCGGCCCTGTTCGCGGCGGCGACCGTCGTGGTGGTGGCGGTGATCGGGACGACCCTCCTGGGCCTCGCCGCCCTGACGGGGCGGCTGCGTCGCGCGCCGGTACCCGCCGCTTCGGCAACGGGGGCGACCGGCGAGGTGATCGAGGCCCAGCGGGTGGGCGGCCACGAATGGGTCGCCTACGGCTGGAGCGACAAGGACGGCCCGAAGCGCTGATTTCCCCCCGGGTGACGCTGCGGCGGGGCTTGCTGCCTGCGGGGGGTGCCTCTACCGTCCAAAGCCTCACACAAACGGAGGAAATGGAATGATCGGCGTCATCGCGACCCTGACCGTAGCGGAAGGCAAGAACGCGGAGTTCGAAGCCATCTTCACCGAACTGGCCAAGCAGGTGAAGGCCAATGAGCCCGGCTGCCACGCCTACCAGCTGACCCGCAGCCGCACGAACGCGCAGGTCTACAAGGTGCTGGAACTCTACGCCGACGAGGCGGCCCTGAAGCACCACGGCGGTACGGAATACTTCAAGGCAGCGGGCCCGAAGATGGGTCCCTGCATGGGTGGCCGGCCCGAGATCGAATACCTCGACGGCGTCTGACACGGAGACGAAAACCATGGACCTGGCCTTCAACAAAGACGACCTCGCCTTTCGGGACGAGGTCCGGGCCTTCATCGCCGAAGCCTTCGACGACGACATGCGCGCCCGCTCGGCGCAGTCGAAGAACGCCCACATCGACAAGGCGGGCCAGGTCCGATGGCTTAAGCGGCTGAATGAAAAGGGCTGGATCGCCCCGGACTGGCCGGAGGAGTACGGCGGCACGGGCTGGAGCCACAGCCGCAAGTATATCTTCGAGATGGAGATGGCCCTGGCGGGCGCGCCCTCGACCTCGAACATGGGCCTGACCATGTGCGCCCCGGTGGTCATGGCCTTCGGCACCCCCGAGCAGAAGGCCGAGCACCTGCCCAGGATCCTGTCTACCGACGTCTGGTGGTGCCAGGGCTATTCCGAGCCGGGCTCGGGATCGGACCTGGCCTCCCTGGCGCTCAAGGCCGAGCGGGATGGCGACCACTATGTCCTGAACGGCTCGAAGATCTGGACCACCTACGCCCAATGGGCGGACTGGATGTTCTGCCTGGTGCGGACCTCGAACGAGGCCATTCGCCAGGTGGGCATCAGCTTCCTGCTGCTGGACATGAAGACGCCGGGCATTTCCATCGTGGCCCTGCCAACCCTGGACGGCCCCGCCCAGGGCGAGCAGGAAATCAACCAGGTCTTCTTCGACAACGTCCGCGTGCCGATCTCCAACCGGATCGGCGAAGAGGGCCAGGGCTGGACCTACGCCAAGTACCTGCTGCAGTTCGAGCGGGGAAATCCCTATGCCCCGGGCCTCACCCACCAGCTGGAGAAGGTCAAGCAGATCGCCTCCCTGCAGGCCTCCGACGGCGGCGGCAAGCTGGTCCATGACCCGGCCTTCCGGCGCAAGCTGGCCGAGATGCAGATCAAGGTGGACACGCTGAACGCCACCGAGCTGCGGGTCTTCGGCTCACGGGTCACCGGCGAGACCCTGGGGGCCGTGTCCTCCATGTTCAAGCTGGAGGGCAGCCAGGCCCAGCAGGCCATCACCGAGCTGGCCCTCGAGGCGGCCGGCGTCTACGCCGCGCCCTTCGTGCGTGACACCTGGGCCGAGATCCGGGGCGAGCGCAACGAGCCCCGGGCCGGGCCGGACTATGCCGCCACCCTGGCACCGCACTATTTCAACTACCGCAAGACCTCGATCTATGCGGGGTCGAACGAGATCCAGCACAACATCATGGCCAAGATGGTGCTTGGCCTCTGACGCGGAGGACAGGCGTGTACGAGGGCTTTGAGAAGGCGCTGGAGGCGGCGGTGGCCTCCGGGCGTATCGCTGGTGCCGTGGCGGCCGTAGCGGACCGCGACGGCGTGACCTACACCCACCAGGCCGGCTTCCGGCAGGCGGGCGCACCGGCGGCCATGACCCAGGACACGATCTTCTGGCTGGCCAGCATGACCAAGGCGGTGGTCTCGGTTGCGGCCCTGCGGGAGGTGGAGGCGGGCCGGCTCAGCCTCGACGGTGACCTGTCGGGTCTGCTGCCTGAATTCACCGACCTGCAGGTGCTTGAGGGCTTTGGCGAGGATGGCACCCCGCGCCTGCGTCCGGCCCGGCGGGCTCCGACCCTGCGGGACCTCCTGACCCACACCTCGGGCTTTGGCTATGCCTTCCTGAGCGAGGACCTCACCCGATGGCATCGGGTGACCGGGGCGGCGGATCCGAACGGCGGCACCCGGTCGGCGCACGTCCTGCCCCTGCTGCACGATCCCGGCGAGGCCTGGAGCTACGGGATCGGTATCGACTGGGCGGGCCTGGCCGTGGAGGCCGCCAGCGGCCAGCGCCTGGACGCCTACCTCAATGACCACATCCTCGGCCCCCTGGGCATGACGGACACCGGCTTCGCCCCCGTGGACCCGGAGCGGCGGGCCACCGCCCACCTGCGGGTCGAGGGAACCCTCTTCCCGGCCCCGACTCCGTCCGGTGGCACTGAGGCCGAGGTCCTGTCGGGCGGCGGCGGCCTGCACGGCACGGCACCGGACTACATCCGCTTCCTGCGCATGCTGCTGAACGGCGGGGAGCTGGACGGCGCCCGCATACTGAAGCCGCAGACCGTGCGGTCCCTCAGCGAGGTGCAGACGGGGTCTCTCAAGGCCGGGGCCTTCAAGACCGCCAACGGTGCCCTGACCACCGACTTCGACCTCTATCCCGACATGCTGACCGGCCATGGCCTCGCCTCCGTCGTCACCCCGGAGGCGACGAAGCAGGGGCGCGGGCCCGGTGCCCTGAACTGGGCGGGGATCTTCAACACCTATTTCTGGGCGGACCCGGATGCGGGCAAGGCCGGCGTCCTTTTGACCCAGCTCATGCCCTTCGGCGACCCGGACGTCCTGG
>NZ_JBAXIM010000114.1:0-8176 GCF_037138395.1 Phenylobacterium sp.
GCCGGCATTGGCGACCACCGTGTCGATCCGGCCCATCTGGCGGACGGCCTCGGCCATGCCCTCGCGCACGGCGTTCTCGTCGGCCACGTCGACGACCTGGGTCAGGACCCTGACGCCAGAGGTCTCCAAGGCCTCGGCGGCGGCGGTGTTCTTCTTGCCGTTGGAGCCCCAGATGACCACGTCCGCCCCGGCCTGGGCCAGGGCCTCGACCATGCCGAAGCCGATGCCGCCATTACCGCCGGTGACCAGGGCCACCTTTCCCGTCAGATCAAAAGGCCGATAGGCCATGGGTCATCCTCCCGTTGTGTGTTGGGATTGAAGGACGGCAAGGAGAGGCCAGGCGTCAACCCGGATCAGCGTTCGAGGGCAGGAAATTCCAGCTGGCTGACGTCGTAGCCGAGGGCAGCGGCCTTCTCGACCATGACCTTCTGCTCGGCTTCGGTCGGCCTCTGCCGGGCAAATATGAAAAGGTTGCTGAACTTGGGGTCCGACGAGATGAACCAGCCGCCGGACGGGTCCCGGTGGAGGACCTGGTACTCCCAGACCACCAGGGGGTTGTAGGTCACCTTGAGCCGGGCCTGGACACCCGGGTCGAGGATCTCGCCGCGCCCGGCAATCTCGACCCGCTTGCCGTCCCGGTAGCAGGCGTCCAGCACATCGACCTTGCCGTCGGCGCGGGGGGTGTAGTCTGTGGTCGAGGCCACGCAGTTGCGGGTGAGCCACATGGGTCGGCGGGCGATTTCCAGCCAGCGGCCCGAATAGTGGGCGGCGACGTCCACGGGCTGGCGGGTGACGGGAGCCGGAGCCGCAAGGCTGACGGCGGGCGTGGCCAGCAGGGTCAGGGCGAGGAAAAGGGCGGAAGGTTTCATGGAGGTCTCCCCTTCCGCCCCAGATAGCGCCTCCGGCCCTAGCCTGGAAGACCCGGCTGGCTGACCCGGCCCGCCCCGGAGATGTTTTGCTCCAGCTGGTCGGGCCGGCGGGTGAGCTCGACCTCGCCGATCCCGGACACGTTGATCTTTGCGGACCGCTTTGGGCCCAGGGTCACCTTGCCCGCGCCGGAGAGGTCGACCTCGGCCTCTTCGATCTCGAGGGCGGCGAGGTTGGCCGCGCCGGTACCTGAGATGTCGAGGCTCGCCTTGCGGGCCTTGCCGGTGGCCGTGACGCGCCCGGCACCGCTGAGACTGATCTCGAGCGTGTCCTGGTCGTAACCGGTGATCTTCAGGTCCTGGACGCCGCCCATGTCGAAGTGGGTGACCCCGGGCGCCTCGATGACCACCTTCAGGGCACCGCCCTTCCAGCGGGATCCGTCGAAGTCGATGCGGCCGTCCTTGATCGTAATCTTGTCGAGCAGGGCGGCGGGCCCCTCCAGGCTCACGCTGCGGGCGGGACCCTGGATGTAGGTCACGTCAGCGAAGGCGTCGATATCGAGGGTGTCGGTACCGTCCCAGGCCAGCTTGCGGGTGGCACGCGGCCCGGAGTCGCCGAGGATGATCTCGGATCCATCTTCGGAATCGATGTGGAGATCCATGTCCTTGGTAATCTGGCTGAACCTGTCGTGTAGGCCTCTGGGTCCCCCGGCGAAGGCGATTGCGGCGGACAGGGCACCAATGCACAGGACGAACCCTGCGGCGGCGATGATGGCGAGTGTGCGGATCATGAGCGGACCTCCCCGCCTTCAAGGGCGGGCTTGAGAAGTTTCAGGTGCAGGCGGCCGTACCAGACCAGGGCGTTGACCAGGCCGATGGTGACCAGGGCGGTCAGGGCCCCCAGCGAGACAAAGCCGGCCATGACCCCGAGACCCGCCAGCATGGCGGCGGCGACATCCCGGGCAACGCCGGCGAAGGCGCCGATTACGAAGACAAAGGCTCCGGCCCCGAATCCCACCACCGAGGCGATGGCGAAGCCCAACAGCGTGCCGAGGATGGGCAGCAGGATGGGCAGCAAGATCAGGACATCGACGACACCCAGCCCTAGGACGGCGAAGATGGCGCCGGCGGCGGCCGAGGGATTGCGCTCGGCCTCCCAGCGCTTCAGGCCAGCCTCGGCCTTCAGTTCCCGCGCCAGGCGGGCGGGATCGCCAAGACCCGCAGCGACGTCACTCTCGCTGCGGCCGGCGGCGACACCCTCGTCGAAGTGGGCGGCGTAATCGGCCACAAAGTCCGAGATGGTTTCCGGCGGCAGGCCGGCGAGGCCGGACCGTAACCGGCCCAGGAAGAGCTCACGGCTCATTTTTCGTCTCCAAGGATTACACCGACAGCCGCTGAGAAGGACGTCCACTCGGCCTTTTGGGCGGAGAGGCTGGTCCGACCCACAGGGGTCAGCCGGTAATATTTACGGGGGGGGCCGGAGGGGCTTTCGACCAGGTAGGTGTCGACCAGTCCATCGGACTGCATCCGGCGCATGAGGGGGTAGATCGTACCTTCGCCCATGTCGATCGCCACCGCGAGGCGGGCGGCGATGTCATAGGCGTAGGCATCGGCGCGGGAGAGCAGGGCCAGGACGCAAAGCTCCAGGACCCCCCTCTTCAGCTGAACCTGTACGGCTTCGGGCAAGACAGATACCTCCTTCTGATGAAGAGGTATCTATCGCAAGGTATCTGTCATAGCAAGGTACCTTTTTTGGAAAGGTACCTTGCGTCGTCAGGTTGCGGTCCAGCCGCCATCCACCGACAGGGCAGCCCCCGTAGCGGAGGCGCCGACGTCAGAGGCCAGGTAGAGCAGCATGCCCGCCAGGTGCTCGTACTCGACGAACTTCTTGGTGGGCTGGGCGGCGAGGATGACGTCCTCCAATACCCGGTCCTCGGAGATGCCGCGGGTCTTGGCCTGATCGACGATCTGGGCCTCGATGAGGGGGGTCTTCACATAGCCGGGGCAGATGGCGTTGGCGGTGATGCCTGTGCGGGCCAGCTCCACCCCCAGGCCCTTGGTGAAGCCCACCACCCCGAACTTGGCCGCCACATAGGGCGCCTTGAAGGGCGAGGCGACGAGGCCGTGCGCCGAGGCGATGTTGATGATCCGCCCCCGGCCCTGGGCCTTCATGATGGGAATGGCCGCCCGGCTGGCGTGGAAGGTGGCGGACAGGATCACCGCAATCAGGGCGTCCCACTTTTCTTCCGGGAACTCGTCCACCGGTGCCACGTGCTGGATGCCGGCGTTGTTGACCAGGATGTCCAGGCGCCCGAACTCGCGAACGGCGTAGGCGATCAGGTCCTTGATCTCCTCGGGCCGGGTCATGTCGGCGGGATGGTAGCGGACAGCCGCGTTGGTCCGGGCCTGCAGGGCCTGGCGGTCGGCCTCGATCCTGGCCGGGTCGCCGAGGCCATTGAGGACCACATTGACCCCCTGCTCGGCCAGGGCGGTTGCCAGGGCCTGTCCGATCCCGCTGGTCGAGCCTGTGATGACCGCCACGTGGCCTTCGAGTTTGTAGTCGACGGCCATGGGCCTACTCCTTGTCAGCGCCGGCGGGCGCGGGTTGGGGCCGGGAAAAGACCCAGAGATCGGCCGAGGACTGCCCGGCCTGGAAACGGTAGCCGTCGCGGTCGAAGGCCTTGAGGTCGTCGGCACGCTTGATCCGGTTGTCGATGGCGTAGCGGGCCAAAAGCCCCCTCGCCCGCTTGGCGAAGAAGCTGATGATCTTGGAACTGCCGTCCTTCTCCTCGAGGAACTTGAGGTCGATGACCTGGGACCGCAGGGCCTTTCGGTTCACGGCCGAGGCGTACTCCTGGGAGGCGGCGTTGACGATGACGGGGTCGGCATGGCTGGCCAACTCCTCGGCAAGGGCCCGGCCCAGGCGATCCCCCCAGAAGGCGTAGAGGGTCTTGCCGCGCCGGGTGCGCAGGGGCGAGCCCATCTCCAGCCGGTAGGGCTGGATGCCATCCAGCGGCTTCAAGACGCCGTAGAGGCCCGAGAGGATGCGGACATGGTCCTGGGCCCAGGCCAGGGCCTGCGGGTCCAGCTCCCGGGCCTTCAGGCCGGCATAGACGTCGCCGTTGAAGGCGAAGGCCGCCTGCAGCGCCCCCTCGGAGTCGGGGTCGAAGGCCTGGAAGCGTTCGCGGTTCAGCACCGCCAGCTTTTCCGAAAGGTCCATGAGCGACCGGATCTGGGCCACCGACAGCTTTCGGGTCGCCGCGGCGAGCTGGGCTGTGTCGGCCTCCAGGACCGGACGCGTCAGGGGCGCCGGGACCGGGGGTGGGTCGAAGTTCATCGCCTTGGCAGGGGAGAGGAGGATCAGCATGTTGCGACTCTCAGAATAGCACGCGCGGGTTCAGGATGCGGCCCGGATCGAGGGCGGAGCGGATCGTGGTCAGGAGGGCGATCTCGGCGGGGTCCTTCTGGCGCCGCGCCTCATCGGCCTTCATGACGCCCAGGCCATGCTCGGCCGAGACCGACCCGCCCAGGGCGATGGCGATGTCGTGCACCCGGGCCTGGCCCTCGGCCCGGCGGGCGAGGTGGGCCGCGTTGTCCCCGCCCTCGGGCCGCAGGACGTCGAAGTGGATATTGCCATCGCCCACGTGGCCAAAGGCACTGATGCGACAGCCAGGGGCAAAGGCGGCCATGGCCCCGCTGGCCTCGCGCAGGAAGCGCGGGACCTGGCTGACAGGCACCGAGATGTCGTGCTTCCAGGTCGCCCCTTCGGGCTTCTGGGCGGCGGACTGGTTCTCCCGCAGGGACCAGAGGGCGGCGGCCTGGGACTCGCTCGCCGCGATGACGGCCTCACCGATGACTCCCGCCTCGGACGCCTCGGACAACAGGGTCTCCATGAGGTGGCCGGCGCCGGCTGGATCTGGAGAGGCGATCTCCAGGAGAACGCGCCAGGGCGGAGCCCCGGACAGGGGGTCCCGCTGGCCGGGGATATTGCGGAGGGCGAACTCGATGCCCTGGCGGGCCATCAGCTCGAAGGCCTCCAGGCCGGCGTCGGCGTTTCGCCGGGCCCGGGACAGAAGGTCGAGGGCGGCGTCCGGGCCCTCAAGGGCGACCATGGCCACGGCCCGGCCAGCGGGCCTGGGGAAGAGCTTGACGCTGGCGGCGGTGATGACGCCCAGGGTGCCCTCGGCGCCGGATAGGAGCCCCTTGAGGTCGTAGCCTGTGTTGTCCTTGCGCAGGCGGCGCAGGCCGCCCCAGACCTCGCCGTTGGGGAGCACGGCCTCCAGGCCCAGGACAAGGTCCCGGGCCGAGCCAAAGCGCAGCACGGCGACGCCGCCGGCATTGGTCGAGACCACGCCGCCCAGGGTGGCCGTCCCCTCTGAAGCCAGGCTCAGGGGAAACCGCCGACCGGCCTCCGCCGCTGCCGCCTGGACCTCCGCCAGGGTGACCCCGGCCTCGGCGACAAGGACGTCATCGACGGGGTCGACATCCCGGATGGCCCGCATCCGGCGCGTCGACAACAGGATCTCGCCCTGGGGGATCTGGCCGCCGACCAGGCCCGTATTTCCCCCCTGGACCGTGAGGGCCAAGCCCTCGGCGGCGCAGAAGCGGACGATGGCCGCGGTCTCCCCGGTCGTGGCGGGAGACAGCATCAGCGGCGTTGCACCACTCCAGCGGTCGCGCCATTCCACCAGGCGGGGAGCGAGGATTTCTGGGTCATCCGTCCAGCCCGACGGCCCGACCATGGCCTTGAGCCGGTTCAGCAGGGCGTCGGAGGGCGGGACAGTCATGCGGGGGAAGTTAGGCGCTCAGTGCCCCGGAAGCCAGAGCGTGCAGCTCAGCCGATGGCGCCCGCTGCCCGGCGCAGGCGGTCATTGATCGCCTCGCCCAGTCCAGCCTCGGGTATAGGTGCCACGGCGATGCCCGAGGCGCCCCGGGCATCCGCGGCCCGAAGGAAGGTGAAGAGGTTGGCGGCAGCCTCTTCCAGGTCCCCCGAGGGGCTGAGGTTGAGGACGTTCGGCCCTTCTGCGGCGGGTCCGAAGGCCAGGAAGGTCTCGCCCGGCCGTGGACCCTTGGCCTCAAGCCGGACGGGCGCTTCTGGGGCGTAGTGACGGGTCAACCGGCCAGGGGATCGGCGGGCGTCCGCCTCGGCTTCGGCCAGGGGGCCGACCAGGGCCTCGATCTGATCCCGGGTCACCCGCCCCGGACGGAGCAGGCGCGGCGTGTCCAGCAGGGCGACCACGGTGGACTCCAGCCCAATCTCACAGGGACCGCCGTCCAGGGCCACGGCTGCGGCCTCGCCGGTCTCGGAGAGCGCCGCCGCGAAGGTGGTCGGGCTGGGCCGTCCCGAACGGTTGGCCGACGGCGCGGCCACCGGGCCTGCAAAGGCCTCAAGTACCCTCCGGGCCAGGGGATGGGAGGGGACGCGCACCGCCACCGTGTCCAGTCCGGCCCGGGCCAGGTCGCAGACCCGCCCGCCGGCCTGGACCGGCAGGACCAGGGTCAGGGGACCGGGCCAGAAGGCGGCCGCCAGGATCTCGGCCTCGGGACTGAAGACGGCAATCCGGCGCGCAGCCTCCACGTCGGCCACATGGGCGATCAGCGGATTGAAGGCCGGCCGACCCTTGGCGGCGTAGACGGCGGCCACCGCACGCGGGTCCCCCGCGTCTGCCGCCAGACCATAGACGGTCTCCGTCGGCAGGATGACAAGCCGGCCCTCGCGAAGGGCGCAGGCTGCCGCTTCGGGAGATCCCGCCTCCGCCTCGCGCCCTGAAACGTCGGGCCGAAGCTCAGGCCGAGGACCCACCATCGGATCCACTCCCGCCGTCAGGGCCAAGAGGGCGAAGCTGGCCAGCCAGTGCTCGCCCATGTAGTCGCCGGCCACATGGGGCAGGCTGGCGTCGAGGTGGGCGTCGGCTGCGGCCCGGGCAGCAGCCGCCGCTGGGTCGCCGGTGTCCAGGGCGACGGCGATGTTGCGCCAGCACCAGGCCCGGGACAGGTTGAGGCCGTCGAGGTGAGCGATCTTGCCGTCGCTGCGGTCACTCACGCTGGCCGGGGTAAAGAGGCTGGCGGGTTCGCCCCCCGCCGCCCGGGGCAGGAAGCCCGCGAACCAGGTTCGGAAGTCTTCGCCGGGCAGGACCCGACGCAGGCACTCGGCCTCCATCAGGGCGGGCGACAGGAAGTCCTCGCCGGAGGGCTCCCAGGCCTGGCAGTCCCGGTCCAGGGCGTACCAGGCCAGGGCCTTGGCGCGCAGCAGGTCGCCCAGGCCGGCGTCGCTGGACGCCTCGGCATAGTCCAGGGCCAGGGCGAGGGCGAAGGCGGTGGAGGAATGCACCCCCGTGCGCACCGGATAGGTCGCCAGGGGCAGGTGGTTACGGAACCGGTCGGCGAAGTCGGCTGCGAGGGGGGCGAGGCGAGGCGCCCAGGGCCCGCCGAGGGCGATCAGTTCGGACTGGAGCTTCAGGAGCCAGGCCCAGCCATAGGGGCGCTCGAACCCGCGGGCAGAGGGACGGCGCAGGAAGGCGCGCTCGCCCTCCACCGCGACTTCTGTGAAGGCCTCCGCGAAACGGGCGTCGATCTCTGCGGCGATGGGGTGGTCCGGGAACCGGCGGCGGACGGCGGCGAGCAGCCAGTAGCCGTGCACGCAGGAATGCCAGTCGAAGCTACCGAAGAAGATGGGGTGCAGGCGTCGCGGCAAGGCCAGGTCACCGTCGTCAGTGAGCACCTGGTCCAGCTTGTAGGGCCAGGGGCGCGTGACGTGCCCCAGGGCGATCCGGGCGAAGCCGGCGGCAATCTCAGGGGTGAGCGGGAAAGGCGAGGACATTCATCAGGACCGTGTTGACGGCGAGGAGGACGAGCGCCGTGGGCGCCTGGGCCTTGATGACGGCGAAACGGTCGTCCAGGTCAAGCAGGGCAGCGGGCGCGAGGTTGAAGTTGGCCGCCAGGGGGGTGAGGAGGGTGCCGCAGAATCCCGACAGCATGCCGATGGCGCAGACCGCTGAAGGGTCGCCACCGAAGCGCCCGACCAGCACCGGCAGGGCCACGCCTGCGGTCATCACCGGGAAGGCGGCGAAGGCATTGCCCATCAGGACGGTGAAGCCCGCCATGCCCAGGCAGTAGACGACCACCGCCGCCAGGCGGGTGTCCATGGGGAAGACCCGGGTCACGGTCTCGCCCACCACGCCGCCCACGCCGGCCAGGGCGAAGACCGCTCCCAGGGCCGCAAGCATCTGGGGCAGGAGGGCCATCCAGCCGATTGTGTCTGCAAGCCGAAGGCCCTCGGTCAGGGGCGACAGAACCGGCTGGCGGAACAG
>NZ_JBAXIM010000115.1:0-8103 GCF_037138395.1 Phenylobacterium sp.
CCGAGGACAAGGGCGACCACTTCCTGATCAACGGCCAGAAGATCTGGACCTCCGGGGCCCAGTACGCCGACTGGTGCTTCTGCCTGGTGCGCACCGACACCAGCAAGAAGCATGAAGGCATTTCCTTCGTGCTCTTCAGCATGCATCAGCCGGGCGTCGAAGTCCGGCCGATCAAGCTGATCGCCGGCAACTCGCCCTTCTGCGAGACCTTCTTCACCGACGTCCAGGCCGACAAGAAGAACCTGGTCGGGCCGCTGAACGGCGGCTGGTCAATCGCCAAGCGCCTGCTCCAGCATGAGCGCGGCGGCCTGTCCGGCGCTGGCGGCGGTGGCATGGGCGGCCGGTCCCTGGTGGACCTGGCCCGCGAATATGTCGGCGTGGACCCCCAGGGCCGGATCGCCGATCCCGACCTGCGTACCCGCGTCGTCCAGCACGAGATCGAGGGCCGTTCGTTCCAGCAGACCGCCGTGCGCGTCATGCTGGAGAGCAAGGGCAATTCCAGCCCCAGCGCCGCGACCTCGATCATGAAGAACGCCGGGACAAGCTGGATGCAACTGCGTCAGGAACTCACCCTCGAGATCATGGGGCACCAGGGCCTGGGCTGGGAAGGCGACACCTTCAAGCCCGAGGAACTGGGCGCCGTCCGCGGTTGGCTGGGCGGCAAGGCCTTCACGATCTACGGCGGCAGCCAGGAGGTGCAGAGCAACATCATCTCCAAGCGCATCCTCGGCCTGCCCGACCTCACCCAGCACAACTGACACCCACCGACACGACGAATTTAAGGATCAACTGAAATGGCCGTTCTGAACGAAGAACAGAGCATGCTCCGCGACGCTGCGAAGAGCTGGACCCAGGAAAAGAGCCCGGTCACCGCCTTCCGCAAGATGCGCGATTCCGGGGTCGAGATTGGATACGACGCCAAGGCCTGGAACGAGATGGCCGAGATGGGCTGGGCCGGGGTGATCATCCCCGAGGAGTATGGCGGCTCGGCCTTCGGCTACCTGTCCATTGGCCTCATCCTCGAGGAAATGGGCCGGAACCTGGCCGCATCACCCCTGATCGCCTCGGGTGTGGGCGCCGCCTCGGCCCTGGTCCTGGGGGGCTCCGACGCCCAGAAGTCCGAATGGTTGCCGAAGATCGCTGACGGTTCTGTCGTCGGCGCCCTGGCAGTGGATGAAGGCGCGCACCACGCTCCCGACAAGGTCGCCCTGGCCGCGACCAAGTCCGGTGCCGGCTACAGCCTCTCAGGTGCCAAGTCCTTCGTGATCGAGGGCCTGGCCGCCAACCTGCTGGTGGTTTCCGCCCGCACCTCCGGCCAGTCGGGCGACAAGGACGGGATCACCCTGTTCCTGGTACCCGCCGACGCCAAGGGCGTGAGCCGCAAGCGCCTGGCCCTGGCGGACAGCCGCGGTGCGGCCAATATCACCTTCGACAAGGTCGAGGTGGGCGCCGACGCCGTGCTGGGCGCCGTCGACAAGGGCTGGGACGTCCTGGAAAAGACCCTCGACCGCGTCCGCGCCGCCCTGGCGGCCGAGATGCTGGGTGCCGCCAACCAGGCCTTCGAGACCACCCTGGACTACCTCAAGGTCCGGGTGCAATTCGGCCAGGTGATCGGCTCCTTCCAGGCCCTGCAGCACCGCGCTGCCAAGATGTTCACCGACCTGGAACTGGCCCGCAGCGCCGTCGAGGCGGCCCTCCAGGCCATCGACGCCGACAGCCCCGACGTGCCGGAGCTGGTGTCCCTGTCCAAGGCCAAGATGGGCGACGTCTTCCACCTCGTTTCCAACGAGATGGTCCAGATGCACGGCGGCATCGGCATGACCGACGCCCACGACGCGGGCTTCTACCTGAAGCGCGCCCGGGCGGCCGAGGCGGCCTTCGGCAGCCAGAGCTATCACCGCGACCGCTACGCCCGGATCAACGGCTACTGATCCCCGGCCGGCGCGTTCCGGAACCCAGGCCCCCCCGGCGACATCGCCGGGGGGGTTTTGCGTTCCACCGGGGCGGAATTGCAGGGGCGTCCCGGACATGGTTTGCTGGCGGCCTGCCGATGGAGACCTCGATGATCCGCTTCCGACTTGCGCCCCTCGCCCTCGCCCTCTGCGTCTCGGCCAGCCCCGCGGTCGCCGAAAGCATCCTCTTCGTGGGCAATAGCTTCACCTTCGGCGCCACATCCCCCGTTTTACGCTACCGGCCCGAGGCCGTGACCGACCTCAACAAGGAGGGCATCGGGGGCGTGCCGGCCATCTTCAAGGTCCTCACCTTCCAGGCGAAGCTCGACTATCAGGTCAGCCTTGAGACCTCGCCTGGCAAGAACTTCGACTGGCACCTGGAGAACCGCCTGCCCCTGATCGACCGTCCCTGGGACGTGGTCATCCTCCAGGGCCAGTCAACCCTGGACCTCGAGCGACCGGGTGACCCGACCCGCCTCATCGATGGAGGCCAGCGGCTCTCGGACCGACTGGGGCAGAGGAATCCTGCGGCGCGGATCTACTACGAAGCCACCTGGTCCCGGGCCGACCTGACCTACGCCAAGCCCAGCCCCTGGAAGGGCAAGCCCATCGCCGCCATGGCCCAGGACGTCCGCGCCGGCTACGACCGGGCCCGGTCGGTCTCGAAGTCCGTGCGGGGCGTCCTGCCGGTGGGCGAGGCCTGGAACCGGGCCATGGAGACCGGCGTCGCCGATCCGAACCCCTATGACGGCCTCAGCTTTGGCAAGGTCGACCTCTGGGGTTGGGACCAGTATCACGCCAGCGCGGCGGGATATTACCTCAGCGCCCTGGTGATCTTCGGGGCGGTGACCGGACTTGACCCCCGAAGCTTCGGCGAGCGCGAGGTCGCCGCCTATGAGCTGGGACTTTCACCCACACAGGCCAAGGGCCTTCAGGAGGCCGCCTATGCCCAGTTGCGAGCCGAGGGCCTGCTTCCCGACCTCCAGGCGACCCCGGCGCGCGCCGGGCCCTAGCGCTGGTCCCCAATTATCGGAACAGGATCTAGTCGCCTTCGCTCATCGGGAAGGCCCTTCCCAGGGGCCGGCGCGGTCCGTTGTAGCTCCCGGTCCGGATGAACTCGCGGTCAGGCGCCAGGGCGTGGGTGATTCGCTCCGCCAGGGCCCGACCGGTGATCGGCTTGGCGATGAACTGGTCGACCCCCGCCTCGAGGCAGGCCCTGACGTGCTTTTCCTCGGTGTGCCCGGTGGCCACGATGATCGGTACTTCGCTGAACGGATGGGATTCGTCAGCCCGGAGGTTACGGACGAAGGTCACGCCATCCAGGACCGGCATCTTGAGGTCGGTGATGATCAGGTCCGGCTTGACCTGGAGGATCATCTTCTGCGCCTCGATGGCGTCGTCGGCCAGGCGGATGGAGCCAAAGCCCAGGGCGCGCAGGACCGCCGTCATGATGCTGCGCATCCCGACGTTGTCGTCGACCACCAGAACGACAAGATCCCGGCTCAGGGGAACCATTCACAACCCAGACGCAGCCTACTTCTCCGTGTATGTAGGGGTGGGCAGGTTGCGAGAAGGTTACGGTCCGACGGCACGCAGGCCTCGACGCGAACCGCCGCCTCCGGCAAGAGAGCCTCCTGACCCCCTTCGCCCGCCAGGACCGCCATGACCGAAGCCCCGCCCCTCCAGGACCTCCAGAAGACCCTCGGCCAGCAGAGGCTGGTCAGCTTTGAGCCCGGCCGGACCGCCATCGAATACCTGGCCGGTGCCCACATGTGCCACTCCGGCGGGGTTGTGCAGGGCGGCTTCATCTGCGGCTGGATCGACGCGGCCATGGCCCATGCCGCCATGGCCGGCGGCGGGGACCTGACCCCCATGTCCCTGGAGCTGAAGGTCAGCTTCTTCGCCCCTGCCCGCCCCGGCCTGGTGATCGCCGAGGCCTGGATCGAACGCGCCGGCAAGTCCACCTGCTTCGCCGAGGGCCGCCTCCTCAACGCCGCAGGCGAGGTCCTCGCCAAGGGCACCTCCACCATCCGCCTGATCCCGCGGGCGAAGGTGGAGGCGGGATCAAGGGCGGCGGCGGGGTAGGTCGATCACCCTCGGGGCGGGCCTCGCCTTCTGCACCGTCGAACCCCGTTGCTTCGCCGAGGCGAAGACCTTCCATGACGCCCTCCCTGGGACGGCCGGGCCATTACAGGGTCTTCGCGGACTCTGGGACCTGGACGGCAACAAGGCGTGCACCTTGACCCTGAGCCCGACCTGAGCGGCCCTGCTATGTGAGGTTTGTAAGAGATTGGAGCGGGCGGGGGGAATCGAACCCCCGACATCAAGCTTGGGAAGCTTGCGTTCTACCTCTGAACTACGCCCGCGCTGACCTCTCCCTTACAGCCCGGGACGGCCGGGCTCAAGACCGCGCCTTTCCCCCGGGCGCGGCGGCCTGTAGGAAGCAGGAGACATCTGACGGCGGGTCTCCATGCGCATCCTGGTCATCTTCGCACACTACTTCTCCGGCGAGGCCAAGCCCCGGCATGCCTCGACGGACGCCAGCCGCCAGGCCGACCGCAAGGTGGCGGTGGAGAGCGCCATCCGCAGCTGGCGGGCGCACTTCGGCCCCAGCGCCATGCTCGACGTCGGTTCCCGGTCCTTCCACATGGGGCCCCGGTCCGAGGACACGGTGGACATCGTGGTTACGACCACCGGCGAGAAGCACCTCATGACGCCGGACTTCTGCACGGCCATGGGCGTGCGGGTGGCCAAGCACAACCTCGAGGATCCGCGCATGCTGGGCTTCACCGCCCAGGGCCTGTTCGCCGGCTGGCGCAACCTCTACGACCTGTTCGTCTTCAGCGAGGACGACCTGAAGATCAACGACCCGGCCTTCGTCGACAAGCTGGCCTGGTTCAACCGCACCTTCGGACCCCGCCGGCTGCTCATGCCCAACCGCATCGAGCTGAACCCCGCTGGCCATGCGCCCAAGACCTATATCGACGGCGACCTGGCCCCCGCCCTCGCCACGACGATGAAGGCCCATGTGCCGGACGAGGAGGCCCTCTATGGCTCGCCCTTCGGCCGCGACGGCGTCTTCCAGAGGGCGCGCAACCCGCACTCGGGTTTCTACGCCCTCACCCGCGACCAGCTGTCCTACTGGATGAGCCAGCCCCACTGGCTAGACCGGGACTGCAGCTTCGTCTCGCCCCTGGAGAGCGCCGCCACCCTGGGTGTCGCCAAGACCTTCTCGATCTACAAGCCCTTTGGCGCGTCCTCCGGCTTCCTCGAGATCGAGCACCTGGACGACCGCTTCTCGGCCATGAACCTGCCGGTCCGCGACCGGCTCTGACGCCCCGGGGCTAGCTCCAGGGCCGGAAGTGCTTGGAAAGCTTCAGTCCCTGCCTCTGATAGTGGCCGCCGCCCTCGCCGTAGAGCCGCGTGGGCCGCTCGGTCAGGGGCTCGAAGACCAGCCGCGCCACGGTCTGGCCATGCTCCAGCAGGAAGGGCGTCTCGTGGCTGCGCACCTCCAGCACGCCCCGTGAGCCCCGGGCGCCCGCCTCGGCGGCGCCGAAGCCGGGATCGAAGAAGCCAGCATAGTGTACCCGGAACTCGCCCACGGAAGGGTCGATGGGGGTCATCTCGGCCGCCTGGAGGACGGGTATCTCCACCGCCTCCCGCGAGGCCAGGATGTAGAACTCGCCGGGATCCAGCAGCAGTTCGCCGCGGCGGGGGGTCAGGGGCTCCCAGAAGTCTTGGGGGTCGTAGCCGCCCACCCGGTCCATGTCGACGACCCCGGCGTGGCGGCGGGCGCGGAAGCCGGCGATGGCCTCGCTTTCCAGGTCGACCCCGATGCTGACCGTGGACAGGCGCAGGGGCTCGCCCCGCTTCAGGCGCAGCTGGTTGAGCCGGGTGCCCGTTCGCACCAGGACCGAGAAGGTCTGGGGCGCGATCTCGATGAAGGCGGGGCCCCGGTAGCCGTCGACCACATCATCGAAGGCCGGTTGGTGGTCGGTGAGCAGGCGCACGAAGACGTCGAGCCGGCCGGTGGAGCTCTTGGGGTTGGCCCGGGCCGAGACGCCGGCGGGCAGGGCCAGGGCCTCCTGCAGTTCGGCGATGTAGACGCAGCCCCGCTCCAAAACGGCGCCGGCCGACAGGTCGACCTCATGCATGACCACGTCTGCCAGGCGGTCGGCAACGGTGCGGCCGGGTCGGGGCAGGAAGGAGGCGCGCACCCGCCAGGCGCGCAGGCCCAGGCGCAGGTCCAGGCTGGCGGGCTGGACCTGGTCGACATCGAACGGATGGTTGGCGGTAATCGCCGCCTGCGCGATCAGGGCCTCCAGGGTCTGGCAGGGCAGAATCCCCGCAGGCGAAGTCTCGGACATGGGGGGACACTCGCCGCCGGAAGCCCGCTTGGCAAGGCTGTCCGGAAGGGCCCTCTGCGCCGCCGCTTGACCTGCGGTGCCCGGCCCTGTTGAAGCAGGCTCCTGATGCGGAGACCAACCATGCCCCAAGACCCCAAGGACTGGCGCCCCCAGACCCGACTGGTGCGCGGCGGCATGGCCCGCTCGCCCCATGGCGAGATCTCCGAGGCCCTCTACCTGACCCAGAGCTTCGCCTACGACAGCGCCGCGGCGGCGGACCGGCGCTTCTCCGGCGAGGATCCGGGCTTCATCTACCAGCGCTTCGGCAACCCGACGACGCAGATGTTCGAGGACCGCCTGGCCCTGCTGGAAGGTGCAGAGGTCTGCCGGGCCACGGCTTCGGGGATGTCGGCGGTGCACGTGGCCCTGCAGGGCCTGGTGCGGGCCGGCGACCATGTCGTCGCGGGCCGGGCCCTGTTCGGCTCCTGCCGCTGGATCCTGTCGCAGTGGATGCCGCGCTTCGGGGTGGACGTGACCTTCGTCGACGCCACGGACCCCGCCGCCTGGGCCGCCGCCGTCCGGCCAAACACCCGTGCCTTCCTGGTGGAGAGCCCGGCCAATCCCCTGCTGGAGGTGACCCCCATCGCCGAGGTGGCCGCCTTGTCCCGATCCGCCGGCGCCCGGCTGGTGGTGGACAATGTCTTCGCCACCCCGATCTTTCAGAGGCCCCTGGAGCTGGGTGCCGACATCGTCGTCTACTCGGCCACCAAGCACATTGACGGCCAGGGCCGGGTGCTGGGCGGGGCCATCCTGGGGAGCGCCGAACTGATGACCGAGGCCTACCGGGACATCCTGCGGCACACAGGCCCGGCCCTGTCACCCTTCAACGCCTGGGTCCTGCTGAAGGGCCTGGAGACCCTGGACCTGCGCGTGCGGCGCCAGTCGGACAATGCCGGGAGGGTCGCTGAGACCCTGGCCAATCATCCCGCTGTCAGCCGGGTGGTCTTCCCCGGCCGGAAGGATCACCCCCAGGCCAACCTCATCGCCAGCCAGATGACGGGGCCCGGCAGTGTCGTGGCCTTCGACCTGGGAACGCGGGAGCGGGCCTGGGCCTTCCTCGACGCCCTGGGGATCGTCGACATCTCGAATAACCTGGGCGACGCCAAGTCCATGGCCACCCACCCCAGCACCACCACCCACCGGTCCTTGTCGGAGTCCGAGCGGCTGGAGATCGGACTCACCGAGGGCTGGGTGCGGATGAGCGTCGGACTGGAGGACGCCGAGGACCTGGCCGAGGACGTGGTCCAGGCCCTCGACCGGGTCTGACCCCGCCGGGGTCAGAAGATCCCGTAGCCGCCGTCGATCAGGAAGCTGTCGCCGGTGTGGAAGGCCGAGGCGTCCGAGGACAGGTAGACGGCGATGCCGCCGAAGTCCGCCGGCTGGCCCCAGCGGCGCACAGGCACGCGGCGGATGACCGCGTCGTTGAACTTGTCATTGCCTTGGGCGCCGGCGGTCATGTCGGTGGCAATCCAGCCCGGCAGGATAGCATTGGCGCGGACGCCGTAACGGGCGTGCTCCACGGCGATGGAGCGGATCATGGAGATCACCGCCCCCTTGGTGGCGGCATAGGCCTCATTGCGCGGGGCGCCGTCGTAGGCGGAGAGGGAAGAGATCACCACCAGGGATCCCCCGGCCTTGTCGCCGCCGTCGGCCCGCGCGACCATGTGCTTGCAGGCTTCCCGGAAGGTGAAGAAGACCCCGTCCAGGTTGACCGCCAGCACCCGCCGGTAGGTCTCGGTGGGGAA
>NZ_JBAXIM010000116.1:0-8060 GCF_037138395.1 Phenylobacterium sp.
GCAGATCCGCCTTGGGCCGATCCGCCCGGATTTGCCATTGGCCTGCGGCGGATCGCGCCCGAGGCCTGGCTGGAGGGCGGTGAGGCGCGGCCCTGGGTGCGCAAGGACCGCCTCTTCCGCGCCGTTCCGGACAAGGTCTGGGGCGAGACGCAGGGCTCGCGTCCCGGCCAGGCCGAGGCGGCCGGCCTGGTCGCCAGCGCCCTTGGACTGCGCGCCCGACCCGACCTGCGCCCGCCACTTCTGGCTGCCGCCCGGAGGGTCCCGGACGACCTGGTCCTGATGGAGCGGCGGGCGGGCGACTGGGCGGTCTCGGCCCTGAGCCTGAGCGCGGGGTCCTTCTTTACGGCGGATGAAGCCCTCGGAAAGACCTTGGAGGACCTTCACGGCCCGGTTCCCGGTTTCGCCGACCGGTTTCTTCTCCGTGTGCGGAGGATCTTCGAAAACCTGCCCTCAGAGGACATCGTCGAGCGTCGTAACTGGTCGGTGGTTGCCTGGCGCGGGCTCTACGCCCCGGAGGCGTCTGCGGCCCGGCGACGGGCCCTCCGCCAAAGGCCGCGGCGGCCGGGGGCGGGCCTCTACATCCGCTGCGAGCGGCAGACCCTGCGCCGCCTGCCGCAGACCGGCGGGTTGCTGTTCACCATCCGCATCCACCTGACCCCCCTCAGGGCCCTGGCCGCGGACTCCGAGGCCGTCGCTGTTTTCGCCCGGGCCTGGGCGGCGGCACCCGAGGACTTCCGGCGCTACAAGGGCCTGGCCGCTGTCGCCCCGGGGGTGGAGGCCTTCCTCGCCGAATGTCGCCTCCCCCGTGCTGAATCCGTCACTGACCCAAGCCATAAGGCCTTGCATGACTCCCGATGAACGGCTCCTGCCCCTCGAGGGCGTCGAGAACTTCCGCGACTATGGCGGATATGCTGTGCCCGGCGGCCTTCGGGTCGTGCGGGGTCGGCTCTGGCGTTCGGCCCACCACGGGGGTGCCACCGACGCGGACCTGGCGCGCATCGCCAGCCTCGGCCTGTCCGCCGTCGTGGACCTCCGCCGCCCCACGGAAAGGGCGAACCAGCCCTCCCGCCGGCCCGAGGGCTTCACCGCCCGGGTGATCGACTGCGATCACGGCGACCAGGCCGAGCCGCCCCACGTGGCCTTCCTGAGGGAGACCGACCTGTCGGCCCAAAGCGCCCGGGCCTTCTTCCTGGACTATTATCGAACGGCGCCCTTCGAGCCCCGTCACCAGGAGCTTTTCAGCCGCTATTTCGAGGCCCTGGGCGAGGGCCGGGCGGTGCTCATCCACTGCACGGCTGGCAAGGACCGGACCGGCCTGCTTGCCGCCCTTACCCACCATCTGCTGGGGGTCCGCCCTGAGGATGCTGCGGCGGACTTCGAGTTGACCAACCGCGCCGCGCGGATCGAGGCCCGCCTACCCCAGGTCACCGAAGCCCTGACGCAAAGCCTGGGCCGCCGGCCCTCGGAGACAGCGGTCCGCGCCTTCCTGGGCGTGGAGGGTGCCTATCTGGAATCGGCCTTCGCCGCGATCCGGGAGCGGTCGGGCTCGGTCGCGGCCTACCTGGCGGGCCTGGGGGTGGATGACCGCGCCACTGGCCGGCTTCGCGAGCTATGGCTGGAGCCTGCTCAGGCCTGAGGCGCAAGCCAGTCCAGGACGCCGATCTTGGCCAGCCAGACCAGGCTCATCTGAACGGCCCTTCGGCGCTCGGCAGGGAAGGCGAGCAGGAGGTCGCGCACGCTGAGCTCCCCGGCCCCGGCCAGAAGCTGCACCACCCGGCTGGCCTCCTCGGGCGTCGCCCGCCACATGCGGAAAGCGCCGTCCAGCTCGACGCCTTCGGATCGGGCCAGGTCGGACTCCCCCGCGCCGGGTCGCAGGCGAAGGCGGCGCTCCAGGCCCAGGTCCTGGGTGGCGAAACCGGCGAAGTCGGCGAAGGGATCGCCCTTGAGCGGGTGAAGCCTGTGGCTCGCCGCGCCCCCGGGTGTGGCGGCGCGCAGGGCTGCGAGCTCCTCGAACAGACCGGTCAGCTGCCGCACCACGACAGGCCAGTCAAAGGCTTCCCGGACCCGTACCCGGCCCGCAGCGCCCATGCGCCGACGGAGCTCCGGGTTCCGGGTCAGTTCGGCGATGGCCTCGGCGGCCCGCCCCACGTGGACGGCGGTGTGCTGGGCCACGGCCCCGACAAAGCTCTGGTAGGAATCCAGTCCGATGGCGTGCCGGGCGGAAAGGGCCTCGCCGAGGGCCCCGGGCGGCCCCCCCAGTGTCGGGACGAGGAAGCCCTCCACGCCATGCCGCACGGTGAAGCGATAGCCATCCCAGTCGCTGGCGACCACCGGCAGGCCGGCGGCCATGGCCTCCAGGGGGGTGATGCCGAAGGTCTCCTGGATGTTGTCCACCAGGGACAGGAAGATGTCGCCAGCCGCCCACAGGTCGGCCACCACCTCCGGGTCGTTGCCGTCTTGGAAGTCCACCTCGACGGAGGGGGCGTAGGCTGCGGCGGCTTGCTCATAGCGGGCCCGGTCGGCCTCGCCCCCCGGAAACCAGCCGGCCAGGGCAAAGTGCATGCGCTTCCCGGCGAGGCGACCGGCTTCTTCCACGGCCCGGAACATGGGCTGGGGAAAGGCCTTCTCGAAGAAGGACAGGCGGCCGACCCAGACCACCAGGACCTCGTCGGCCTCTATGCCCAGGTCCGAGCGGACCCGGGCCCGGGCACCCGGGCGGTCGGCCTTGTCGCGGATCTCCTGAGCCGGGACTCCCAGGGGGATGACCGGCAGCTGGGGCCGGGGCCGGGCCTCGCCGCCAAAACGCTCGCCCAGGAAGTCGCCCCAGCCGTCGAACATGCGCGACACGGCGTCCCGCACCGAGGGTGAAGTGCAGATCAGGGCGTCCCAGGGCTGGACCGGCGAGGTCAGGGCCCCGGCGATGATCTGACGCATGGCCGGCGGCCCGAGGGTATGGATCAGCCCCGCCAGGCTGTAGCCCCGGTCGCCGGTCGCCTTACGGCGGATCCAGGCCAGGGTCTCAAGGTCGGGCTGACCCCGGAAGAGGATCCCGCCCTCCGCCGGCGCCTCGACGGACAGGATGCTGCCCCCCGCCACCTGGCAGGGCGGCCGCGCGTCCGGGAACAGGTCCTCCGCCACGTCGGCGTCGGCGACGGGCAGGTTGGAGAGCAGGTCAACCCGGGCATAGCCGCCATGCCGGGCGAGGGCCCGGTAGAGCTGCAGGTTCGCCACGTCCTTGCCGAAGGGATTGGCTCTCGCGCCGATCCTTCCTGGCGGATGGTAGATTGCGAGCCTGGACCCTGGCTTCACCCTGTTGGGTTCCTTCCCTTTGGCATGACGGGTCGGCCGCGGTCAGACCGCAAGGCAGACCAACTTGGTTTCGAGGTATTCGTCGAGCCCGTAACGCGAGCCCTCGCGACCCAGGCCCGATTCCTTGACCCCGCCGAAGGGCGCAACCTCCGTGGAGATCAGGCCGGTATTGACCCCGACCATCCCGGCCTCGATCCCCTCGCTCATCCGCCAGGTGCGAGCCGCGTCGCGGGTGAAGACGTAGGCCGCCAGCCCGGACCGGGTGGCGTTGGCCAGGGCCAGGACCTCAGCCTCAGTGGTGAACCTCACAAGGCCCGCTACCGGCCCGAAGGTCTCCTCGCGGTTGACCAGGGCGTCCCCGCGGACGCCGGACAGGACGGTGGGCGCATAGAAGAGGCCCTCGCCGGGTAGTCGATGGGCGCCGGTCAGGACCTGGGCACCCCCGGCGAGGGCGTCGGCCACATGCCGCTCGACCTTGTCCAGGGCGGCGGCGTTGATCAGGGGGCCCTGGTCGGTGGGGCCTGCCAGGCCGTCGCCGACCCTCAGGGCCTCCGCCCGCGCCTTCACGGCCTGGGCGAAGGCCTCGTGGATGCCGGACTGGACATAGATCCGGTTGGCGCAGACGCAGGTCTGGCCGGTATTGCGGAACTTCGAGGCCATGAGGCCCTCGACTGCCGCCTCGAGGTCGGCGTCGTCGAAGACGATGAAGGGGGCATTGCCGCCCAGCTCCAGGGACACCCGCTTGACCGTGCCCATGCAGGCCGCCGCCAGGCGCTTTCCCACGGCGGTCGAGCCGGTGAAGGTGAACTTCGCCACGTCTGGGGATCCGGTCAGGACCTCGCCGATGGGGGCTGGCGCTCCGGTGACGACGTTGAAGACCCCGTCGGGGACCCCCGCCTCGGCTGCCAGTCGCGCCAGGGCCAGGGCGGTGAAGGGGGTCAGCTCCGAGGGCTTGAGCACCACGGTGCAGCCGGCGGCCAGGGCCGGTGCGACCTTGCGCGTGACCATGGCGGCCGGGAAGTTCCAGGGGGTGACGGCGGCGACCACCCCGACCGCCTGCCTCAGCACCAGCAGGCGCCGGTCAGCCTGGTGGCTGGGGATGACGTCGCCATAGGCCCGGCGGGCCTCTTCGGCGAACCATTCGATGAAGGCCGCGGCATAGGTGATCTCGCCCTCGGCCTCGGCCAGGGGCTTGCCCTGTTCTGCCGTCAGCAGCCGGGCCAGGTCCGACTGGGCGTCCAGGACCCGGTCATACCAGCGCCGCAGGATGACTGACCGTGCCTTCGCGGTCAGGCCCCGCCAGCCGGGAAGGGCTTCCCGGGCCGCCGCGACGGCCTCGAGGGCGGCTTCAGCGCCGAGGTCGGGAACCCGCCCCAGGACCTGCCCCGTGGCCGGGTTGGTCACGGGTATCCACGCCTCGCCGGTCCGCTCGACGCCACCGATCCAGGCGGCTTCGCGCAACAGCGAGGGGTCTGAAAGGTCTGGTCCCGCCACCCGCTTCCCCTAGAGGCCGCCGGGTCCGCACTCGGTGGTGAGGTACTTCTCGATCTCCACCAACTGGGTCTCGACATTGGCAGGGGTCATCAGGTTGAACTGGTGTCCCATGTCCTTGAGGACCAGATATCGGTAAGGCCGGCCGGCCGCCTTCAGGGCCGCCACGAACCGCTCCGCCTGTTCGATCGGAACGGTCTGGTCCCGGTCGCCGTGGTAGACGAAGATCGGGATCGACGCCTTGGACGCATTCGCCAGGACATCGAGGCCGCCGACCGTCGGCCGCTGGAACTCTCTCAGGAAGCGGTTTTCATAGGTCAGGTTCTCGAACCGCCGGATCTCGGCGGCGCCCGCCCCGGCAATGGCGCACTGGTAGAGCCCATTCGGCCGGATCGACGCCGCCATGGCCGCGTAGCCCCCATAGGAGTAGCCGAAGAGGGCGATGCGATCTGGTGCGGCCAGGCCCTGCGTCACCAGGTATTTCGCCGCATCATCGTTGTCATCCTGCATGGCCTTGCCCCACTCCTGGTCGCCCGCCCGGTAGAGCTTGTCGCCCCAGCCGTCGGAGCCCCGGAACTGGGGCTGGATCACCGCATAGCCCCGGGCGGTGAAGTATTTGGTCCACCCCCCTCTGTCCCACCCGAGGTAATCCCGGGCCGTCGGGCCGCCATGCGGCAGGACGATGGCCGGGTAGGGCCCCGCCCCGAAGCGGGCCTTCGAGGGCGTGTGCAGGAAGGCGGGGATCATCAGCCCGTCCCGGGCCTTGTACTGGACCATCCGGGAGTCCCCGAGGGCAGCTCCGGGAATCTGCGGCCTCGCCTTGCCCAGCAGGGTCAGCTTCGATCCGTCGGTCAGGAGGTAATACTCTGGCGCCAGGTTGGGGCCCGACTTCTCCACCAGGACATACCGGTAGTCCTCGGAGAAATCCTGGATCACGGCGCCCGCGCCGTCCGGGTAGGAGACCTTGACCGGCGCGGGGGTCGCAGGGTCTGTCCAGTCCATGGTCACGTTGGTCACGCCCAGCGCTGGGCCGAGCCCCTTAGCGATGGCGCCGAGCTTGGGGTCGGTCCAGTAGTCCCGGTATGTATCGGCCTGGTAGCCGAAGCCCAGGACGCGTCCGGCCTTGTCCTGGAACACGCCGCCCGCCTCGAACAGCTTGTGCTCGAAGGCCGGTCCCACGATCTTCTTCTGGGTCAGGTCATACTCGTAGACGCCGGCCTTATCCTTTTCCCGGCGGCTCACGTAGACGATGTTCGGGTCCTGGGAGAAGCCCACCACCTAAGTGATGTTCCGGTCCTTGGCGTAGGAGCGGAAGTGCTCCTCCCACTGTCCCGTCTTGGGGTTCAGGAACTCCTGGCCGATGAAGATGGCGCCGTTTTCAAAGTCGGAATACTGACGGGCCCGGAGCTCGCCGTTCCAGTCCGGCTGGTAGCCGGCGTATTTCTCGGAGCCTCGGTACAGGCGCTCGGCCGAGCCCTTGTAGATATCGACCTTATAGATATCGCCGTCACCATCGAGCCGGTTGTCGATGACCAGGATGTGCCGGGGGTCGTTCTGCAGGGTGCTCAGGATCGAGGGGCTGCTGGTCTTGTTGACGAAGTCCTCAAGCTCGGAGCTCGCCTTCTGGTCCGGGATCGCCGGCGTCCATTTTTCGCCCTTCAGGTCCGTGATGTAGAGCTTCTGGAGGTGTGTCGCTCGGGTTCCGTAGGTGAATAGCTGCTGGGCGCTTACGGCGAGCCGGTCGTCCTTGATGAAGCTCGCGGACATCAGCCGCATCTTCTGGGCGCCGAGGATAACCGGCGCCTTGCCGGGATTGGCCGTCTCCCAGATCGCTATGTACCGCGTGTCGCCATCGGGGGAGACGATCCCCACCAGGTACTTTCCGCTGGGCGATATCGAGAGGCCCTGGATCGCGGGCTCCCGGGCAAAGTCCCGGGCCGTGAGGCCAGCCGGCGTCTCAGCGGTCGCTGCACGCAATGGGGTGGGAAGGCAGAGGGCCAGGACGGCGAGAGCGACGAGGCTGCGGAAGGTCATGGGATCCCCGGTGGTGAAGGTTCACCGGGAAGCTACAGAGGACGGCGATCCTTGGGAAGCGGCAGGCGCCGCCTCTCGGTTGGGGGATGGGGCCTCCCGGATGGCCACGGGGGCAGGGGCTGCAAGCCACAGGTCTGCGCCCCGGGTCTCGACGGCCACCGCACTGGTCAGACCATTCCGGTTTCCCGATTGGGCGAAGAGGTTTTCCCCGACGATTTGACCAGGCTTGGAATCGCTGGTGATCGGTCGGAGCATGCCACCAGAATTCATGGCCGGCCGATAGGCGAAGGGGGCGGTGGGAAGGGGAGCCGACTTCGCCGCCGCCGGTGGGGGCGCAGCTGCGGCCTGGGGTCCCGTCACCATGGCGCCTGCGGCCACCAGGCCGATCCAGAGCGCTGTGACCGCGCCTGCCCTCTGGTCCCGGTGCTTGCGGGAGGGATCGCGCGAACGCGTGTCTTGGGACTTCATATCCCGGTCTCCCGTTTCCGTGTCCGCCGTTGTGGCGGACCCGACCCCCCTCATGCGTTGGCGTCATCGAGCCGTAAGGGGAGGACATCGAAGTCTCTCAAACGAAGGTGAAACAAGTCTTTCGGAACGCGGTGAATAAAGTGTGTTGCGGCCCGATTTTGGGTCTTCAGGGGGCTGCCCGGCGGCTTGACCCGCCATCTTCCGCGACCTCGACATCACCGCGGTCGGTGAGCCAGACTTGGCCGTCGCGGACTTCCGCCTGGGTGGCGCTCACCAGCCCGCTGCGGTTGCCAACGAGGGCGAAGGGATTGGAGTCTTCGGTTTGCGCTGCGGCACCCCTCCAGCTGACGGACACCAGGACCCTGCTCTCCGTGGCGCCAAGGCGAGCCGAGGTCGAGGCCAGACGTTGCGGCGCCAGGACGAGGCGGGTTCCGAAGAACGCGTAGGATGTAGCGCGCTGGGCGGACCCGTTGGAGGCTTTGCGGTAAGCGGGGGCGACCCGCCGATCCTCGGCCCAGCGATTTCCGCCCGACAGACGCTCAGCGCCGGCCGTCTGCATGGCGTTGCCGGCGAAGGGCGCAAAGGCCGCAGCCTGGGCGGGAGCTCCCGCCAGAAGCACGATGAAGGTCAGGAGCGCGAGAACCAGGCTCACACTCCGGTAGGTGGCGGCGGCCCGGGGGCTCGCCTTGGCACGGAAATTGCTTTGGTTTGACATGAACCCTGTTCCCTGTCTCTTGACGGGACAGAGGTAACCCCGG
>NZ_JBAXIM010000117.1:0-7933 GCF_037138395.1 Phenylobacterium sp.
CCAGTTCACCAACCTCATCCTCGGCGCCGCCCTGACCGAGGCCCTGGGCATCCTGGCCTTCGTGCTGGGCGTGCTCATCCTGTACGGCTGAGTTCAACTGATCCTGCGGCGACGCCGGCTGGCCTGCGGGTCGGACGGTGAAACCGCATCCTGAGGACGTCGTAGCCAAATGGCCGCCGAAGAAATCCCTCACGTCCCCGACGCCGTAAACGCGGCCCCGGAGGGCGCGCACGCCGGAACCGCGGCCGCCGAACATGGCGGCGGGGGCGGACTGCCCCAGTTCGAGTTCCAGTACTGGGGCGGCCAGATTGTCTGGCTGCTGCTGATCTTCATCGTCCTCTACACCCTCATGTCGCGGGTCTTCATCCCGCGCCTTCGCAGGGTGCAGGACACCCGGGCCCAGACCATCGCCTCGGCGGTAGCCGAGGCCCGCAGGGTGCAGGATGAGGCGGACGCCCAGGCCGCAGCGGCCCGCGCCGAGATCGACCAGGCCCGCACCCGGGCCCGGACGGTGGCGGCCGAGGCCAAGGCCAAGGCGAACGCTGAGTTCGCTGCCCGCCAGGCCGAGGCCGATGCTCGCATCGCCGAGGAAGTGGCCGCCGCCGAGACCCGCATCCGCGGCCTTCGCGACTCCGCCATGGCCAGCGTCGGTGACATCGCCGTCGAGACGGCCGGTGCCATGGTCCAGCGCCTGACCGGGACGGTGGCCTCCGCCGCCGACCTGCGCGCCGCCGTCAAGGGAGCCGCCTGATGAATCCCTTCCACATCTCCTTCGATCCAAGCCAGGCAGAGACCTGGGTCGGGGTCGGCCTGCTGATCTTCCTGGGCATTGTCGTCTTCGTGGCCAAGGCCCCGCAGATGATCGCCGGCCAGCTCGACGCCAAGCGGGACACCATCCAGCACGACCTGGACGAAGCCGCCCGCATCCGTGCCGAGGCCGAACGTCTCCTGGCCGAGCTGAAGGCAGAGCGCGTGGAAGCCGAGGCTCAGGTCCGGGGCATGCTGGCCGCCGCCGAGGAACAGGCCCGAGCCTACGAGGCCGACGCCAAGGTCCGGCTGGAAGAGTCCCTGGCCCGTCGCCAGCTGCTGGCCGAGCGCAAGATTGCCAATGCCGAGGCCCAGGCCGAAGCCGAGGTCCGCGCCGCCGCCGTGGATCTCGCCGCCCACATGGCCGAGCGGGTCATGGCCGACCGCCTTGCGGGCGCCAAGTCCGATCCCCTGGTGGATCGCGCCATTCCCCTTATCGCTGAAAAGCTCGGCTGAGGCCGTCAGGTCGCCGTCTTCCGGCGGCCCTTCGCCTTCTTCCGCGTCTTCACGAGAAACCGGAAACGCTTGGGCAGGATCAGGCGTTCAATCCTCAGCGACTGCTGCCAGGCAAAGGGGATGATCTCCGGGTCCCGGCGTAGGAGCCGGCGGAAGGGCCGGACGAACCGGGGATACCGGTTCTGAAAGCGAATGAACTCCCGCTTGGCCCGGAAGGATCCCCTCAGCACCATCATCAGGCCAACGACCGTGAGGGGCAGGCCAAGGGGTCCGGGAAGCGGCGCAATCACCACCCCCGCCACCACCAGGAACAACCCGCCCACGGTCAGGGACATCCGTACGATCCAGGACAGGATGGTGCGCGCCAGGGCGTCCGCCTCGCGGTAGACTGACCTTCTCTCCTTGGGTGCCTCCTCGGACACAGGCTTCAATTCCGCTGACACGAGAGGGTGGAAGGGGTCCGGGTCCGCGTTGCGGATGAGAGATGGACTGCTGCGACGACAGGAAAATAGCACCGGCGCATATCCCCGGCCGACACGTACGCCCGGGGGGCGGAGGCGCGCAGCAGAGACGAACTCGAAGAAGTGTGCGCCACGGTCATCTGACCCCGAATCAGGGCCTGTGGCGGACCACTCCCGCCGAAGGCAGGACAAAGGCTATGCGGCCCCGGCCGGGGCGCGTAAAGCCGTCCGGGCCCGGGGGCGACCTCCCCCCGGCGGGCGGAGGCCGCTATTCGGCGGCGAGCGGCGCCGGAGCCACACCCGGCTCGGCCGGACGCCAGGTCAGGCGTGGCTTGCGGGCGGCCAGGGTCTCGTCCAGGCGACGCAGGGGCGCCAGGTGCGGCGCAGAGGTGAACCGGTCCACATCCCCCGCCAGGGCAGCACCGGCCAGACCCAGGAGGGCGTCGCAGAACCGGTCGAGTTCGGCCAGGGACTCTGACTCCGTCGGCTCGATCAGCATGGCCCCGTGCACCACCAGAGGGAAGTACATGGTCATGGGGTGGAAGCCCTCGTCGATCATGGCCTTGGCGAAGTCGAGGGTGGTGACCCCCGTCCCCTCCAACCATCGATCGTCGAACAGGGCCTCGTGCATGCAGGGACCGTCGGGGAAGGCGGCGCTCATCACGCCGGACAGGCGGGCCTTGATGTAGTTGGCGTTCAGCACCGCATCCTCCGCCGCCTGGCGCAGGCCGTCGGCGCCATGGCTGAGCATGTAGGCGTAGGCCCGGACGAACATGCCCATCTGGCCATGGAAGGCGGTCATGCGCCCGAAGGCCTGGGCCGCCTCGGCCTCGGTCTCCTCCACCAGCCGGAAGCCCTCGCCGTCGTGAACGACCCAGGGGGTCGGGGCGAAGGGCGCCAGGGCCTCTGACAGGACCACCGGTCCCGACCCCGGACCGCCGCCGCCATGGGGGGTGGAGAAGGTCTTGTGCAGGTTGATGTGCATGGCGTCGACGCCCAGGTCGCCAGGCCGGACCCGGCCGACGATGGCGTTGAAGTTGGCACCGTCGCAGTAGAAATAGGCCCCCGCCGCATGGGTCAGGCGGGAGATCTCCAGGATGTCCCGCTCGAACAGGCCGCAGGTGTTGGGGTTGGTGACCATGATGGCGGCCACCTCGTCGTTGAGCTTGGCGGCGAGGTCGGCCAGGTCGACCCGCCCGTCCGCCGTCTGGCCGATCTCCATCACGTCATAGCCGACAAAGGCCGCCGTGGCGGGGTTGGTGCCGTGGGCAGAGGTGGGGGTGAGGACCAGCCGGCGCTGGATCTGGCCATGGGCCGCGTGAGCGGCGCGGATGGCCAGGAGGCCGCAGAGCTCACCATGGGCACCGGCCTTGGGCGACAGGGCCACAGCGGGCATGCCGGTCAGGGTCTTCAGCCAATGGGCCAGACGGTCCATCAGGGCCAGGGCGCCCTGGACCGCCGACACCGGCGCCAGGGGATGCAGGTCTGCAAAGCCGGGCAGGCGCGCCAGCTTCTCATTGAGCCGGGGGTTGTGCTTCATGGTGCACGAGCCCAGCGGATAGAGGGCCAGGTCGATGGCGTGGTTCTTCTGGCTCAGGCGGACATAGTGGCGCACCGTCTCCGGCTCCGACAGGCCCGGCAGGCGCAGGGGCTCGGCCCGAACAAGTCCGCCAAGGTCCTCGGTACCCGCCTCCGGCTCGGGCAGGTCGACCCCCGTGCCGGTCCAGGAACTGCGCTCGAAGATCAGGGCCTCGTCCTGCAACAGGCCACGGCCGCCGCTGAGGGAGGCGAAACCTGCGCCGGGGGTGTCGGAAACGGGCCGTGTTGGACGGCCAACAGAATTCAGGCTCATCCGCGGGTCCTCCGGGACAGGGCGACGACAAGGGAGTCGATATCGGCGGCGGTGGTGGTCTCGGTGGCGGCCAGCAGCAGGACGTCGTCCAGGCCCGCCGAGGGGTCGAGCCGAGAGACCGGCACGCCGGCCAGGATCCCCTCACCCGCCAGGGCCTCGACCAAGGCGGCGGCGGAGCCAGGAACCCGGACGGCGACCTCATTGAAGAACCGCGGCGTCAGCACCTCGACACCCGGGACAGCGCCGAGGGCCTTGGCGAGGGTCCGGGCCCGGCCATGGTTGACCTCCGCCAGCCGGCGCAGGCCCGTCCCGCCCAGCAGGGTCATGTGGATCGAGAAGGCCAGGGCGCAGAGGCCGGAATTGGTGCAGATGTTCGAGGTCGCCTTCTCCCGGCGGATATGCTGCTCGCGGGTGGAGAGGGTCAGGACGAAGCCCCGGCGGCCCTCGGCGTCCACGGTCTCGCCGCAGAGCCGGCCCGGCATCTGGCGGACGAACTTCTCCCGGCAGGCGAAGAGACCCACATAGGGCCCGCCGAAGTTCAGGCCGACCCCCAGGGACTGGCCCTCGGCCACGGCAATGTCGGCGCCCATCTCGCCGGGCGGCTTCAGGAGGCCCAGGGCCACGACCTCGGTTGTGACCACAACCAGCAGGGCGCCGGCGGCGTGGGCGGCCGCGGCGATGGCGGTGACGTCGGTCACTGTGCCGAAGACGTTGGGCGTCTGGACAACCACGCAGGCGGTCTCGGAATCGATGGCCGCCAGGACGTCGGCCTCGGCGTCGACCGCTGCCGGACGCCGGGCGATCTCCATGCCCTCGGCTGTGGCGATGGTGGCGGTGACAGCGGCGTAGTGCGGATGCAGGCCGCCGGACAGCACCGCCTTGCGTCGGCGCGTGACCCGTCGGGACATCATCACCGCCTCGGCGCAGGCCGTGGAGCCGTCGTAGAGCGAGGCATTGGCCACCTCCATGCCCAGAAGGGCGGCAACCTGGGTCTGGAACTCGAACAGGACCTGCAGGGTCCCCTGAGCGATCTCAGGCTGGTAGGGGGTGTAGCTGGTCAGAAACTCCGACCGCTGGATGATGTGGTCCACCGTGGCCGGGACCTGGTGTCGGTAGGCACCCGCGCCGCAGAAGAAGGGCCCGGCGCCGGCCGGCCGGTTGAGGGCCGCAAGGGCCGAAAGCTCGCGCTCGACCTCGATCTCGCCGGCGTGGCGGGGCAGGTCGACGGGGGCGGACAGGCGCGCCGGGGCGGGCACGTCGGCGAAGAGGTCGTCGGCGCTGGCGGCACCGATGACCCCCAGCATGTGGCGGCGATCTGCCGCGTCCAGCGGGAGGTAACGCATGGCTCAGAGGGTCTCCAGGAAGGCGTCGTAGGCAGCGCGGTCCATCAGGGCGTCATACTCGGCCCGGTCGGCGATCCGCACCCGGGCGAACCAGCCGCCAGCCTCGGGGTCGGCATTGACCGTCTCGGGCGCGCCGGACAGGTCGCCGTTGGCCTCGACCACCTCTCCGGAGAGCGGGGCGTAGACGTCGGAGGCGGCCTTGACGCTCTCGACCACCGCCATGCCCTCGCCAGCCTTCAGGCCGCGGCCGGGCTCGGGCGTCTCGACATAGACCACGTCGCCCAGCTGCTCGGCGGCATAGGCCGTGATGCCGACGGTGGCGACGTCGCCGTCGAGGGCGACCCATTCATGGTCCTTGGTGAAGCGCATGGGAAAGGTCCTTTCAGGGTCGGCGGACATAGCGGTGGGGAACAAAGGGCAGGTCGGTGGTCTCGACGGGCCAGGTGCGGCCGCGGACCACCACGCCCAGCCTCTGGCCCGGGGCGCAGAGGGCGGCCGGGGCAAAGCCGATGGCGATGGGCACCCCAAGACTGGGCGAGAATCCGCCGGAGGTGACGATGCCGACCTCGGCGCCATCGGCATCGACGATCACCGCGCCCTCCCGGGCGGGGGCGCCTTCCAGCACCTTCAGGGCAATCCGGGCCCGGGTCAGGGCGCCGGACGCTTCGGCCAGGATCCGGGCTGCGCCGGGGAAGTCGCAACGGCGGCGGCGGGATGGGGAAAGCGCGAAGGCCAAGCCCGCTTCGATGGGGCTCACCGAGGGATCCACGTCGTGGCCGTAGAGGGGCAGGCCCGCCTCCAGTCGCAGGGAATCCCGGGCGCCCAGGCCGATCGGGCGCACCCGCGGGTCAGACAGCAGGGCAGCCCACACCCGGGGTGCCTCGGCAGCCGGCAGGGAGATCTCAAAGCCATCCTCGCCGGTGTAGCCCGAGCGCGAGACGACCAGGTCGACCTCGCCGAAGCCGGTCAGGGCAGCACTGTCCATGAAGGCCATGCCGGTGGCCGCCGGCACATGCGCCGCCAGGACGGCCGCCGCCTCAGGTCCCTGCAGGGCCAGGAGGGCGCGGTCCTCGATCCGGACGAGGCGGGCGTCGCCGGACAGCTTCGCATCCAGGAAACGGAAGTCCTCGTCCTTGCAGGCCCCGTTGACCACGATGAAGAGGCCCTGGTCGTCCGGCCGGGCCGCCATGAGGTCGTCGAGGATCCCGCCGGTGTCGTTGAGGAGGACAGAGTACTTTTGCCGCCCAGGCTTCAGGGCCGCGAAATCCCCCGGGGTGACGGCTTCGAAGGCTGCCGTTGCGTCCGCCCCGAGGATCCGGGCCTGGCCCATGTGGGAGACGTCGAACAGGCCTGCGGACGTCCGGGTCCAGGCATGCTCCTTCATCACCCCGTCGGGGTACTGGATGGGCATGTCATAGCCCGCGAAGCCCGCCATGCGCGCGCCCGCGGCCAGGTGGGCCGCGTGCAGGGGCGTGCGCTTCAGTTCGGGTTCGCTCATCAGGGACTCCCGGCGACGACAGACGATCGCGCACCGGCCTGGCCGATGTGCTTCGCCCCCGCTGTCCTTGGCACCTGAGAGATTTCAGCCGCCCGGAGGGTCTCCGGCAGGCCTTGCTCCTTCGGCGAGCGCCGGGATGGACCCGACGCTGCTTTCCAGCGTTCCTTCGCCTTCGCGGTCCTTTTGCCTGAGCGTTTCCGGGGCGGTTGCGCCTTCGGCTCCGGGACAAGCCCGGTCTCTCCCGCGAGAGTCGTCCGCACGGTGTGCGATACCCCCCATGGAGTCAATGAGTCGGGGCCCGGGATCGGGATTGTCCACAGGTTGCGGCCCCTGGTGCCCCCTACATCCGCTCGGGTGCGGACAGGCCCAGGAGGTCGAGGCAGAGCTCAAGCTGGCGCAGGACCGTTCCCGCCAGGGCCAGGCGCGAGGCGCGCACCTCGCCCTCGGCTGGCAGGATGGGGCAGGCGGCGTAGAAGCGCGAGAAGGCCTGGGCCAGGCGGTAGGCATGGTCGGCGACCAGGTTCGGCGCCCGGCGGTCGTAGGCCTCGGCCAGGGCGTCGTCGAAGGCGTCGAGCAGCAGGGCGAGCTCGCGCTCAGACGGGTCAACGATGTGGAGGGCACCGGCCTCCAGCCCCTGCTCGGCCGCCCGGCGCAGCACCGACTTGATGCGCACGGCCTGGTAGAGGAGGTAGGGACCGGTCTTGCCCTCGAAGCTGGTGAAGCGGTCGAGGTCGAAGACGTAGGAGGTGCCGCGGAAGTTCGACAGGTCTGCGAACTTCAGCGCCGCCACGGCCACCTGGTGGGCCGTCGCCTCGAAGGCCTCGGGAGCCAGCTCCGCGCCCAGCCCCGCCTCGCGCAGGCGCTCGCGCGCCCGGTCCCGGGTCATCTCGATCAGGTCGTTCAGCTTCAGAACCCCGCCCTCCCGGGTCTTGAAGGGCTTGCCGTCGATCCCGTTCATGGTGCCGAAGCCGATGTGCTCCAGCTGGCCCTCGGCGACGTAGCCGGCCAGGACGGCGGCGCGGAACACCACTTCGAAATGGTCGGCCTGCCGCTGGTCGACGACGTAGAGCACCTGTTCGGGATCGAAGGTCCGGCGACGGTCGAGAATGGTGGCCAGGTCCGTCGTCCCGTACATGGCCGAGCCCTCGGAGGACACCACCAGCAGGGGGGGCAGGTCGCGCTTGTCGCCCTGGCGGCCCACCCGGACGATCCGGGCACCCTGGTCGTCCTCCAGCAGGCCGCGGGCCTCCAGGTCGGCGACCATCTCCGGGATCAGGGGATCGGCGTCGCTCTCGCCCTTCCACAGGTCGAAGTCCACGCCCAGGGCGTGGAAGTCCCGGGCCAGGGCGACCTGGGTCACCCGGGCAAAGTGCCGCCACAGGAGGAGGCATCCCGGCCGGCGGGATTGCAGGGCAGCGGTCAGCCGCCGGGCGCGGTTGCGGTAGGTCTCGTCGGTCTTCCCCAGGGCCGCGGCCTCCGGATACATCCGGTCGAGGTCGGCCAGGCTGACGCGCCG
>NZ_JBAXIM010000118.1:0-7928 GCF_037138395.1 Phenylobacterium sp.
CGCTTTCCGGAACCCTGACCGAGCGTGCCCGACGCAGCCTTTCCGCCGGTTGCGACGTCGTCCTCCACTGCAATGGCGACATGGCCGAGATGAAGGCCGTTGCCGCCGGCGTCCGCACCCTGACCGGCAAGGCGGCCCGCCGCGCGGAAGCGGCCCTGGCGCGCATTCCCCGCCGGCCGGAACCCTTGGACCGCGCCGAGGCCGAAGCCCGGTTCGAGGCCCTGCTCGCGGGTGTCTGGCCATGAGCCAAGCGGACGGCTTCCAGCCGCGCCTCGACTTCGAAGCGGCCGAGGGCGCCGCGCAGGATGGCGAGGCCCTGATCGTCGACGTCGATGGCTATGAAGGCCCGCTGCACGTCCTGCTCGCCCTGGCCCGTAGCCAGAAGGTGGACATGCTCCGCATCTCGGTGACCCGCCTGGCCGACCAGTACCTGGTCTTCGTGCAGCAGGCCCGCCGCCACAGCTTTGCCCTGGCGGCGGACTATCTTGTCATGGCCTCCTGGCTGGCCTTCCTGAAGTCCCGCCTGCTCCTGCCTCGTCCCGAACGCCCCCAGGCCGAGGAGGCCCCGGCTGAGGAGGTCGCTGCACAATTGGCCTTCCGCCTCGCCAAGCTCGACGCCATGCGCCGCGCTTCCGAGACCCTGCGCGCCCGGCCCCAGCTGGGACGGGACGTTTTCGTGCGGGGCGACCCGGACGCCCTGAAGATCCTTCCCTCGACGCGCCTGGAGGGCGACCTTTACACACTGATGCAGGCCTATGTGACGCAGAGGCGGAGGACCGACACCCGCAGCTACCAGCCGGCACCGCCAAAGGCCTACGCCCTGGAAGCGGCGAGGGACCGGCTGCGGGGCCTCCTGCCGGAACTGGGGCGCTGGACCCCGCTGGCCGGTGTGGCACCCCGTCCGCCGGCGCATGCCGATGCGGAGACGGCACCCAGCCGCGCCTCCTATGTGGCCTCGACCCTCTCGGCCAGCCTCGAGCTGGTCCGCGAAGGCGCCCTTGAGGCCCGCCAGCTTGAGGCCTTCGCGGACATCTACCTGCGGACCCGTCCCGGGGGCCGGGCGTGAGCCTCGACGAAGCCCTTCCTGAGCCGCCGGAGGCGTCGGAGACCGAGCGCCGGGTCGAGGCCCTCCTGTTCGCTGCGGCCGGTCCCCTCAGTCTCGACGACATCGCAGGACGACTGCCTGAGGGCTCCGACGTGGAGCGGGCGGTGGCTGATCTTCGCGTCCGGTATGAAGGACGCGGCGTCGAGCTGGTATGCGTCGCCGACCGGTGGCGTTTCCAGACCGCAGCGGACCTCGCCTTCCTGATGACCATCGAACGGGAGGAACCGCGGCGGCTGTCCCGGGCCGCCCAGGAGACTCTGGCCATCATTGCCTACCATCAGCCGGTGACCCGGGCGGAGATCGAGGCGGTCCGGGGTGTCCAGGCCAGTCGCGGAACCCTCGATGTCCTGCTTGAACTGCGCCTGGTACGCATGCGCGGCCGGCGCCGCACGCCCGGGCGCCCGGTGACCTACGGCACGACGGACGCCTTTCTCGAACACTTCGGGCTCGCCAGCCTCGCAGACCTTCCCGGGGCCGCCGACATGCGTGCAGCGGGCCTCCTCAGCCTCGACCTGCCAGCCGACTTCAGTATCCCCACCGCAGGCACCGAGATGCCCGACGAGGACCCGATCGAGGAGGGCGAGGACGCCCCCGAGTTCCACACGGACTTCCTCGGAGACGGTTCTGAAGCCGAAGATGGGAAGTCCGGCTCCGCCTGACCCTTGGCGAGGGGCGGGCAGTGCGCCTATATTGGGGTGTGGCGGCCCGTTTGGGCGCGCCGTTCCCTTGAGGAGTACCATCATGGGCGGATTGTCCCCGATCCACTGGCTTGTAGTGGCCCTTGTTGTCCTCGTGGTCTTCGGCGGGCGGGGCAAGCTCTCTGGCCTCATGGGAGACGCCGGCAAGGGTATTCGTGCTTTCCGCGACGGCATCAAGGACGCAGGTAACGGGGCCGCGCCGGCCTCAGACACCCCTGCGGCCAAGGTTGAGTCGTCCAAGGAAGAGTCGAAGGGCTGAACGGTCCCGCTGGATCACAACCCAGGCCGCCGGCGTGGGTGCACTGCTAGGACCTGGACATGCTTCCCGAAGTCGGCGGGCTTGAATACCTCGTGATCGCGGCCGTCGCCCTCATCGTTGTGGGGCCGAAGGACTTGCCTGTCATGCTCCGGAAGCTGGGGCAGTGGCTGGCTCGGCTACGCGCCATGGCGGCAGAGTTCCGGGCCAGCTTTGACGACATGGCCCGCCAGTCCGAACTCGATGAACTGCGCCAGGAGGTCGAGGCCATGCGGCGTTCGCAGGGCGACCTCCTGACCAGCGAGACCGCTGACGTGAACCAGGTCTTCCGGGAGATCGGCGACAGCCTTCAGGGTTCAGACATCCAGTTTCATCCCCCTATGGGCGGTAACCCCGTCGAGATCGCGGCTCCGGATCCTGAACCCTCAGTCGTTTCGGAGCCGCTACCCGAAGTGCCGCCAGCGCCCAAGCCCCGCCGTCGCCGGAAATCTGCGGGAGCGCCCGAATGAGCGAGCCGCATGGACCCGAAGACGAGATCGAAGCCTCGCGTGCGCCTCTTCTCGACCACCTGATCGAGCTTCGGCAGCGGCTGATCCGTGTGCTCATTGCCGTCACCCTGGCCTTCATCGTCTGTTTCGCCTTCGCCGACGATATCTACCGCTTGCTCCTGAGACCCTACGAGGCCGCCGCGAGTCTACTCGCGGTGCAGAAGGCTGCCCAGGCCGCGGCCCAGACGTCGGGATTGAAAACCGGGTTCTTCGACGGTCTCCTCCAGGCCCTGCACCTCATCCCCTCGACCGGCGCCCGGCCGGGAGGCGGACCCTTTGATCTTCTCCTGGTCCTGATCGGGGCCAAGGAGATCCCGGCTGTCCAGGGGCAGGTGCTCAAGCTGATCTATACGGAGCCCCTCGAATTTTTCTTCACCAAGCTCAAGCTTGCGGGTTTCGGGGCCGTTGTCCTCGCCTTCCCTGTGCTGGCTTCCCAGGTCTACGGCTTCGTGGCACCCGGGCTCTACAAGCGAGAGCGGCGGGCCTTTCTTCCCTTTCTCATCGCCTCGCCCCTGCTCTTCACCCTGGGTGGGGCGCTCGTTTACTTTTTCATTTTCCCGTTTGTTCTCTGGTTCTCCCTATCCCAGCAGATCACCGGGACGGGCGGGATCAGCGTGGAACTCCTGCCGAAGGTTTCGGATTACCTGACCCTGGTCACCACCCTGCTGATGGCCTTCGGCCTTTGTTTCCAGCTCCCTGTCGTCCTGACCCTCCTGGGCATGGCCGGGATGGTGAGTTCGTCGGTCCTCCGTGAATTCCGTCGCTACGCCATTGTTGGCATCGTCGTCGTCGCCGCCGTGGTCACGCCGCCAGATCCCATCAGCCAGCTGATGCTCGCCGTGCCTATTGTCCTGCTCTACGAAATCTCGATCTGGTGCGTGCGGCTGATCGAAATGCGCAACCAGAAGGCGGAAGCAGAAGCTTCCGACGCCTGACTTCGTCCCTTGGCGGTTGGCGCCCCCGGCGACGCGGACTAGACAGGGCGGCCTATCCTTGAGACCTCCCGCCCATGCACGACATCCGAGCCCTGCGCGACCAACCCGACCTCTACGAGATGGCCTGGGCGGCCAAGGGCCGGTCCGGGGCGTCTGCCGAGGCGCTCCAGCTTGACCAGCAGGTCCGGGCTTCCAGAAGTGCGTCCGAGGCGGCCCAGGCCCGGCGCAACGACCTGTCCAGGCGGATCGGCCAGGCTAAGGCGGCGAAGGATGAGGCCGCCGCCGCGCGCCTGTTCAACGAGGTCGAGGCCCTGAAGGCGGAAGCGGCCGGCGACGCCGAGCGGGCGAAGGCAGCCGAGGAGGCCCTTCGCGACCTGCTGGCCAGCCTGCCAAACCTTCCGGCTCAGGACGTCCCGCCTGGGGAGGACGAGGCCAGCAACGTCGAAATTCGGCGTTGGGGAGAACCCTTCGCCATCCAGGCGCCACGAAATCACGCTGATCTTGGCGAGGCCCTGGGGCTTATGGACTTCGAGGCCGCCGCGCGGATGAGCGGCGCCCGGTTTGTGGTCCTGAAGGGCCCTCTGGCGCGCCTCGAGCGTGCCCTCGGCCAGTTCATGCTCGACATCCAGACCCTGGAGCATGGCTATACCGAGGTCTCACCGCCGCTCCTCGTGCGGGATATCGCTCTGTTCGGCACCAGCCAGCTCCCGAAGTTTTCGGAAGACCTCTTCCGGACTACGGACGACCGCTGGCTCATCCCCACCGCCGAAGTGTCCCTGACCAACCTGGTACGCGAGCAGATCCTCGCCGCCGAGACCTTGCCCTTGCGCCTGACCGCCCTCACGCCCTGTTTCCGCTCGGAGGCAGGTGCCTCTGGCCGCGACACCCGGGGGATGATCCGCCAGCACCAGTTCTACAAGGTTGAGCTGGTCTCCATCACAGAGCCGGACCAGTCCGATGCCGAGCACGAGCGCATGGTGTCCTGCGCCGAGGCGGTTCTGAAGCGGCTCGACCTGCCCTTCCGCACCCTGCTGCTCTGCCGGGGTGACATGGGCTTCAGCGCTCGCCGCACCTATGACCTGGAGGTCTGGCTGCCCAGCGAGGGCCGGTATCGCGAGATCAGCTCCTGCTCGAACTGCGGGGATTTCCAGGCTCGCCGGATGGATGCGCGTACCAAGTCCGCTGGCGAGAAGGGAACGCGCTACGTCCACACCCTGAATGGTTCCGGCCTGGCCGTAGGCCGGACCCTGGTGGCGCTCCTGGAGAACTACCAGGACGAGGGCGGCCGTATCGCCATTCCCCAAGTCCTTCAGGCCTATATGGGCGGCGTCACCCACATTGACGGGAATGCCTGAGCCCGTGCGTATTCTCCTGACCAACGATGATGGCATCCACGCAGAGGGCCTCGTGTCCCTGGAGCGGATCGCTAGGACGATCAGCGACGATATCTGGATCTGTGCACCGGAATACGAACAGTCCGGCGCCAGCCGCTCCCTGACCCTGGCCGAACCCCTGCGGGTTCGCAGGCTCGACGACCGCCGGTTCGCCACCACCGGCACCCCGACCGACTGCGTCATGCTGGCCGTGACCGAACTCATGGGCACAGATCGTCCCGACCTTGTTCTCTCCGGGGTCAACCGGGGCGCCAACCTGGCCGAGGACGTCACCATGTCCGGGACCGTCGCCGGCGCCATCGAGGGCATGGCCCTTGGGATCCCGTCCATAGCCCTCTCGCAGATGAGCTGGCCCACCCCCGGGGAGGAGATGCCCGATCAGCCCGTCTTCGAGCCGGCGGAGCATTTCGGGCCCGGTATTGTCCGGCGTCTGGTCGAGATTGGCTGGCCCTCCGACGTGGTCATGAACGTCAACTTCCCATCGCGCGCCCTGGACCAGATCCGTGAGGTTGAGGTCACCCGGCAGACCTTCCGCGACCTTCATGTGCGCCAGGCGGTGCAGCGGACCGACCCGCGCGGCGAGACCTACTACTGGATGGGGTTCCGCAGGGAGCTGTCGGCCCCGGCTGCGGGGACAGACCTGCGGGCGATCTACGATGGCCGGATCTCGGTAACGCCCCTTCATATCGACCTGACCCACCAGGAAACCGTCCACCGGATGCGGGCGGTCCTCGGCGGCGCCCCGCCGAAGGCCTGAGGATGGTGCGTCGTCCCCACACGCCGGCGGATCCACGCCATGCCCGGCTGATTGAAGGCCTGAAGGCCCAGGGCGTCACCGACGCCCCTGTACTGAACGCCATCGCCACCACGCCCCGGGACCTCTTCACGCCAGAGCTCTTCCAGGAGCGGGCCTTCGAGGATCAGGCCCTTCCGATTGCCTGCGGCCAGACCATCAGCCAGCCCTACATCGTCGGGATGATGACCCAGGCCCTTCGGATCGAGAAACGATCGCGGGTCCTCGAGATCGGGACGGGGTCTGGCTACCAGACCACCATATTGTCCAAGCTTTCCCGGCTGGTCTATTCAGTCGAGCGGTACCGGACCCTGATGTCCGCGGCCGAGGACAGGTTCCGGCAACTGGGACTGACCAATGTCATCACCAGGTTTGGCGATGGCGGCCAGGGATGGCCGGAACAGGCGCCCTTTGATCGTGTGATGGTGACCGCAGCGGCCCCCGGTGTTCCTCGTGCTCTGCTGGCGCAACTGAAGCCAAACGGGGTATTGGTCGCGCCTGTGGGACGCGGACCTGTCCAGGACCTCAACCGTTATGTCGGGGACGGGGAGGGCGGTTTCACGGTAGAGACCCTGGCGGAGGTGCGGTTTGTGCCTCTGCTGGATGGCGTGGCAAAGGACTCCTGAGCCCGCCTAAAAAGTGACGATTTCCTGGGGTCACTGACCAGATCGCGCCGTCGATCCAGGTCGGGACGCCACAGCGGGTAAACAGTGCCGGAGCGGCGATGAGCAGTTTTCTCAACCGGACCGTCCTCATGCTTGCGGCTTCGACCGCGCTGGTGGGTCCTTCGACGGTCGCCTTCGCACGCGAGGTGCCGGTGCAACTGGCCCTTATGCAGGCGACTGGCGGGTCCTACACCGTCCAGCGGGGCGATACCCTCACGGGCATCAGCCGCAAGGTCGGCGTGAGCCCCGAGGCCCTTTCCGAAGCCAATGACCTTGGCACCGGGGCCCGGATTGACGCCGGCATGAAGCTGAAGGTCCCCGGTGGCGCCGGCTCCGCTCCGAGCCGCGCCCAGGCGGCCGGCCGGGTGGTCTCGGTCAGTAGCGGTCCCTCGACCTACGTGGTGCGCAGTGGCGACACCGTGGACGAGATCGCCGACCGGATGGGCATGACCCGAAAGGCCCTGACTGACCTGAACGGGCTGAAGTCGCCCTATGCCCTCAGCGTCGGCCGCAAGCTCAAGGGCCCGCCCGAGACGCGCAAGGCCTATGTCGTCGCCGATGGGGACAGCCTCGAGGCCGTCGCCCGCCGGTTCTCCGTGACGTCAAAGGCCCTTGCGGCGGAGAATGGCCTGCGGACCTCGGCGGCCCTGCGGTCTGGCCAGAAACTCAGCCTGCCAGACGGCTATCGTGACCGGGGTCCGGTGCGGTTGACCTCTGCCCCCGCCCCTAAGCCCCCGGCACCCGTCCGCGAGTCCCGCCCGGAAACCGTCCGCGACGCCGCGGAGCCGACCCTTGCGGCGCCTGAACAGACCCCCCGTGATAAGGTCAGCACCCGCACCCTGGCGGGCGGGAAGGTCATTGCAGTCACGGGCAAGCCCGCCGCCTACACGGTTCGCAAGGGCGACACCGTCGACGCGATCGCCGACCGGATGGGCCTGACCCGCAAGGAACTCGCCGCTCTAAACGGACTGAAGTCTCCCTACGCCCTCAGGCCTGGCCAGGTCCTCAAGGGCCCGGCCGAGACCCGGAAGGCCTATGTCGCCACGCAGGGCGATACCCTTTCCGTGGTTGCCCGCCGCTTCGGAACCACGCCCAAGGTCCTGGCTGCGACCAATGGCCTCAAGGCCACCTCGTCCCTGCGTGCTGGCCAGCGTCTGATCTTGCCTGACGGGGTCCGCGACCGGGGTCCGATCCGCGAGACCGTGCGCACGCCTGCGCCGCCCGCGAACCGTCCGGCTGTGGCCGTAAAGCCTCCGGCGACCGAGGCCGAAGCGCCTCTTGAAGCGCCGCTCGACGATCCCGCGACGCGCGCCCCGTCGCTGAGGACCGAGCCCGGACAGGGTTCGCCGCCGCCGGTTACTGTCCCACCCCCGGCTCCGTCGCCTATCCCGGTGACTCCGCCGCCGCGGGTTCTTCCCCTCCCGGTACCGGTGCCCCAGGTCGTGGCCCCAAAGCCTGTGCTTCCCCTCCCGATTCCGCCGCCGGTGGTGCGCACGACGCCACCGCAGCCCGTGACCCCCGCGCTCGTCCGGCC
>NZ_JBAXIM010000119.1:0-7863 GCF_037138395.1 Phenylobacterium sp.
GCGAAGAGCCGGGACTGGATCTCATTGACCTGCTTCTCCAACATCCAGCCAACCACAGTGGAGCGGTTGCTGGCGGCCTCGTTGAAGCCTGCGACCGCTGAGGTCCCCACCCAGAAGGGGTTGGCCCCGACGTTCGACATGCTTTGGGCGAAGGCGTTGGTGAAGGGGTTGAAGTAGAAGCAGCCCAACGCCGCATTGCCCGCGTTGGTGGTGTAGTTGCCGGTTTCAGCGGGGGTGCACGAGTCGGCATTGCCTTCCCGGCTGCCATAGCCCCGGAGGGCCAGCTGCAGTCGGTTCACCGAGATGTCTTCCAGGTTGTAGTTGTAGTCCTGCTCCTGGTAGGTGACCGAGGTCTCCCACTTGACCCCGCCCAGCAGGGGCAGGCCCTCGGAGAATTCCCCCTTCAGGCCGCCGGCGATGCGCCAGGTCTCGATCCGGTAGCTGTAGTGGCTGCGGTTATCGGGCTCAGAAGCGTTCCCCGCGAAGCCGATCGGGCGCCAGGCCGTATTCGACGTGGCCACGCCGTAGAGGCCGGCGTTGTTCAGGCCCAACTTGGCGGCAGTGAGGCCGGTGGCGCAGGTGGCCGCATCGATCCCGTAAGGGAAGACCGGACCATTGCAGTTGGCGCCGCCGATCTGGCTGAGCAGGGTGACCAGGCCCGGGTTGGTCGACGGGATGTAGAAGCGCGACTGCTCGCCCGTGCCGGAGGCCGGGATCGGGGAGACGCCGCCGCCCGGCGAGGCGCCCGAGGCCAGGATCGGCGCGGGGAACTGGTTAGGACCCGTCACCGCCCAACCCTGCTGGGGCGTGTCGTGGCCCGCGTAGAGCACCTCGACATGGGCCGAGATCGTGTCGGTCAGGTCGGCGTTCAGCTGGCCGTAGATCTGCCAGTGGTCTTCGTTCTCCACCAGGCGGTCGAAGGTTGTGTACTGGAAGTTGCAGGAGGTGGGCGAGACCGACGTCGAGCCCAGGATATAGGGCGCACCGCCGTTGGCTGCGCAACCGATGTCCGGTAGGCCACCGGCGAAGGTGGCGGTCGTGAAGCCCGTGTTGGCGGACCCGGCGGGCGCCGCCGACGGGTACTGGTACTGGCCGGGGTTGCCGGTGCCGGCCCAGCCGCCCAGCGGATTGACCAGGTAGCCCTCAGGACCGCTGTGCAGGGCCCAGTCTCGTTCCTGGATCGGCAGCTGCGAGCGGTGCCGGTATCCCGCGGCCAGCAGGATGTCGAAGGAGTCCGACTTGTGGCCCCAGGCGGCGGTGAGGTCGTAGTCGCCGTCGGAACCGTTGATGAGCTGGTAGTTGCCGCCGACCTCGAAGCCGTCGAGGTCCGTCCGGGTGATGAAGTTGACCACGCCGGCGATGGCGTCCGAACCGTAGGTGGCCGCGGCGCCGTCCTTGAGCACCTCGACCCGGCCGATCGCGGCGATGGGCAGGAGGTTGACGTCGACGCTGCTGATGATCTGCGGCGAGACCGGGATCCGACGGCCGTTCAGCAGGACCAGAGTCCGCGCACCGGTCGAGGCCGAATTCAGGTTGCGCAGGTTGATGGTGGCCCCGCCGCTGCCTGCGCCGAAGCGGTTGTTCTCGCCGATCACCGCACCGGAGGACGGGATGGTCTTGATGAACTGCACCATGCTGGGCGAACCGCGCTGGGCGAGTTCCTTTGCACCCACTACGTCGACCGGCAGGGCGCCAGTCTCGGGCGTACCGGCGATAAATGAGCCGGTGACGACCACTTCCTCGACCGTGTTGGGCGTGGTTGGTTTGTCCGCAGCAAAGGCTGAAGGGGCCAGGGCAAAGCTGGCGGCGAGCAGGGACACGCCTGCAAAATATCTCGACTTCATAATTTCACTCCCCGTTTTAGCGGTCGGAAAGCATTAAGGGCGCTCTCCGTACCGGAAACGGATCCAATATGTGACGTCGGTTCGTCTTGGGCTAGAGCGTTTTTTCGGCGAGGCCGGAAGCGGGCCGAGCGCGCTTTCGCCCGGCGGTGAAGACGACTACCCTTGCCTGCGGTTGCCGCCCTGACTTCGGAGTTCTCGCGTGTCCCTCACCCGGCGGACCCTGGCCGGACTGATCGCCCTGGCGCCCGGACAGGCCTGGGCACAGCCTGGTCCCCTGGTCGCTGCGGCCTCGGACCTGACCGGTGCCCTGCCCCTCATCGCCGAGCGGTTCCGGCGCGCCGGCGGCGGACCCGTCAGGCTGACCTTCGGGTCTTCCGGTGCCCTGACCCGGCAGATCGAGGCGGGTGCCCCCTTTGAGGTCTTCCTCTGCGCCGAGGCGAGCCTGGTCCAGCGCCTGGCGGCGGGGGACCGAACAGTGGGACCCGGACGCGTCTACGGCCAGGGCCGCCTCGTTCTCTTCGCCCGGAACGGATCCGGGGTCCGCCCCGCCGGTGGGGTGGCTGAACTGGTCCAGGCCCTGAGGGACGGTCGCCTCCAGCGGCTGGCCATCGCCAATCCGGACCATGCGCCCTATGGCCGAGCCGCCCGGGAAGTCCTGACGGCCCTGGGGGTCTGGCCACTGGCCAAGCCCCGCCTCGTCCTGGGAGACTCCGCCGCCCAGGCCGCACGCTTTGCCCTGACCGGGGGTGCCGATGCCGGCCTCCTGCCCCTGTCCCTGGCCCTCGGGCCCGAGCTGACCCGAGCTGGCGCCCATGCCCGGATCGACACGGCCCTGTATGCGCCCCTGGCGCAGACTGCGGTGATCCTGCGCGGTGCCGGGCGCCCCGCGCGGGCCTTCTTCGACTTCCTCGCCACCCCCCAGGCCCGTAGCGTCCTGCGGGATTTCGGCCTCGCTCCGGACGGGAGCGCCTGAGCCATGGACGCCGTCGCCTTCGCCCTGTCCTTCAAGCTCAGCCTCTGGACGGCCTGCCTGCTGGTGCCGGTCGGGGTTCTGGTGGCCCGCACCCTGGCCTATCAGGTGCGTCGGGGTCGGGCCGTCCTGGAGGGGCTCATCGCCCTGCCCCTGGTCCTGCCGCCCACCGTCCTTGGCTTCTACCTGCTGGCCGCCCTCGGCCAGGCCTCCCCCCTCGGCGCCCTCTGGACGGCTGTCTTCGGCAAGGGCCTCGCCTTCAGCTTCGAGGGCCTGGTGGCCGCCTCCCTGGTCGCCAACCTGCCCTTCGCGGTCCAGCCCGCCTTGCGGGCCTTCGAGGCCATCCGGCCCGAGCTGCGAGAGGCCGCCTGGGTCAGCGGGCTCAGTCCCTGGCGGACCTTCTGGACCGTCGAGGCGCCTCTCGCCTGGCCCGGCGTCCTGACCGGCTTCGTCCTGGTCTTTGCCCATACCATGGGCGAGTTCGGGGTCGTCCTGATGATCGGCGGCTCCATTCCCGGCGAGACCCGGACGGCGGCCCTGGCCATCTACGATCGGGTCCAGGCCTTTGACGACGCCGGCGCGGGCGTCCTGGCGGCGGCCCTCGTCGCCGTCTCGGTGGCGGCCATCATCGCGGTCCAGGCCCTGGGCTCCCGGCTGGCGCGACATGACCGCTGAACCCGCCCTCAGCCTGTCCTTTTCCCGGGGTGGGCCCACCGGGGTCGCCGCGGACCTGCAGCTTATGCCCGGCGAGATCCTGGCCCTGACCGGCCCCTCCGGCGCGGGCAAGACCACCCTCCTGCGGATCGTCGCCGGCCTGGTCCGTCCGGGCGAAGGGCGCATCACCTGCGCGGGCGAGGTCTGGCTGGATACGAAAGCCGGGATCTTCGTCCCACCCTTCCGCCGCCGCACGGGCCTGGTCTTCCAGGCCTACGCCCTGCTGCCGCACCTGACGGCCCTGGCGAACATCCGGATGGCCATGGGCGACCTGCCCCGGGACGAGGCGACGGAGGCCGCCCGCCGCCTGATGGCGGACCTGGACCTCGCTGGCCTGGAGGACCGCAAGCCGGCCAACCTCTCCGGCGGCCAGCAACAGAGGGTGGCCATGGCCCGGGCCCTGGCGCGCAGGCCCTCGGTCCTGCTCCTCGATGAGCCCCTGTCGGCGGTGGACCGCCGCTCCCGGCGAAGGGTGCGCGACCAGTTGTCCACCCTGCGGCAGGCCAAGGGCCCGCCCATCCTGCTCGTCACTCACGACCTGGAGGCGGCCGCCGGCCTTGCTGATTGCCTGGCGGTGATGGAGGCCGGGCGCATCCTTGCGTGCGGTCCGCCGGCGGAGGTCCTGGCCGATCCCCAGGTGGCCGAAGTCCTCGACCTCGGCTGAGAGCTCAGGCGCCGGGCACCAGCCGGATCTGCGCCGGCCCCTCGGCAAAGCGGCCCACCCGGGCGGCGTCGAAGCCTGCGGCCCGCAGGTGCGCCAGGACCGCTCCGGCCGCCTCCGGCGCGGCGGCGACCAGCAGGCCGCCACTGGTCTGGGGATCGCTGAGCAGGTCCCGCCGCCAGGTGTCCAGGTCTTCGGCGCCCCGGACGTCGGCGCCGTAGCTTTCCCAGTTGCGCACGCTGGCGCCCGTACGCACGCCCTCCCGGGCCAGGGCCTCCGCCCCGGGCAGGAGCCGGGGCGCCAGGGGGTCGATCGCCAGGGTCAGGCCCGCCCCCCGGGCCATTTCCAGCCCGTGCCCCAGGAGGCCAAAGCCGGTGACGTCGGTCATGGCATGGACGCCGTCGAGGGCCGCAAGGTCCGGTCCCGGCGTATTGAGCCGGGTGGCCGAGCCCACCAGGGCGGCATAGCCCTCGGCGTCCAGCCGGCCCTGCTTGAAGGCGGCGGACAGCACGCCCACACCCAGGGCCTTGCCGAGGATCAGTTCATCCCCCGCCCGGGCGGCGCGGTTGGTCATGACCCGGTCGGGATGGACCAGGCCCAGGGCCACCAGGCCGTAGATGGGCTCAAGGCTGTCGATGGAGTGGCCGCCGGCGACGGGGATTCCCGCCTCGGCGCAGATCTCTGATCCCCCCGCCAGTATGCCGCGGATGGTCTCCACCGGCAGGACGTTGATGGGCATGCCCACAATCGCCAGGGCCAGTATGGGCCTGGCGCCCATGGCGTAGACGTCGGACAGGGCATTGGCGGCGGCGATACGGCCAAAGTCCCGAGGATCGTCCACCATGGGCATGAAGAAGTCGGTGGTGGCGATCAGGGCCTGGGTGTCGTTCAGGCGCCAGACGGCCGCGTCGTCCGAGGTCTCGGTCCCGACCATCAGGCTGGCAAAGGGCGCGGCCTGGGGGGCACCGGCCAGGATCTGCTGCAGGACGCCGGGGGCGATCTTGCACCCGCAGCCGCCGCCATGGGCCAGGCTGGTCAGGCGCACCGGCCCCTGCGTTCCTGTCGCGGATTCCGCCATGCCCCGAGCCTCCTGTTCAGACTGTCCCGGGGCGGGTGTATACCAGCGCCCCATGACCTGCGACCGCCATTTCCCCTCCGGCCGGAAGGGGCCCGCCCGATGAGCGGGCCCGAGACCGTCGACGCCGCCGACGCCGCCACCCGGGCGCGCTTCGACATGGTGATCGACGTGCGCAGTCCCGGCGAGTTTGCCGAGGACCACGTGCCCGGCGCGGTCAACCTGCCGGTCCTCGACAATGCCGAGCGGGCTGAGGTTGGGACCCTCTACGTCCAGCAGTCGCGCTTCCTGGCCCGCAAGGTCGGCGGCGCCTATGTGGCGCGGAACATCGGCGGCCATCTCCTGGGCGCCCTGGCCGACCAGCCCGGCGGCTTTCGGCCCCTCGTCTACTGCTGGCGTGGTGGCATGCGGTCGGGGGCCATGGCCCACATCCTGTCCCAGGTAGGCTGGCGGGTCGGCGTGCTGGCCGGCGGCTACCGCACCTATCGCCGGGAGGTGACGACCCGGCTCTACGACTCGCCTCCTGGCTTCCGGGCCGTGGTGCTCGACGGACCGACGGGATCGGGCAAGACTGAGGTCCTGCGGCGACTGCCCGGCCTGGGGGTCCAGGTCCTGGACCTGGAGGGTCTGGCCGAGCACCGGGGCTCCCTGCTCGGCGCCCTGCCGGGCCGTCCCCAGCCGGCCCAGAAGATGTTCGAGAGCCGCCTCCTCGGCGCCCTGGAGGCTTTTGATCCCGCCCGGCCCGTGGTGATCGAGGCGGAGTCCAGCAAGGTGGGCGAGCGCATGGTACCCCCCGCCGTCTGGACCGCCATGTCGCAGGCCCCCTCGATCCGCCTGGAAGCCACCCCCGAGGCCCGCGCCGCCTACCTCGCCGGGGTCTATGCCGAGACCGCCGGGGACGTGGAGGCCCTGATGGCCCTCCTCTCCCGCCTGCCGAGCAAGCCCGGCGCCCGGCGCCTGGCCGAATGGCGGGCCCGGCTGGAGGCCGGCGACCTTGAGCCCGTGGCCCTCGACCTCGTCGAGACCCACTATGACCCGGCCTACCGCCGCTCCTCCCGCCAGCACGAGCGGCCGGAGCTTGGCCGCATCGACCTCACCACCGTCACCGGCCCGGAGCTCGACCGGGCCGCCGAGGCGGTGGCGGGCAAGGTTCGCGAGACTTGATCTGCGGCTTTTCAAGCCGGGCGTTTTAAGGGAACACTCTGGCCGTCCAGGTGCCGCCCAAGACCGCCAGGCTGGAGGAAGCCAAATGCCCTACGCCCACCGGCCGCTCATTCTCGACGCCGACACTCACATGATGGAACGGTCTGACTGGGTCTCGGCCTTCGCCGACCCGGACATCCGGGCGCGTCTGGCGCCCTTCGGTAAGGGCGAGGCTCGGGTCCTGTCCGCCGTCTCGGACGCGGTCGGCAGGTTCCAGGCCCGCAGTACGGACGCCCGGCTTCGGGCCGAGGCCGAGGCGGACTTCATGTCCATGAAGTTCAAGGGCTGGCATGGCCTGGGCGCCTTTGATGGCGCAGAGCGCAAGCGGGCCAACGACCTGATGGGCTTTGGTGCCTACCTGGTCTTCCCCACGGAGGCCTTCAACCAGGTGATCGCCGCCACGGATCCCGAGGTGCTGGCCGGCGGCGTCCGGGCCCTGAACCGGGGCCTGGCGGACTTCTGCGGTGCAGACCGGCGGATGGGCGGGGTGGGCTATCTGCGCCTGGCCGACGGCCCCGAGGCGGCCCTGGCGGCCCTTGGCGAGATTGTCGCCCTGGGTCTGCCCGCCGTGCTGGTCGACACCCTGCCGCCGCCCGGGGGCATGGGCTTCACCCATCCGGCCTACGACCCGGTCTGGGCGCGGATTCAGGACCTGGGCCTGGCCGTTACCCTGCACATCGGCGCCACCGGCGCGCCCTACGAGCCCGTGCCGCAGGCGGTGTTCAACAACGGCCGGGAGACACCCATCCACCGCACCGGCGACGCCCCCACCGACGCCGTCAGCTACATGGGCATGCCCTTCGAGGCCCAGGTCTTCCTGGCGGCCATGATCTTCGATGGCGTGCTCGAGCGCTTTCCCCGCCTACGGATCGCCGTGGTGGAGCTGGGGGCCTCCTGGGTGGTGTCCTTCCTGAAGCACCTGGACCAGTCCTTCCGCGCCTTCCGCCGGCTGCAGGACCTGGGCCACCTGACCCTCCTGCCCTCCGAATATATGCAGCGCCAGGTCAAGGTGACGCCCTTCGCCGGCGAGGACATCGGCTGGCTCCTGACGAGTGGCGCAGGGGATATGCTGATGTTCGCCTCGGACTATCCGCACCACGAGGGCACGGACGATCCCATCGGCCGCTACGAGCGCACCCTGGCGGGCACTGGCGAGCCCCTGCGTGAGCACTTCTACCACCGCAATTTCGAGGCCCTGTTCGCCGATCATATTTGGTGGTGATGGGCCTCGGCCTGAACGAGATCAGCGTCATCAGGCGCTAGATCCTGTTCCGATATGACAGGGCGAGAGAATTTTCATCAAGCCGTATGCAGGATGGCGAACAGAAACCCCGCTGCGCCGATGGCGCATCTTTCATTTGACGATACGGTAGGTAGACTCGGGAGTGCTCGCGCA
>NZ_JBAXIM010000120.1:0-7754 GCF_037138395.1 Phenylobacterium sp.
AGGTTGACCACGTCGTTCAGGTAGACGCAGGTCAGAACCGCAAAGACGAAGGCCTGGAGGAAGCCCACGAGGAATTCCAGCGAGGTCAGGGCGACGACCCCCACCAAGGGCAGGACGGAGCCTACGATCCCCACCGCGCCCATGGCACTGAGCGAAACGACGAAACCGGCGAAGACCTTCAGGGCTACGTGGCCGCCCAGCATGTTGCCGAACAGTCGTAGGGCGAGGGTCACCGGGCGGAGGAGGAAGGAAATCACCTCAATCGGCACCACCAGGAGGAGCATATACCAGGGCACGCCCGCCGGGACGAAGAGCTTGTACATGTTGGCGCCATTCCGAGCGAAGCCAACGATGAGCACGATCAGGAAGGTCATTACCGCCAGGGTGGCGGTGACCGCCAGCTGGGAGGTGGCCGTGAAGGCCAGGAAGAGGCCCAGCATGTTCATCGACAGGATGAACAGGAACAGTGAGAAGATGTAGGGGAAGAACTTCCGGGACTCGGGACCGATGATCCCCGCCGCCATGTCATCGATGTAGCTGAAGATACCTTCGGCAATCAGCTGCGTTCTGCCAGGCACCACGGCGGCGCGGCTTGTTGAGACCGTGAAGAAAGCGATGACCAGGCCCGCGGCGATCATCATCGCCAGGACCGAGTTGCTCAGCGACAGGTCAAGTGACAAGCCGCCGGGAAGAGGCACCACGGGCCCCTGAAGACCCTTGTGGATCTCGAACTGTTCCATCGGGCTGGCCATGCCGCCACGAACTCCTTCAATCGTCCTCGTCCTCAGCGTCGTCGGGCAGGTCCCGCGGAGGGCCCCAATCCCGCGCCGCCTCGGCGCTGTAACTCCTGGCCGACCGAACGGCCATCCAGATCGAGATGGCGAAGCCCCCCAGGACCCCGACGATCATTCCCCAGGGTGCCGAGTCGACAAGGAAGTCGACCACCGCCCCGAACCCCAGGCCCACGAAAACCCCGCCAAGAAGCAGGGCCATGATCCGGTATCCATACCCCGTCGCCTGGGCTCCATGGTCCGGAACCTCCCGCGTGGTGCGCGCTTCGAGGGCCGCGGCCTGCTCGTCAAGCCGACGAATGGCCTCTTCCCTCGATGGATCCGATCCTGGCATGGGTCACACGGTCTGACGGCCCCCTGGCGGAGGCCAGGACCCCGGGCTGGATTTCGGGCCGGAACCTATAGAAGCGGTTGCAGTGCGTCAAGGCTGGGTGGGTACCTTTTAACACATTGAAATCGAATAGAAATTTGACCCTTAAAGGGGGTCGGGAGCCCGGCCATCTCCCGCCGTCCGGGGATTCCCGCGATCGGGCTACTCCGCCGCCAGGGCCTCGGCCTGCCGCAGGTCCACGGAAACCAGCTGCGAGACCCCCCGCTCGGCCATGGTGACCCCGAACAGCCGGTCCATCCGCGCCATGGTGACGGGGTTGTGGGTGATGGCGATGAAGCGGGTGCGGGTCCGCTGGCGCATCTCGTCCAGCATGTTGCAGAACCGGTCGACATTGGCGTCGTCGAGGGGGGCATCCACCTCGTCCAGGACGCAGATCGGGGCCGGGTTGGCCAGGAAGACAGCGAAGATCAGGGCGCAGGCGGTCAGGGCCTGCTCCCCGCCGCTCATCAGGCTCATGGTCGCCATGCGCTTGCCCGGAGGGCAGGCGAAGATCTCGAGCCCCGCCTCGAGCGGATCCTCGGACTCCACCAGCCTCAGCTCGGCCTGGCCGCCCTCGAACAGGGCCTGGAAGAGGGCCTGGAAGTGGCCATTGATGACATCGAAGGCGGCCAACAGCCGCTCGCGGCCCTCGCCGTTGAGTTCGTCAATGCCCTGGCGCAGCTTGCCGATGGCGCCCGACAGGTCGGCCTGTTCGGTGCGCAGGGTGTCGAGACGCTCGGCGTACTCCCGGCTCTCCTCCTCGGCCCGCAGGTTGACTGCCCCCAGGGCTTCACGCTGGCGCTCGAGGGCGTAGAGGTGGGACTCGATCCCGCCAGCCTCCGACGGGATGGCCACGGCCTCATCAGCCAGGGCCCGGGCCAGGGCCTCGGGCTCGACCTTGGCTGTCTCGCGGATCTGGCCGGCAATCTCGGCGAGCCGTTCGTGGGCGGCCTCCAGCCGGGCGTCCAGCCCCGCCCGCCGCTCGCGGACCTCCGAGGCTGCAGAATCGCAGGCGCGGGACTCTCGGGTGGCCTCGGCGCGTTCGGCCTCTGCAGCGGCCAGGGCGTCCCCGGCCACCGCCCGCCGGGCCTCGGCCTGCCCCAGATCGGAAAGCAGGGCCTGGAGGCGCTCGGCGTGGGTCGAGGGCTTTTCCCGGGCCGCGTCCAGGGCATCGAGGGCCCGGGCGCGCTCGGCGACCAGTCGTTCCAGGCGGGTCTCCGCGGCGGCAGACCGGCGCGACCAGTCCTGGCGTTCAGACAGGACCCGGTCCAGCTGGCGCTGGCGGCCCTCGCGCTCGCGCACCTCGGTGTCGAGGGCGGCCCGGGCCTGGGCGGCGGCCTCGACAGCCGGTGCCGTCAGGGCTCTTGCAGCCTCGAGCCGGGCGGCGGCGTCGCTCTCGCCGCCCAGGGTCGCGGCCTCGGCCTCTGCGGTCGCCAGGACGGTCTCGGTCTCTACGCGCTCGGCGTCAAAACGCCGGATGGTCTCGTCGAGGGACTGGCGCTGGGCGTCCCGGCGCGCGGCCTCCCGGTCATGGCGTTCCCGGGCCTGCCGGGCCTGGGCGAGGGCCTGCTCGGCCGCCGCCGGCTGGCGTCGGGCCTCGCGGACCGCCTGCTCGGCTGTGGCGAGGCGTTCAGACGCCGTGCGGGTTGTCGTCGCCGAGGCCTCCGCCTCGGGGCGGAGGTCGCCCAGCATGGCCTCCAGCTCCGCGAGCCGGGCCCTCTGGGCCATCCGGACGGCAGCAGCGCGGGGGGCGTCGGCCCGGGCGGTGAAGCCGTCCCATCGCCACAGGTCGCCCTCGCGGGAGACCAGGCGTACGCCTGGCGCCAGGCTGCGGGCCAGTCGGTCGCCATCCTCGCGCCGGACCAGGCCCACCAGGGCCAGGCGCGCTTCAAGGGCACCCGGCGCCCGGACCCGGGCGGCGAGGGGCTCTGCGCCTTCCGGAAGCTGCACATCCGGCTTCGCCGCGCCGCCCCAGAAGGCCGGTGCTGAGGGATCAAGGGCCGCGTCCAGGTCATCGCCCAGGGCCGCCGCCAGGGCCGCCTCCAGGCCCCGTTCGGGAAGGATGGAATCCACCGCCGGGGCGTACCCTTCCGATCCGCCATCCTCGAGAAGCCGGCTCAGTCCCCGGGCCTCGGCCTCGGCGACGTCGAGCCGGGCCCGCACTTCGCGTACGGCAGATTGGGCTTGGGACTCCAATTCGGCGGCGGCAGTCCGCACGGTCTCTGCCGCTTCCAGCTCGGCGCGGACGGCAGCGAGCCGGGCTTCGGCCTCCGCCAGGGCCTGGGTCGCGGCAAGGGCCTCTGGGCCCTCGTCTCCCGACAGGGCTTCGCGCTCGCGCTGGGCCTGCTCCAGGGCCCTGCGGGTCCGGGCCACCCGGCCCCGGGCCTCCTCGACCCGCGCCTCGGCCGCCCGCCGCCCGGCGGACTCCGCGGCGACCCGGGCGGTCAGCGCCTCGACCTCGGCCTGGGCCTGGTCGCGTTCGGCCTCCGTGCGCCGCAGGGCGGCCTCGAGTTCCGGTCCCCGCAACGGCGCCGCGGCGATTTCCGCTTCCAGCCGGGCCACTTCCACCGCAAGGCGGGTGAGGGCTTCGGCGGCGTCGGCCGAGTCCTGGGTCTCCCGGGCCCGGTCAGTGTCGATCCGGGCGATGTCGGCCTCAAGCCGCCGGACCTCGTCGGCCAGGGCCTCGGCCTCGCGTTCCAGGCGGTCGCAGTCGATGGCCAGCTTGTTGAGCACGGCTGTGGCCAGGGTCTCGGCATCCCTCAGGGCGGGCATGGCGGCCTCGGCCCGGGCCGACCGGGCGCTCGCCGCCGCCGCTGCCCGCGCCGTGTCCTCGACCCCCTGGACGGCGTCCCGGGTCTCGGCGGAGAGCCGGGCGACAGCCTCGCCAGCCTCGCTCCACCGGGCATACAACACCGCCCCCTGGAGGGTCCGGATTTCGGCGGACAGGCGGCGGTAGCGCTCGGCGTTTCGCGCCTCTCGCCTCAGCCGGTTCAGGGCCGATTCCAGCTCCCGGGCGATGTCGTCCAGGCGCGAGAGGTTGGTCTCGGCCGCCCGGAGCCTCAGCTCGGCTTCATGCCGCCTGGAGTGGAGGCCCGAAATCCCGGCCGCCTCCTCGAGGATCATGCGCCGGTTCTGGGGCTTGGCGGCAATCAGTTCCGAGATCTGACCCTGGCGCACCAGGGCCGGGGAATTCGATCCGGTCGAGGCGTCGGCAAACAGCAGCTGGACGTCCCGGGCACGCACCTCCCGGCCGTTGATCCGGTAGGTCGATCCCTCACCGCGGTCGATCCGGCGGACCACTTCCAGCACGGGGCTGTCATTGTAGGCGGCGGGTGCGCGCCGCTCTGCATTGTCGATCGTCAGCACGACCTCGGCGTGATTGCGCGAGGCGCGGCCTCCCGAACCGGCGAAGATGACGTCATCCATCCCACCGGCCCGCATGGCCTTGGCGGAATTGGCACCCATCACCCAGCGCAGGGCCTCCAGCAGGTTAGACTTTCCGCAGCCGTTCGGTCCGACGACACCCGTGATCCCGGGCTCGATGCGAAGCTCGGTCGCTTCGACAAAGGACTTGAAGCCAGAGAGCCTGATCCGCTGGAACTGCACCTTTCTGACCGGTTTCCCTTACTTCGAGGCTTCGGCGACGGCTTTTTCCAGTGCCGCCAGGCTGATTTCACCCGAGCCCACGGACTTGCCGTTGATGAAGAAGGCGGGGGTGCCGGTGATCTTGTCCTGCTTGATCGCCCGTTCGACCCGGGCGTTCAGGGCCTTGAGCGCCGTCTCGTCGGTGATGCAGGTGTTGAACTGGCTCTCGGTCAGCCCCGCCGACTGGGCGACGCGCAGGAGGACGCCCCGCATGTCACCGGTCTGGAAGATCTCCTGCTGGCTGCGGAAGATGGCGTCCAGCACGCTGAAATACTTATCCTTGCCGGCGCAGCGCGCCGTGAGGAACCCGGCCGCCGCCAGCTCGTTGGGCGGGGTCAGGAATTCCTTGAGGGTGTAGTGGACCTTGCCGGTGTCGATGTACTTGGCCTTGAAGGCCGGCAAGACCGTATTGTTGAAGGTCGCGCAGTGACTGCAGCTGGCGGAGGCGTACTCAACCATCTTCACGGCGGCCTTGGGGTCTCCCATCGTCATGTCGTCGGTGGAGGTTGCCGACCCGCGGCTGCAGGCCGCCAGGAGGAGGACGCCGGCGACGGCGATCAGGGCGAGGGGGCTAAAACGGGACATGCGACCTCCAGAAAATAGCAGGGACAATAAATAAACCCCGATTCTTACGCGTCCGGGACCGCGTGGAACCGTGGGATCAGGCCCCGGGGGGCGGGTTTCTGTGGACGGACCGGCCCAGGGACACCAGGGCGCGCTTCAGCCGCTCGCTCCGGGCCGGCTCGGCCGCCTCGGCCAGGGCAGCCTCCACGGCGGCGTCGAGGGGCGGCGGTCGCCGTCGCGAGGGCGCCTGTCCAGGTGGGCTGGAGCCGGTCCCGCGCAGGGGCCCCTGGACCACCCGCAGCCTTCCGGCCGCGCCGGTGCCGAGGAACAGGTTCACCCGGTCAAGGATCTCTGCGCTGCGGTGCTGGATCAGGGTCGCGGACGGCCCGGCGACGCGGATCTCCAGCACGCCCTGGGCACCGCCCCGGGGGGATGAGACCCGGACCGGCTCCGTCCGGCGGGCCAGGTCGGCCCCGACGATCTCGGCCCACCGGGCCTGCAGGGCCGCAGGGCCCTGGCCGAACCGGGCGTCCAGCGACTTGAGCAGGGGCGCAAGGCTGCGGCCAGCCGGCGGGGGCGCACGCCGGGCCGGACGCGTCCTGCGCCGGGTCAGGATCTCGGCGGCCTCGGCGGCAGTGGGCAGTTTGCGGCTCGGCATGAAAGGCAGTCTAGCCCGCCCCCGGCCCTGGATACGAGTCCCGATCCGGCGCCAGCGCCCTTCCGCACGCCCGGAAACCCATTAGGCTTGGACAATGGATTCCAAGCGCTTCCAAAGCCGCCTTCTCGACTGGTACCGGGCCTCCGCCCGGGACCTGCCCTGGCGGCGGGCTCCAGGACCGGGTCCGGGGGCGGGAAACGCGCCGGCACCGGATCCCTACCGGGTCTGGCTGTCCGAGGTCATGCTGCAGCAGACTACGGTGGCGCACGCGACCCCCTACTATGCCGCTTTCCTTTCCCGCTGGCCGACGGTCTGCGACCTCGCCGATGCCGAAGACGCAGAGGTCATGGCGGCCTGGGCGGGCCTTGGCTACTACGCCCGGGCCCGCAATCTCCTGGCCTGTGCCCGGGCGGTCCGTGACCGTTTCGACGGCCGCTTCCCGGACACCGAGGCGGGCCTGCTGAGCCTGCCGGGCGTGGGCCCCTACACGGCCGCGGCAGTGGCCGCCATCGCCTTCGACCGTCCGGCCAATGTGGTGGACGGCAATGTCGAGCGGGTCATGTCGCGGCTCTTTGCGGTCGATACTCCCCTGCCTGCAGCTCGCCCGGAATTGCGGACCCTGGCCGCTGGCCTGGTCGACGCCGGGGCGCCGGGGGACTGGGCCCAGGCCCTGATGGACCTTGGCGCCACGGTCTGCCGTCCCCGCTCGCCGCGCTGCGACCTCTGTCCAGCGACGGAGGATTGCGCCGCCCGGGCGTCGGGCACCCCTGAGACCTGGCCCCGGAAGTCCGCCCGCGCCGCGCGACCCAAGCGGGCCGGCGTCGTCTTCGTGCTGAGGCACGGCGATGGCGTCGCGGTGGTCCGCCGGCCGCCCCGGGGCCTGCTGGGCGGCATGTTGGGCCTTCCGACCACGGACTGGACGGCGTCAGGTCCCGACGCGGCGGCGGTCGCAGCGGCGGCGCCCGCAAGGCTCCACTGGCGGGAGGCCGGCACGGTAGATCACGTCTTCACCCACTTCAGCCTGGAGCTGAGGGTGCTGGCCGCGGAGGGTCTGGCGAGCGATTTGGACTGGCTTTCGGTGGACGCCCTGGGCGACCTGCCGAGCGTCTTCCTCAAGGCGGCCCGACGGGCTCTGGCGATGCGCGACGGGGAATGAGGAGGGTGGTCAGGGCCAGGCCCGTGACCGAAATACAGATCGCCGACAGGGGGATACCCGGCACCCCCAGGCTCGCCAGGGCGAAGCCGCCGACGGCCGATCCCAGGGCCTGGCCCATCGAGTTGACCGATCCGTTGACCGCCATGGCAAGGGGTGCGCCCTGGCTGGTCTGGAGGATCCGCGAGGACAGGACCGGCATCAGCGAGAAGAGCGAGGTCGAGGCCGTCAGAATGGCGAGGGCCACCAGCAACTGGCTGGGAAGTCCGGGCGGCGTCAGGTGGTGGGTGGCGGCCAGGTGCAGGCTCATGGCGACGAGCTGGCCCAGGAAGCAGACGATGAGCCATTCCTTGCCCTCCCCCCGGTCGCCCGCGCGGCCGCCCAGGTACAGGCCGGCGATCGAGCCCAGGCCGATCACCATCTGGAACAGGCCGACCCCGGCGCCCGTCACCCCGGCCCCGACCCGCACCACCGGAGCGATGAACAGGTTGACGGTCATGTTGGCGGCAAAGGACAGGAAGGTTGCCGCATAGAGGGGCAGCAGGGGCGACAGGGCGATGCGGCTGCCGGGGG
>NZ_JBAXIM010000121.1:0-7666 GCF_037138395.1 Phenylobacterium sp.
CTCCGCCTCGATCTGGTCCTCGCGGCAGAAGATGTGAGCGTCGTCCTGGGTGAAGGCGCGAAGGCGCATGATGCCATGCAGGGCGCCGGACGGCTCGTACCGGTGGCAGGCGCCGAACTCGGCCATGCGCAGGGGCAGGTCGCGATAGCTCTTTTGGCCATAATTGAAGATCTGGACGTGCCCCGGGCAGTTCATGGGCTTAACGGCCAGCTCCTCGCCTTCCGTCGTCTCGCAGGTAAACATGTTCTGGCCGAACTTCTCCCAGTGGCCGGACTTCTCCCAGAGCCCCCGGTCCATGATCTGGGGTGCCTTGACCTCGACATAGCCGTCCACCTCCACGCGTCGGCGCATGTAGGCCTCCACCGTGCGGTAAAGGGTCCAGCCCTTGGGATGCCAGAAGATCATCCCCCGGGCTTCTTCCTGCAGGTGGAACAGGTCCATGGCCCGGCCGATCCGGCGGTGGTCCCGGCGTTCGGCCTCCTCGATACGCTTCAGGTAGGCCGCCAGGTCCGCCTCGCTGGCCCAGGCCGTGCCGTAGATGCGCTGCAGCTGGGCGTTGCGGTGGTCGCCGCGCCAGTAGGCGCCCGCCAGCTTGGTCAGCTTGAAGGCCTTGCCCACGTGCCGGGTCGAGGGCAGGTGCGGACCCAGGCACAGGTCCTTCCAGCTGCCCTGCCGGTAGACGGTGATGACCTCGTCCTCAGCCAGGTCGGAGATGATCTCGGCCTTGTAGGCCTCGCCGATCCCCTTGAAGTGGGCGATGGCCTCGTTGCGGTCCCAGACCTCCCTGACGATCTTCTCGTCCCGGTCAATGATCTCGGCCATCCGCGCCTCGATGGTGCTGAGGTCATCCAGCGAGAAGGGCTCGTCCCGGGCGAAGTCGTAATAGAAGCCGTCCTCGATGGCCGGACCGATGGTCACCTGGGTTCCGGGGAAAAGCTCCTGGACCGCCTGGGCCAGCACATGGCTGGCGTCGTGGCGGATCACCTCCAGGGCGTGGGGGCTCTCACGCGTCAGGATCTCGAAGGTCCCGCCGCCGGGCAGGGGGCGGTCAAGGTCCAGCAGCTGGCCGTCCAGGCGCACCAGCAGGGCGCGCTTTTCCAGCGACTTGGCGATGGACGCGGCGACGTCGCGGCCGCTGGCGCCCTCGTCGAAGGCCCGCTTGGAGCCGTCGGGGAAGATGAGTTCGATCATGGCTTGGTCTGTCCGTTTCGGAGCCCCCCGGCGTCGCCAGCAGCGATCGGCGCGGGGATCCGGGGTGGAACGGGGTCGTAGCCCGTTCCACCCCAAGGATTACATCGACACAGTCGGCTGGCGGCCAGTCCGGCGCCTTTCCAGGGACCATGCGTGATCAGGGCGTCTGCGGCGTAGTCCGAACAGGTCGGAAGAAACCGGCATTGGCGCCCGATCACGGGCGAGAGCGTCAGTTTGTAGGCGCGGTGGGCGCCCCTGACGCAGTGTTCGTAGAAGGTCATGCCGGCTCGCAGGTTTGCGAATTTCGCTTGCGCTTATCCCGCGGAGTCTGCGGGATCAAGCCGCGCCGGCGGGGCTAGTTCGGGCCTGGCCCCTGCGGACGGCCTCGAGCGCGGCCTCGAAGGCCAGCAGGGTCGAGGCGTGCCGGGCGGGGTAGTCCTTGACCGGGGCGAGCATGGCGAGATCCGAAAAGCGTCCTGTGGGCGCAGGACCGCCTGCCTTTAGCATAGAGCGGAAGGCGCCGGTCGCCAACTCAAGGTCTTCCTGGCTGGCGCCGATCGCCCCGGCGCCGAGGATGGCGGCTGAGGCCTGTCCCAGGGCACAGGCCTTCACCTCCTGGGCGAAACGGTCGATCCGGCCCGAGGCATCCAGTCCGACGTCCACCGTCACCCGGCTTCCACAGAGCCGCGAGCTCTTCTCCGCCGAGCCATCGGGCGCCTCGAGCCGACCCAGGTGTGGAAGGTTGGCGGCCAGGGCCAGCACCTTCGCAGAATAGATATCGTCGATCATGGCGCGCCAATCATGGCGCTTCTGGCGGGGCCCCGCCCCGTTCCGCCCAAAGCTGGCCCGCACGGTCGATCAGGGCTTCGTTCATGGCCCGGAATCCGTCCAGGTGGGCCGTCCGGTTGGCCTTGAGATGCCGCTTGGCCAGCAGTCCGGTGAAGACCTCACCGTTCGAGACGATGCAGCCGGTGGCGCTGACGATATCGACCTCGATGAATCGGACGCTCTTGACCCAGCCATCCGACCGGCTGTCCCGCCAGTGGATCTGTTCGAGGGGCACCCAGTCCAGCATCACAGGCCTGGCCTCCCGGGTCGTGCGGCCCGGCAGGGCCTCGGTCAGCTCAAGCGGGGCGCCGATCCGGATCTCTCCCCGGGACTTCGGATAGAGAGGGTTCCAGGCGCTCCAGCCGTCGACGTCGCTCAGCAGTTCCCAGAGGATTTCCGGGGGGACCTGAACGCCGATCCGGTGCTCAACCTTCAGGGGCGCGGCGCCGCCGGCCGACGGCCTTGGGCCGCGGGATTTCATCCCGAACATGGGTGGCGGGCGGATCGCCATCAGGTCCTCTCCTTCAGTCTCCAGGTCGCGCCGGACGCGCTGTCCATGACCTCGACGTTCAGGGCGGCCAGTTCGTCGCGGATACGGTCGGCGGCGGGCCAGTCCCGGTTGGCGCGGGCTTCGGTGCGGCTGGCGATAAGGTCGTCGATCTGGGACCTGAAGGCGTCATCTGCGCCGCCCTGGAACCAGTCTTCGGGATCTCCGAAGAGGAAGCCCATCAGCCGGGCCGAGGCCAGCAGGCGCCCCTTGGCCCCAGGCCGCCCGGGTCCGGTCGCTGTCTCCAGGGCTGTCGCCAGTCCAAACAACTCGGCCATGGCTTCAGGGGTGTTCAGGTCGTCCTCGAGGGCGGCCAGGAAGGCCGGGTCCGGGCCGGTGTCGGTCGCCTCCACCCCCGCCGACCGCCGCAGGGCGCCGTAGAGACGGTCCAGGGCCTTGACCGACTGGGCGATCAGCTCTCCGGTCCACTCCAGCGGTGCCCGGTAATGGCCGACCAGCAGGGCCCAGCGCAGGGCCTCGCCGGGGGCGGACGTCACCAGGTCGTTCACCAGGGCGACATTGCCCAGGCTCTTCGACATCTTCTCCTCGCCGAAGTTGAGGAAGCCGTTGTGCATCCAATAGCGGGCGTAGGTGCGCTCGCCGTCTGGTCCGGCGCCATGGGCACAGAGCCCCTGCGCCCGCTCGTTCTCGTGGTGCGGGAATAAAAGGTCGATGCCGCCGCCGTGGATGTCGATGGGCAGGCCCAGGGACTGCTCGATCATGGCCGTGCACTCGATATGCCAGCCCGGCCGGCCCGGGCCGAAGGGGCTGTCCCACACCGGCTCGCCGGGCTTGGAGGGCTTCCACAGGACAAAGTCCGCCGGATGGCGCTTGTAGGGGGCGACCTCGACCCGGGCGCCGGCGATCATCTCGTCCATCGGATGGCCAGACAGGGCCCCGTAGTCCGCGCAGGCCTGGGTGTCGAACAGGACATGGCCCTCGGCGCCATAGGCCGAGCCATTGTCCACCAGCCGGCCGATCAGGGCGATGATGGCGTCCATGGTCCGTGTCGCCCGGGGCTGGAAGGTGGGCCGCAGGGCGCCAAGCTCGGCCATGTCGGCGTTGTAGGCGGCCAGGTAGCGGTCGGTGATGACGTCGATGGACACGCCTTCTTCGGCGGCCTTGCGGTTGATCTTGTCGTCCACGTCCGTGACGTTGGCGGCGTAGAGCACGGCGGCCTCGCCGTAGATCCGACGCAGAAGGCGGAACAGGACGTCAAACACCACCACCGGCCGGGCATTACCGATGTGGGCGAAGTTGTAGACCGTCGGCCCGCAGACATACATCGTCACCCGGTCCGGATCGGCGGGGACGAAGGGCCGCTTGGCGCGGGCCTGGGTGTCGTAGAGCGAGAGGGGCATGGGACGGGTAGGACCTGGTGGATTGCGGCGCAAGGTTGCCCCCGGCGGGGCGGCTCCCGTATACAGTCTGGCCCTCCGGCGGGCCAAGGACTTTGGGAACCTCCCCGACGTCGCCGCGCCGGGACCAGAGGAAGGACGCCATGGCCGCTCCCGCCGACACGAATGCCGCCGCCGTGCCCGTCGGGCTGGAGCCCCTGCGTCGTCCAACCCGCGAGGAGGCCATGGAGGCCGTTCGCACCCTCATCGCCTGGGCCGGCGACGACCCCCGCCGGGAGGGCGTACTCGACACCCCCAAGCGGGTCATCGACGCCTACCAGGACTGGTTCGAGGGCTACCTCCAGGACCCCGCCAAAGAACTGTCCAAGACCTTCGAGGACGTCCAGGGCTATGACGATATCGTCATGCTGCGGGGCATCGAGGTGGAGAGCCACTGCGAGCACCACATGGCCCCGTTCCTGGGCAAGGCCTATGTGGCCTACATGCCGACCAACCGGGTCGTGGGTATCTCCAAGCTGGCCAAGGTGGTGACCATCTTCGCCCGTCGTCTCCAGAACCAGGAGACTCTGACCCAGCAGATCGCCAACGCCATCCACGACAGCCTGCGCCCGGCCGGCGTGGCCGTGCTCATCGACGCCGCCCACCAGTGCATGACCACCCGTGGCCTGCACCACCGGCACGTCACGACCCTCACCACCCAGTTCACCGGGGTGTTCAAGACCGACGATTCCCTCCGCCAGCGCTTCCTGGACTTCGTTAACCGTCAATAGGAGCCGCCATGACCGTCGATTTCCCGGCGGCCCCGTCGGTGGAGGCGCTGGAGACTGGCGACGTCCTGGCCCCCCGCTTCGGTCCCGACGGCCTGATCGCCGCCATCGCCCAGCACGCCGATACTGGCGAGGTGCTGATGCTGGCCTGGATGAACGCCGAGGCCCTGCGCGCCACCCTGGCCTCGGGCGAGGCCGTCTATTTCAGCCGCGCCCGCCAGGCCCTCTGGAAGAAGGGCGAGACCTCCGGCCAGGTCCAGGTGGTGGCCGAGGTGAGGATCGACTGCGACCAGGACGCCGTCCTCCTGAGGGTCCGGCCGCAGGGCGACGGCGGCGCCTGCCACGTGGGCGCGCGCACCTGCTTCTTCCGGAGCGTGACCCCGGACGGCGCCGGCCTTTTCCCCGTCCCCGGCGCCGGGCCTGACCGGGAGGCCGGCTGAGACTTGAGCGTTATGCAGGTTCATTGCATAACGGTCGTCTCGGGTCAGGGGGTGCCGGCATGTGGGAGCGGGGTCCTGTGGGCGGATTGGCCTTCGCCCTGATTCTGGCGGGAACCGCCGTCGCCGATGCGGCCCCCGAGCCTTCCGTCGAGCCCCTGATCGTCACCGCCCGGCTGCGCGCCGAGAACGACCTCGCCGCCCCCGTCTCCCTGACGGTGGTGACCCGGGAGACCCTGCGCGCCTCCGGGACCGACGGCGTCGCCGGCCTGGCGGTGCGCATCCCGGCCCTGGGCTACAGCTCGCCCAACCCGCGCAACACCGCCCTGACGATCCGCGGCCTGGGCAGCAGCGTGGCGGCGGTGTCCCAGGCCAATGACGGTTTGGAGCTGGGGGTGGGGTTCTATGTCGACGGCGTCTACCGCGCCCGGCCGGCGGCGGCGGCCTTCGACCTGTCGGACCTGGAGCGGATTGAGGTCCTGCGCGGGCCCCAGGGGACCCTGTTCGGCAAGAACACCACGGCGGGGGTGGTCAGCCTGACAACCCGCGCCCCGTCCGGCGTCCTTGGGGCCGACGCCGAGCTGACCCTGGGCGGGTTCGGGTATCGCCGCGCCCGGGCCAGCCTCTCCGGCCCCCTCGGTGACGAGCGGATCACCGCCCGGCTCAGCCTGGGCGGCGCCGACCGAGACGGAATGCTGCGCAGCATAAAATCCGGAGGGCGCAGCAATTCCCTCGGTGCCTTCAACGTCCTGGCGCGCCTGAGGATCGCCCCCTCAGATACCCTAGTCATTGATTTATCAGCAGATGCTGCAAGCCTGAAGTCCGAATGCTGCACCCAGGTCCCGGTGCGGGTTGGACCAACCCTGAAGCCCGCCGACCGCCAGTTCCCGGCCCTCGCGGCGGCGGCGGGCTATGTCCCGCTTCCGCTGGACCCGAAGGCGCGGACCACGGACATCGACGCCCCCCTGGCCAGCGACACGACGGAGGGCGGGGTCCTGGCGCGGATCGAAGCCCGGGCCGGTGCCTTCGACCTGACCAGCCTGACCGCCTGGCGGAGGTGGGACTGGGACGCAGCCAACGACCGGGACTATACGGGACTGTCGATCCAGACGGTCCAGCACATCCCTTCACGGCAGACCCAGGCCAGCCAGGAAGTCCGGCTGGCGACCCGGGGCGAGGGGCCGCTGCAGGCCGTGGCGGGGGTTTTCGTCTTCACCCAGGTGATCATCGGCCAACCGAAGTCCGTATACGGATCAGTAGCCACGGCCTGGCTGCTCGGGCCGGCCCCGACCTACCCGACGGACCTGCTGGACGGCTACGGCACGGACGGGCGGACCCGGTTCCGATCGACCAGCGCGGCGGTGTTCGGCGAGGCCAACTGGGCGGCCAGCGACCGCCTCAGCCTGACCGCTGGTCTGCGGTTCACCCGTGAGGACAAGACCGGCCGGTTCGACTCCACCGTCTCTGGCGGCGGCCCGGCACCCACCGCCTTCCTGCAGTCGGCCAAGCTGTCCATCCTGCGGCCCCAGTCCTATTCGGCCAAGGTCGGCGACGGCGCCGTTTCCGGACGCCTCGCTGGCGTCTATCGCCTGACGCCCGGCCTGTCGGCCTATGCCAGCCTGGCGCGGGCGGAAAAGTCCGGCGGGATCAACATGTCGGGCCTGCCCACCGACACCCAGGGCCAGCCGGCCCTGACCACGGCCGTCATCCGGCCCGAGCGGGTCACCGCCTGGGAGGCGGGGCTCAAGCTGCGCCCTGAGGGCGGCCGCGTCGCCGTCAGCCTGGACGTCTTCGAGACCCGGGTCCGCGACTACCAGGCCAATGTGGTCGACGCTGGCCCCGGCGCCCTTCGCGGCTACCTGGCCAACATCGAGGCCGTCCGCTCCCGCGGCGTGGAGGTGGAGGCCGAGGTCCGACCCGCCGAGGGGCTGGTCCTGACCGGCCAGGCCGCCCTGACCGACGCCCGCTACCGGTCCTATGCCAACGGTCCCTGCCCCCTGGAGCGCATCGGCTCCGGGACGGCCGCCTGCGACCTGTCGGGCCGGCGCCTGCCGGGGGTTCCGAAATGGGCCTGGAGCGCGACGGTGGACTATGCCCGTCCCCTGGCGGGAGCGGGCCTGGAGGCCTTCGCCCGCGCCGACGTCAGCGGCCGCAGCGACAGCGCCGGCGAGGCGACGGGCTCTGCCTATACAGTCATTGACGGCTACGCCCTGGTGAACCTGTCGGCAGGGATCCGCCGCCCGGGAGCCTGGGAGGTCACGGCCTGGGTGCGCAACGCCTTCGATGCTGCCTGGCTGACGGCGGTGACCGTCCAGGCGGGAAACTCAGGCCTGGTGCTGGGCGCGCCGGGCGATCCGCGCCTTGCGGGCCTGACCCTGAGGCTGGCCTACTGATGGGCACTCCCCACCGGAGACCGACATGACCGCCCGCACGCCCCGTCCTCCCGGCACACCCCGGACTCCCAGCACGCCTCGGGGTCCGCGCAAGCCGCCCCCCATGCCGCCGGAGTTCCAGCCCCGCCAGGGCGGGCCGCCCCTC
>NZ_JBAXIM010000122.1:0-7604 GCF_037138395.1 Phenylobacterium sp.
GCCTTCTGGGGTCAGGCGGGAAAGCCGTTCGGGGTCATCCGTCGCAGGCCGGACGCTGAATTCGGGATGCCGGGCCAGGAAGGCGGAGACCCGGTCCTCGTTCTCCTCGGCCAGGACCGAGCAGGTCACGTAGATCAGCCGCCCCCCGGGCCGGACATAGAGCACCCCGGCGTCGAGGACGGCGTCCTGGTCGGCCTGCCGGCGGACCAGGGCCTCTGGGGTCAGCCGCCACTTGGTGTCGGGATGCCGGCGCCAGGCACCTGACCCAGAGCAAGGGGCGTCGATGAAGACGAGATCCATCCGCCCCTCGAGGTCCTTCACGGGATCTGGGCGAAGGGGGGTGCGGACCTGGAGGTTGCGGATCCCCGCCCTCTCCCCCCGCCGGACGGTGTCCGCCAGTCGCCGGGCGTCGGAATCGTAGGCGTAGATCTGGCCGGTGGAGCCCATGGCGGCGGCCAGGGCCAGGGTCTTTCCCCCGCCCCCAGCGCAGAAGTCCAGGACCTGGGCGCCGGTGATATCGCCTGCGCAGGCCGCGGCGATCTGGGAGCCGGCGTCCTGGACCTCCATCCAGCCCTTGACGAACTCCGGCAGGCTCTCGACCGACGGCGTGCGCTCGGCGGCGGCGGGCGGATCGATCCGGAGGGCCAGGGGCAGGCCGGGGACGGGATGGGCGCCCAGGGCCTCCGCCGCCCGCAGCGCCCGGGCCGGATCGCTCTTCAGGGTGTTGACCCGCAGATCGACGGGGGCCCGGCGGGACAGGGCCTCCGCCTCAGTCCGGACACGGTCGCCGAAGACCCGTGCAAAGGACGGGGCGAGCCAATCCGGCAGGTCGGCAGCCACCGCATCGGGAGCTTCGGCAAGGTCGCGAGGTTCGGGGATGCGGGCAGCTTCCGCCGCACTCAGCGCGCCCGGCCCATGTGGCGCCTCGGCGAAGGCGGCCGCGATCCGGTCTTCCGGCCAGTTCCAGTGCAGGGCCAGCACGCCCAGGACGGCGCCCCTGGGACTGTCCAGCTCCATCCGCCAGGCGGCAGACCGGCGGCGGCGCAGGGCGTCCAGGACAAGGCCGGCGACAAAGGCGCGATCCCCCGAACCCGCATATCGGGCCGTATCGCTCCAGGCCTTGAGCGCCAGGCGCGCAGGCCTGCGCGCCGTCTCGACCTGCTCCAGGACCCCGATCGCCGCCTCGATGCGTCCCCCGTCACGCAAGGAAGAGCGCCGCCACCACCATGCCGAGGCCGACGAGGGCGAGGGTCCAGACCAGGCTTCGGACCATGTAGGTGCCAGCGGCGTAAATGGGGGCGTAGAGCGCGCGGCAGAGGACGTAGAGGCCTGCGCCCCAGAGGCTCAGGGGTCCGGTCTTGCCGGCGATCACAACTGCCAGGACGGCCGCCGCAAAGAGCGGGAAGGTCTCCATGAAGTTGCGGAAGGCCCTGTCAAGCCTGGCCGCAACGCCGGTGATGGGCATGGCCTCGTCGCGCGCGCCAGCGGCCCATTTCAGGTCCTGTTGCCCCCGCGCGGCGGCGGCAGACCACATCAGCTGGACGAGGCCGATGGCGATGGCGGCGCCCAGGAGGAGGAGTTCAGGTTCAGCGCCCATGTCAGACCGGGCTCGTATAGTTGGGAGCCTCGCGGGTCATCATGACGTCGTGGACATGGCTCTCGCGCAGGCCCGCGCCGGTAATGCGCACGAACCGGGCCTTGGCCTGGAAGGCGGGGATGTCTCCCGCGCCGACATAGCCCATGGCTGCCCGCAGGCCACCCACCATCTGGTGAAGCACGGCGCCGATCGGGCCCTTGTGGGCGACCTGGCCCTCGATGCCCTCAGGCACCAGCTTCAGGGCCGAGACCTCCTTCTGGAAGTACCGGTCGGCGGAACCGTTGGCCATGGCGCCCAGGGAGCCCATGCCGCGATAGGCCTTATAGGAGCGGCCCTGGTAGAGGAACACGTCGCCGGGTGCCTCGTCCGTTCCGGCGAAGGCAGAGCCCATCATGGCCGTGTGGGCACCCATGGCCAGGGCCTTGGCGAAATCGCCTGAGTACTTGATGCCACCATCGGCGATCACGGGTACGCCGGTGTCGCGGGCCGCCCTTGCGGCGTCGGCAATGGCCGTCAACTGCGGGACCCCCACGCCGGCGACGATCCGCGTGGTGCAGATGGAACCGGGGCCGATGCCCACCTTCACGGCGTCCGCACCGGCATCGATCAGGGCCCGGGTCCCGTCGTAGGTCGCCACGTTACCGGCGACGATCTGCACCCGGTTGGCCTCGCGGCGCAGCCGGGCGACCGCCTTCAGGACATCGGCATTGTGACCATGCGCGGTGTCGATCACCACCACGTCGACACCCGCATCGATCAGGGCCATGGAGCGCTCGAACCCGCCGTCGCCCACCGTGGAGGCCGCGCCGACCAGCAGCCGGCCCTGGGCGTCCTTGGCAGCGAAGGGATGGGCCTGGGCCTTCTCCATGTCCTTGACCGTAATCAGGCCCACGGCCCGGTAGGCGTCGTCGACGACGATCAGCCGCTCGATCTTGTGCCGCCGGAGGAGATCGCGGGCCTCTTCCTGGGTGCAGCCCTCGCGCACGGTGATCAAATTCTCGGAGGTCATCAGGGCGCGGGCCAGAACGTCGTCGCCATTCTCGAACCGCATGTCGCGGTTGGTGAGCATGCCCACCAGCCGGCCCGTGCCAGGCTCCACCACCGGGAAACCGGAAATCCGCCGCCGCGCCTTGATCTCGCGGATCTCCCGCAGGGGCGTATCCGGGTGGATGGTCATGGGATTGATGACCATCCCGCTTTCGTAGCGTTTCACTTCACGGACCTGATCGGCCTGTTCCTCTACCGTCAGGTTGCGGTGAAGGATACCCATGCCACCAGCCTGGGCCATGGCGATCGCCAGCCGGCTCTCGGTCACGGTATCCATGGCCGAGGAGACGATCGGGATGTTCAGTTGTATCTCGCGGGTGAACCGAGTCGTGGTGTCCGCCTGCCCGGGCAACACTTCAGAAGCGCCGGGTTCGAGCAAAACGTCGTCGAAGGTAAGGCCTTCGCGAATCTCCATGAGACTCTCCATTTTGCGAGCCGCGTATAAGGCCAAGGTGCCATACGAGGCAAGGGCGGCTTAGGGTCGGCCGCGGAATCCTGTCGCTACGATGTAGGTTTCCGAGGAATCCGGGCGGCTGGCCGGTGGCTTGACGTTGCGGACCTGGGCGAAGCTACGCTTTAGCCGGGTCAGGACCTCGCTGATCTCCCCGCCCTGGAAGGCCTTGGCGACGAAGGCACCACCCGGGGCCAGCACCGACTCGGCGAATTCGACAGCGGCGTCGATCAGACCCACGATCCGCAGGTGATCGGTGCGCCGATGCCCGACCGTGTTCGGCGCCATGTCGGAGATCACAAGGTCCGGGGGCCCCCCGAGCCGCTCCACCAGGAGGTCGCCGCAGGCCGGGTCCGTGAAGTCCATCTCCAGGATCTCGGCGGGCGGAAGGGGCTCCACGGGCAGGAGGTCAACGCCAACGATCCGGCGGATCCCCCGCTCCAGGGCCACCTGGGTCCAGCCGCCTGGAGCCGCGCCCAGGTCGATAACCCTCTGACCGGGCAGGAGAAGGCCAAAGCGATCGGCGATGTCCGTCAGCTTGTAGGCGGCCCGGCTCCGGTAGCCGTGGGCGCGGGCCTTGGCCGCCCAGGGGTCGTTGATCTGTCGGGACAGCCAGGCCTGGGACGATGGCGTGCGCATCTTCGCGGTCTTCAGGCGCGCCGGCTTGCCCCGCCCCTCTTCTGAGCCCCCGGTCGGCGGCCGGACCATCTTTCGCCGGGGCGGAAGGGTCATTGGGTGGCCTCCCGAGCGCGGGGCCGCGGGCCGGGCCTGCGACGCGACTGACCGGACATCAGGGACAGCAGTATGCCTTCGCGCAGGCCACGGTCGGCGACGCGGACACGTTCGCAGGGCCAGAGTTCCTGGACCGCCTGAAGGATGGCGGCACCCGCCAGCACCAGGTCGGCCCGTTCCGGACCTATGCAGGGCTGGGCACCGCGTTCGGCCAGGCTCATCGCGATCAGTCGGTTGGAGGCGGCCTCGCAGTCCGCCCGGGTCATCCAGATGCCGTCCACCTGGCTCCGATCATATCGCGGAAGATCCAGATGCACTCCGGCGAGGCTGGTGATGGCACCAGAGGTGCCGACGATGTGCGCCCGTCCAGCTGCGAAGGCCGGCCTGAGGACCTCAGCCCCCGGGAAGTCCTCGAGCCGGGACCGGAAGCAGTCGACCATGCTCCGGAACCAGTCCTGCGAAGGCTGCCCACCCTCGGGGAATTGCTCAGCCAGGGTCACAACGCCCAGGGGGATGGACCGCCAGGCCCGGATCGGAGGCCGGTCAGGTGAGAGCCGCCCGTCCCCGCCGTCCGGACCCCGCCCGGCCAGGTCCACCCAGGATAGCTCCGTGGAGCCGCCACCGACATCCACCACCAAGGCGGCGGCGTCGGTCCGGTCCAGGAGGTTCAGGCACCCGGCGACGGAAAGCCGCGCCTCTTCCTCTGGGGAAATCACCTCGAGCCTCAGTCCGGTCTCGGTGGCGACGCGCTCAATGAATTCCGATCCATTCTGGGCGGAGCGGCAGGCCTGGGTGGCGATGGCCTTGAAACGCGAAACACCGCGTCGCCGCACCTTTTCGGCGCTCACCTTGAGCGCGGCCAGGGCCCGCTGCATGGCCGCCTCTGAAAGGCGGCCGGTCAGGGAGAGCCCCTCCCCGAGCCGAACGATGCGCGAATAGGCGTCAACCACCCGGAATCCCCGTCCGTTTGGAGTCGCGATCAGCAGGCGGCAGTTGTTGGTGCCGAGATCGAGGGCCCCGTACAGCACCTTGCTTCCGTCGCCCTCGCCCCGATCACGGCCATGTTGCGCAACGCCCGGCGCGCGCGAAGCCTGTGCCATGGACACTGGTCCTATTTGGGCGCGACAGGTCGCCGCGCCATTTCTCGTCCAACCTACCCGAGCGCTGACCTTCCCGGAAGGCGTCTTGCAGCGCACCCGGATTGAATTAGGTATAGGCCTTGGCTCCTGGGGGCCGGAGAGATTTGTCATGAATGTTCAGAGAGACGCGAGCGGAGCGGGTCGGCAGTCGGCCCCAATCATCCGCGAAGCCAAGTTCGCGATCGGAGACGTGGTGCGTCACCGCGTGTTTCCCTTCAGAGGCGTGATCTTCGACGTCGATCCCACGTTCAACAATACCGAAGAATGGTGGCTGTCCATTCCCGAGCATGTCCGCCCGCGGAAGGACCAGCCCTTCTACCATCTGCTCGCCGAGAATGATGAGAGCGCCTATGTCGCCTATGTCTCGGAGCAGAACCTGTTGGTGGATGAGACCGGTGAACCCGTTGGTCATCCCCAGGCGCCCGAGATCTTCGAGGCCTTTGAACCCGGCCGCTACAAGCTGAGGCCCCGGGTCAGCAACTGACCTGTCGCGTCAATAGTCCCGACGCCAGCGCACGGAGAGGGTGTTTTCCCCCTCTCCGGAAAGCTTGGAAATCAGCCGCAGCGAACGGCTAACATTCCATTCGACCTGCGCAGATCCGCCCTCGCGGCCTCCGCCTGTAACGATCAGAAGTACGTTCTTAGTTAGGTACTTACCGCCAGACACTTCAACGCCGTCGCCGTTGCCTCCACCGGCAAAACTCAGCCGATCGAGACCCGCGAGGCCCCTCAGGTTGCCGATAACGTCCAGCCCGCCACCCCCCGCCATAGACGCCACGGCGGAGGCCAACTGGGCGGTCTCCAGGGGCGACAATTGGGATGCCGACCGACCGAACAGGACCTGTGAGAAGATCTCGTCCGTCGGCAGGGGCGGTGTTGAGGTTAGGGTAATCTCCGGCTTGGCCGCCGTGCCACGGATACGCACGATCGCCGTTAAAGCCGGATCCGCCCGCACGGCCGCCAAGTCCAGCCGGATTCGGGAGGGGTCCTCGGAAAGGTAGACCACCCCCGAGGGATCGATCTCGAAGCGTTTGTCGGCAAAGGCGTAGGATCCCTGCAAGATCCGCGCGAGGCCCGTAAGGCGCGGGCGCGCAGTGGTGCCGGTGACCCGGGCGTCCACCGACATCTCAAGGTCCAGGCCCTGACCGCGGATGAAAACGCCTTGAGGCGCCTTCAGCGTCACGTCCATGGCGACGGCGGGCCCTGCGCCCCGGCCCTCCGCCTTGCCGCCCACCAGTACGGGCTGGTTGATCTCGGTGACGGCGAGCGGGGTGACACCGGTTGGGGTCGGAGCGGCTGCCCTGACGTCAGCCCGGTTGATGGTCAGTCCACCCTGGAGAGTGACCCGACCGTCACCTGCCCGGGTTACCGAGGCTTGCCCCGACGCGGTCGCCGTCGCCAGTTCATTGTCTATGACCCGGAAGTTGACGAGGTCGAGCCGGAAGGAACTCGGCGCCCCCCCTTGCAGGGAGATCAGGCCGGAACCTGAAAGTGTGCCGCCCTGCCCGTCCGCCCCCGTTGCCTGGTCGATCTGGATTGCAGTCTCTGACAGGCGGGACCGCACGGTGACAGACTTCAAGACGAGGCCAGTGGCTGCGTCCGTGAAGGCGCCGTTCTCGATCTCTGCGTGCCCGGCCGCCCGCGGCGCGGCAAGAGTCCCGGACAACTCGCCCCGAAGCGCAACGAGGCCGCTGAGGGTCTGATCGCCGCCGACGAACAGGTCCCAGAGGGGCCGAATCTCGCCATTGGCCTGAACGCGCCCCCGCAACGGACGCTCCCTGTCTGGCTGGATCAGAAGCGACGCGAGGCGGGTGCGGACGGGGACATCGACTTGCCCGTCGGCCTTCATGCCCCGGGCGTTGGAAACGTCGGCCTGCAGGGCCAATTGCTCGTTCGCCAGGTCCGCTCGGAAATGCCCGTTTAGGCCAAAGGAGACCTCACTATCCCTGGCACGGACATCCGCAAGACTCCCATTCGCCTGCCCCACAAGGTGGGAGCCCTTGCCCTCGACCCTGAAGTTGGCATCCATGCGACCTGCAAGATCCGGGTTGAAGAGGCTGGCCGGCATGTCATCGAGGCTTCCGGTGACCAGGGCCATCCCGGGACCCGAGGTCAGATCGACGGCCACAGATCCCGCCTTGTCGATCCCGAAGCGCAGCCGGGCGCGTCGCTCGGCCCCGGCGAGTTCAAGCACCGCCGTCTCAGTGGTGCGCACACGGCGGCCCCCGGCCTCGCCGGCCCCATCGAAGTCGATCCGGAACCGCTCACCCTGCTGGGCGGCAAAGCCCCGGCCCTCAAGCGCCCAGTCCCCTGAGTTCGTCTGACCGCGGGCGGTCAGTTCGAAGGGCAGGCGTGACAGGGGGCCCTGGGCGGACAGACGTCCGGCGACGATGGAAATCCCTTCGCCGGGAAGAAGGGCGTTACGAGCGACAAGATCCGCGTCGACCCATGGCCCTGAAGCCCCTCGATCCTCCAGCCGCACCTTTCCCGTGACAAGTCCCTCTGCAAGAAAGGCACCGGGCGTGAGTTCGATCGTCAGGTCCGCCGCCGAGGCCCCGCCGGCGACCAGCGCCGCCTGACCTCCGGCGCGCAATCCGCCAGCATCCACCAGAATGTCGTTGAGCTGGATACCGCCTTC
>NZ_JBAXIM010000123.1:0-7595 GCF_037138395.1 Phenylobacterium sp.
CGGAACTGTTCCAGCACGTCCGGCGAGAGCCTCAGTGTGGTCTTCTGCTTTGTGATCGCCGCCCGTGGCCGCCCTCTGAGCTTTCGGCGCCGCCCTTAGATCATATTCCGATAAGTGGGAACCGGTTGTCGGATCGAAACATGATCTAAAATATTGAAATTAGGGCATTGTCCCCCTTTCAGACGGTCCATCTGAAGAGAGCGGGCCTCAGGCCAGCAGCTTCGTTGCCCTGCGGCTTGCGGAGATGGCCAGGAAGATGGCCGGGATCACCATCAGGGCGCCCATCAGGAAGGGCCCGTTGATATTGATCGGGAAGATCAGGCCGGCGCAGAAGGGCCCCACCACCCGGGCCAGGGCGCCGCAGGCGTTGTTCAGGCCCAGGATCTGTCCCTGCCGGTGGGGGTCGGCGGTCCGCGTGATCAGGGAGCCAACGTTCGGAAAGGCCACGGACTGGCCGATGGCGGTGACGCACATCAGGGCGATGGTCGCCGTCGTCCCGGACGAGAGGACCTGCAGGCCCGCCCCGACCACGGTCATCGCCATGCCGATCGCCAGCATTCGAACCTCCCCGTACTTCTCAGAGAGGGGGCCGGTGAGGAACATCTGCGAGATCGCCGCGGAGATTCCCACGAAGGCGAAACAGACCCCGATGTCCCGGGGCGTCCAGCCGAACCGCGCGTTAGCCCAGAGCCCGAAGGTGGATTCGATGCCCGTGAAGGCAAAACCCACCAGGAAGGTCAGAAGCATCAGGCGACCCAGCACCGGGCTCCGCACGACATCGTCGATGGCCGACCAGCGGTTGACCCGGTGGGCGGCACCCTCCCGGCGGTGGTTGCTCTCGCGGATGAAGACCAGGATGCCCAGCACGCAGAGGGCCGCCAACCCCGAGGCTACGAAGAGCGGGATTCGGAACCCGGCTGGCCCGGCGTCGGGGTGGGCCAGGAGCCCGCCCAAGGAGGGGCCGACGATCATGCCCACGTTCCAGGCGGCCCCCTGGTAGGCCATCTGCCGTGTTCGCTGCTCCGGCGGGGTGACGTCGGACAGGTAGCCCTGAATCACTGCGCCATTCCCGGCGGCGAGGCCGCCGACCAGCCGGATCAGGAAGGCGGCCAGGATGTTCGGGGCAAAGGCCAGGGCCAAATAGCACAGGCAGTTGCCCGTGATGGTCGAGATCAGGATCGGCTTGCGCCCGTAGCGGTCGGACAGCCGGCCCCAAAAGGGCTCGCCGAAGAACGAGCCGATCGCGTAGGCCGAGAAGATCAGGGCGATCTGCCAGGCCGGGGCGTTGAAGGACTTGGCATAGAAGGGCAGCAGCGGGACGATGATCCCGAAGCCCAGCATGTTGATGAAAATGACCGCGATGAGGGCCAGGGCCGCCAAGGGCGGCGTGGATCTCGGCTTGTCTGCGGCCTCCGACATGGCGCGGTTGTTAGGGCCACGCGCCCGGCCGGGCAAGGGCGGGCGGCGACGAAATCCGGCACCGCCCGGAAGAGGGGCCTACTTCGGCGCCAGGATCATGATCATCTGGCGGCCCTCCATGCGGGGCTCGTACTCCACCTTGGCCACCGGATCGAAGTCGGCCTTGACCTGTTGGAGAAGCTTCATGCCCAATTCGGGGTGCGCCAGTTCACGACCTCGGAAACGGAGGGTAACCTTGACCTTGTCACCTTCGCCAAAGAAACGGTGCATCGACCGCGACTTCACTTCGTAGTCGTGGATGTCGATGTTCGGTCGAAGCTTGATCTCTTTGATCTCTACGACTTTTTGACGCTTGCGCGCCTCGTTCTTTTTCTTCTGTTCCTGGAACTTGAACTTTCCAAAGTCCAGAATCTTGCAGACGGGCGGATCGGCATTGGGCACGATCTCCACCAAGTCTAGCCCCGCCTCTTGGGCGGCTTCGAGGGCGGAGGAGGTGGGCATGACCCCCTGCTTCTCGCCAAGCTGGTCGATCAGCAGGACCCGGGGAACACGGATGTCTTCATTGATGCGCGGACCGTCTTTGACGGGCGGCGCCTGGTTGGGCCGGCGAATAGGCTTCTACTCCTTGAACTGTTGAAGACGTCGACGACGGGAAAACGCCCGCCTAAGATCGATATATGACCTTGTGGACCGCGGGGATCAAGCAGAGCCTTCAACGGGGAGCAGGCTGTCGGTGGCGCGCGAGACCGTCGAGGGGTCCAGGGTCGACAGGTCGTCGGCCTGGACCACGATCACATGTCCCCTCGGTGCGGACAGGGCCGGGTCCGACGTCCTGGAGAACAGGACCACGGTCGGGGCCCCCGCTGCGGCAGCCAGGTGCAGGGGGCCGGTGTCGTTGCCGACCACCAGGGCGGCGTCGGCGCCGAACAGGGCCACGGTGGCAAAGTCGGTGCGGCCAGTCAGGTCCCGGGCCTGGGGCACGTGCTTCTGAATGGCTCGCCCCAGGGCGCTTTCCTGGGGTCCGCCGATGACCAGGATGTCGAAGCCCCGGTCATGCATCCGCCGGGCCAGCCGCCCGTAGTTCTCCACTGGCCAACGCTTGTCCAGCCTGTGGGCCGATCCGCCCGGAATCAGCATGACATAGGGGCGATCCGGACGTCGACGTCGGCCCCGGGCGGTCCGGCCGATCCAGGACAGGTCCGGCGGCGGTGCAGACAGGGGCGTCGTCGGAGCCTCCGGCCAGATCCCCGCCGCCTTCAGCTGATCGGCCTGGCGCTCCAGGGTGTGCATGGCGTCCTTGCCCGGCGTGCGGTGGGGCAGGGCGCAGCCAAAGGCCACGCCGGACCACTCCGGCGGGAAGGGCCTCAAGAGGTGGAAAATCCGCTCCGAGGCAGAGGAGGTCTGCAGATCGTAGACCCGGTCATAGCGCGCCGCCTTGAGCCGGCCTCGCAGGGCCAGCCAGGCTCCGGGCCCTTCGGGCTTCCCGTCGGTCTCGACCTCGTCGAAATAGGGGCAGGCCCGGGCCAGGGCCTCGAAGGGCGGCGTGGTCAGAAGGGTGATTCGGGCCTTGGGGTGGGCTACGCGGATGCGTCGCATGGCCGCCAGGGCCAGCACGAAATCGCCCAGGGCCGACAGCTTAATCACCAGGACCTTGCGGATTTGGCGGCTCATTCCCTGGCTTCCCGCGCCTTGAGGAGTTGCTCATACACCGCAAGGGTCGCTGCGCACATGGCGTCGTTGGCATAGAGCCGGGTCGCCCGCTCCCGGGCGGTACTCCCGAAGGCCGACAAGCCTTCGCGGCCCAGGTCGTCGGCGGCCGCCATGGCGCGGACCCAGGCGTCGGTATCACCGGGCGCTGCCAGCCAGCCGGTCTGGCCGGGCAGGACGGTCTCCGTCGTGCCGCCATGGTCCGAGGCGATGACCGGCCGTCCCATCACCTGGGGCTCAACCGCCGCCCGGCCGAAGGACTCCGGCACACGGGTCGGCAACAGGGCGACGTCCGCCGCCAGGAAGGCCGCCGGCATGTCGTCACAGTGCCCAACCAGACGAACCTCGCCCTCCAGTCCCGCGGCGCGGATGGCCGCCTCGAGGGACTGGCGAAAGGTCGTCCGGCCCTGGTCGTCGCCGGCGAAGATCACCCGCAGGTCCCGGCCCTCGGCCTTCAGCCGCGCGGCGGCGGCGATGATCGTCTCATGACCCTTGATCGGGGTCAGGCGGCCCGCCAGCAGAAAGACCAGGGCCCCCTCGCCCTCTGCCGGCAGGTCCCAGGCCCGCCTCAGGGCTTCCACGCGCTCCGAGGCCACCCGGGCCGGATCGAAGCGGGTGAGGTCCACGCCCCGGGGGATGGCGACGACCCTCTCCGGCGCAATCCCGTGCTCGGCCAGGATGTGATTCCGGGTGTAGTCGGAGTTGGCGATCACCCGGTCCACCCGGGTCATGACGGCGTTGTACCAACGTTTCGCCGGGCCCTTGGCGACATAGATGCCGTGATAGGTCGCCACCGTCGGCAAGCCCTCGGCCCGGGCCGCCCACAGGGCCGGGAAGGCCGGCGCGCGGGATCGGACGTGGACGAGGCTCACTCCCCGTTCCCGGATCACCTGGCGCAGGGCCCGGGCGGTCCTAAGCATGACCAGGGGATTCTTGCTGTGCATGGGCAGGCGGACCCGCTCGCCCCCCGCCGCCGCCAGGGCCGCCTCCATCCGTCCCCCCCGGCTGGCGACAAGGGCCCGGCCACCCGCGGCGACCACGGCGCGGGCGATGTCGAGCGTGGTCTGCTCGGCACCGCCGGTCTCCAGCTCGGGGACCACCTGCAGCAGGGTGAAGTTCGCGGGAAGGCTCACCCCGCCCTGATAGCGCAGGCCGTCGTCCGGCGCTATCAGGGGGCATGCAGGAGACTTCCGGACACCTGGAGCGCGAGGCGGGAATTTCCCTGGCCTGGCGGGCCATTGCGGGGCGCGGGCCCACGGTCGTCTGGCTGGGTGGCTTCCGCTCAGACATGACCGGGACCAAGGCCCAGGCCCTGGCCGACGAGGCCCTCGCCGCCGGCCGGGCCTGCCTGCGCTTTGACTATTCCGGCCATGGGGAGTCCGGTGGGGCCTTCACCGATGGGACCATTGGCTCCTGGCGGGCGGACGCCCTGGCCCTGATCGACAGGCTCACCGAAGGCGACCTTGTCCTCGTGGGCTCGTCCATGGGCGGCTGGCTGGCCTGCCTGTGCGCCCTGGCCCGCCCGGACCGGGTCAAGGGCCTGGTCCTCGTCGCTCCCGCTGCCGATTTTCCCCAGGCCCTGATGGTCCCGGAGATGACCGCCGCCGACCACGCCGCCCTGGCCCGGGACGGGGTCTGGATGCGGCCGTCCGAGTACGGCGCCCCCTATCCCATCGCTCGCCGTTTCCTCGAGGAGTCCGCCGGCTGGACCCTCCTGCCCGGCCCGGTGGAGATTGACCTGCCCGTGCGGATCCTGCAGGGCGGGGCGGATCCGGATGTGCCCTGGCGTCACGCCCTCGCCCTGGCGGAGGCCCTGACCTCGCAGGACCTCGTCTTCAGCCTCGTCCGCGACGGCGACCACCGCCTTTCCCGCCCCCAGGACATCGCCCGCCTGCTGGCCTTCGTCGACGAGCTCTGTGGATAACTAACCGCCGGCGGCGAGGATGGCGGCCAGGCCCTCCCGGTAGGTGGGATGGGCTGGGCGCCAGCCCAGGGCGGCCTTGGCCCGGGCGTTGGAGACCCGCTTGCTTTCGGCCCAGAACCGCCGGGCGGCGGGGGTCAGGGCGTCAAGGTCCAGGGGCGTTTGCGGCGGTGGCTCGGTGCCCAGCAGGCGGCAGGCCTCCAGGGTCACGTCTGCGGCCGGCGCTGGTTCATCGTCACAGAGGTTGAAGATGCCGGTCCGGTCCGGCTGGGCCAGGGCGGCGGCGAGGCCGTCAGCCAGGTCGTCCACGTGGATCCGGCTGAAGACCTGGCCGGGCACCGCCATGCGCCGGGCGGACCCCTCCCGCACCCGGTCCAGGGCCGAGCGGCCGGGACCATAGATCCCGGGAAGCCTGAAGACGGCCAGGGGGCGGCCCGTCCCGGCCCAGGCGGCTTCGGCGGCAACGCGGCGCCGGGAGGTCTCCGAGGCGGGCCGCACCTCACTGGTCTCACGGACCCAGCGTCCGCCGCGATCGCCGTAGACGCCGGTGGTGGAGAGGTAGCCGATCCAGCTGGGTCCGGACCCGGAGGCGAGGTGGGGGGCCAGGGCCTCAAAGCCGGGGCAGAGGCCGGACTCCGGGTCCGGGGCGGCGGTGACGAGGAGGGCGTCCGCCCGTCCCAGTGTCGTCGCCAGGGCGTCGCCGTCCTGTACCGACACGGTCTCGACCGCGCTCCGCCAGCGTTCGGGAAGGGGACTGCGCACCGTCGCGATGATGTTGAGACCGCGTGGCGCCCGTGCGGCCAGGGCGCGGGCCGAATAGCCGAAGCCGAAGACGAGGAGTCTCACGCTCCCAGGAGGTCCTTCAGCATCGCCCGAGCCCCCTCGGCCAGGTCGGGACGCTTCAGGGCATAGGCGACATTGGCCCGCAGGAGGCCCAGCTTGTCGCCGCAGTCATAGGTCGTCCCCTCGTACTCCAGGGCGTGGAAGGCCTGGTCAGCCATCAGGTCGGCCATGGCGTCGGTCAGCTGGATCTCGCCGCCGGCCCCCTTCCGGTGCCGGGCCAGGCGTTCGAAGATCTCGGGCTGGAGGACATAGCGCCCGGAGATGAAGAGGTTGGACGGCTCGGTCCCCGGCGCGGGCTTTTCGACCATGCCGGTCATCCGGTTCAGCCGGCTGTCCTGCCCGTCGAGGGCGACGATGCCGTACCTGTGGGCCTGGCCCTCCGGCGCCGGCTCGACGACGACGATGTTGCCGCCGACCTGGTCGAAGGCCGCCACTGCCTGGGCCAGGGCACCCGGCTCGGCCATCATCAGCATGTCCGGCAGCATGACGGCGAAGGGCTCGTCGCCGATGATGTCCCGGGCGCACCAAACGGCGTGTCCCAGGCCCAGGGGCGCCATCTGGCGCACGAAGCTCATCTCGCCGGGCTTGGGCAGGTCGCGCCGGATATCGGCCAGGATGTCCAGCCTGCCCTTGGCCTCCAGCTGGGCCTCGAGTTCGACGTGGTGGTCGAAATAATCCTCGATGGCGCCCTTGCCGCGGCCCGTGACGAAGACGAAGTGCTCGATCCCCGCCGCCCGGCCCTCCTCGACGATGTAGGACAGGATCGGCCGGTCGACGACGTTCAGCATTTCCTTGGGCGTGACCTTGGCACCGGGAAGCACCCGCGTGCCCAGTCCCGCCACCGGCAGCACCGCCTTGCGCACCTTGCCTGACATGGACGTCTCCGTTGCAGGCCCCTCCTCTAGTCGAGGGCGGCGGTTCCTTCCAGAACGATCACGGCCCGGCCGCCGATCCAGGTTCCGTCGGCTTCGGCCGATACCGTCACCCGGCCAGCCCGGCCCACGGCCGCCCCCTGGCTTGCGCCATAGCGCGGCGGCAGGAGTCCCTCGCCGATGAGCCAGAGGGCCAGGCCCGCGTTGAGGCTGCCGGTCACCGGGTCTTCGGGCACGGACAGGCTGGGGCAGAAGGCGCGGACCTCCAGCTGCGAGGCCCCGCCCGGCGGGTAGAGGGCAGCGACCCCCAGCTCCAAATCGCCCAGGGCGGCGAATTCCGGGGTCAGGGCGAGGACCCGCTCGACGGAGTCCAGAAGGACCGCGCACCAGCCCGGCCCGTTGTCGATCCAGCGCCCGGCCAGGATGGCGGATTCCGGAATTCTCAGTCCACGGATGATCTGCGCCGTCACCTCTGGCTCCAGAGGCCCGACTCGCAGCAGGGGCGGGGCGGCGAAGGCCAGGTCCTCGCCATCGATCCGCACGGGCACGAGGCCGACCCCGCATTCCTGGATGACCCGCCCGGAGGTCTTCGGCCGGCCGCCCGCCGACAGCCAGGCCCGGCAGGAGCCCAGGGTCGGATGGCCGGCGAAGGGCAGTTCCCGCTCCGGCGTGAAGATCCGCACCCGGTAGTCGGCGCCGGGATCGGTCGGCGGCAGGAGGAAGGTGGTCTCGGACAGGTGGGTCCAGTTGGCGAAGGCCGCCATCTGCGCATCAGACAGGCCCTCGGCGCCATGGACCACCGCCAGGGGATTGCCGTTCAGCGGCCCCGAGGC
>NZ_JBAXIM010000124.1:0-7586 GCF_037138395.1 Phenylobacterium sp.
TTCGGGGAGAGATCCTTTCGGACTTCGGGCCCAAGGGGACAGGGCAGAGGAATGACGGCGTCAATATCCGAGCCGCCCGCGGGGCCCCTGTCCGCGCCTCGGCGGCGGGCGAGGTGGTCTATGCCGGCGATCAGGTACCCGGCTTCGGGAACCTGGTGCTGATCAAGCACCCCGACGGCTGGGTGACCGCCTACGCCCACATGTCGAACGTGGATGTGAAGATCCAGCAGAAGGTCCTGCAGGGCCAGCAGATCGGCGAGGCGGGCGACACTGGCGGGGTCTCTGAGCCCCAGTTGCACTTCGAGATCCGCTATGCGCCCACGCCGGCGGAACGCGCGCGGCCGGTGGCACCCACCCTCCTGCTGCCCCGCTAGATCCTGGGAATCAGAGGGGCAGGGCGATGCCCTTTGACCCGGCGTGGTCGAGGATGAACTGCCAGGCCACCCGGCCCGAGCGGCCGCCTCGGGCCTGGGCCCACTGCAGGGCCCGGCGGTCGAGCCCGCGCACTGGAAGCCCGTAGCGACGGGCGTAGCCGCGCACGGCCGCCAGGTAGGTCGGCTGGTCCATGGGCGGGAAGCCGATCCAGAGCCCGAACCGGTCGGAGACGCTGACCTCCTCCTCGGCATCCTCGGCGGCGGCGATCAGCCCGCGATCCTCCACATGGCCCCTCGGCATGAGGTGACGCCGGTTAGAGGTGGCCAGGAACAGGACATTGGAGGGAGGGCCGGACACGCCGCCCTCGAGGGCGGACTTGAGCGCCTTGGCCGCCTCTGCGCCGTCCTCGAAGGACAGGTCGTCGCAGAGCACTACGAAGCGTTCGGGCCGCCCCCCCAGCAGGTCGAAGAGGCGGGGCAGGGCGGAGACCTCATCACGGTCCACCTCCACCAGCTTCAGGTCGCTGCGATCCGCGGCCATGCCCATGAAGGCGGCCTTGGCCATCGAGCTCTTCCCGGCGCCCCGCACGCCCCAGAGCAGGATATGGTTGAAGGGCAGACCCGAGGCGAAGCGCTCAAGGTTGGCGCACAGGAGCGCCTTCTGGCGATCCACCCCCAATAGGGCGTCGAGGGGAAGGGCGTAGTCCCGGGCGGGTGCGAACCGGGCCCGGGCGGCGTCATGGCGGAATAATCGCGCCAGACTGAAGTCGGGCACCTCGGGAGGGCTGGGCGCCAGGCGCTCCAGCGCCTCAGCGATGCGGATCAGCAGGGGGGACAGGTCCTCGGTCATGTCATGTGATTAGCCATCCCGCCCCTCCATTGCAAAAGGTCGGTCGAGCGCATAGCTTCCGTCCACCCTGAATTCGGGCGCGGCGCGCGCCCGCCCCTTTTCGGAGAGCCCATGTTCGCCACGCCCGCCTTCGCCCAAACTGTCGCCGGAGCCTCCGCCGGCGGGATGCAGGCCATGCTGATTCAGCTCGCTCCCCTGATCGGGCTTTTCGCCCTGTTCTACTTCCTCATGATCCGCCCCCAGCAGAAGCGGATGAAGGATCACCAGAACATGCTCTCGGCGCTCAAGCGCAATGACGTCGTGGTCCTGCCCTCGGGCGTGATCGGCAAGGTCGTGCGGGTCGAGGACGCAGAAGTTGGCGTCGAGATCGCCCAGGGCGTCACCGTGAAGGTGGTCAAGGGCATGATCACCAGCGTACGCACACGCTCCGAGTCCGCAGCCAACGACGCCAAGGCCTAGGCCAGGGCTCATGCTGGCTCCTTCCCGATGGCGGCTGATCTCGGTTGTCGCCGCCCTGATCTTCGGCGTGCTCTTCACGCTGCCGAACCTCCTGCCGGCCAACCTGCGCGAGGCCCTGCCGCCCTTTCTGCCCAAGCAGACGCTGAACCTCGGCCTCGACCTGCAGGGCGGATCCTACCTCAAGCTGTCGGTCGATACCGGGGCCCTGCGCGCAGAGAAGACCACCAACCTGATCGAGGATATCCGCACCACCCTGAAGGGCGAGGACATCGCCTTCACAGACCTGGGCCAGGTGGGACAGGACGTCACGGTCCGAATCACGGATCCCGGCCGCCTGAACGAGGCCCTCAACCTCCTGAGGTCCCGCCTTGGCGGCGCGGTGTCCGCAGGAGGCAGCGGGCTTGAACTCGCCGCCCAGCCCGACCAGCGGATTAAGCTCGGCTTTTCCGCCCAGGCCCTGAACACCGAGGCCAGCCGGGCCGTGGACCAGTCGATCGAGATCATCCGTCGCCGGATCGATGCCCTCGGCACCCGGGAGCCGGCGATCCAGCGCCAGGGCCTGGACCAGATCGTGGTTCAGGCGCCCGGCGAGAGCGATCCTGAACGCCTGAAGTCGATCATCGGCCAGACCGCCAAGCTGACCTTCCAGATGGTCGACGACTCCGTCTCGGTGGCCGAGGCGGCCGAGGGTCGGATTCCGCCAGGCTCAATCATATTGCCAAGCCAGGCCGAAGGGCCCCTGCTGGTGAAGAAGCGGGCCGTGGTCACTGGCGAAATGCTCACCGAGGCCACTCAGGGCTTCGACGGCCGCTCGGGCCAACCGGTAGTGAATTTCCGCTTCAACGGCCAGGGCGCGGCCCGGTTCGGCGAGGTCACAGCGAGCAACATCGGCAAGCGCTTCGCCATCGTCCTTGATGGCAAGGTCATCTCCGCCCCGGTAATCCAGAGCGCCATCATGGGCGGCTCTGGCCAGATTTCCGGCAATTTCACCGCCGAGTCCGCCAACGAGCTGGCGGTCCTGCTCCGGGCCGGTGCCCTGCCGGCGCCGCTCAGGATCGAGCAGCAGAACACGGTGGGTGCCGAACTCGGGGCCGACGCTGTTCGCGCCGGAGCCATCTCCCTGGCGATCGGCGCCGTGGCCATGTTTGTCTTCATCATCCTTGCCTACGGCCTGTTTGGGGTCTTCGCCGCCCTGGGACTTATCCTGAATGTGCTCCTGATCATCGGGGCCATGTCCTTGACCCAGGCCACCCTGACCTTCCCGGGTATCGCCGGCATAATCTTGACCCTCGCGGTCGCCGTGGACGCCAACGTCCTCATCTATGAACGGGTCCGGGACGAGGCCCATCTGGGGCGTTCGCCCCTCCAGGCCCTGGAACAAGGTTACCAGAGAGCGCTGGTGTCCATCCTGGACGCCAACATCACCAGCGCCATCTCGGCTGTCATCATGTTCATGTTCGGAGCCGGGGCCGTGCGCGGCTTTGCCTGGACCCTGCTGATCGGCGTGATCACCTCGGTCTTTACGGCGGTGGTGGTAACCCAGCTGCTGATCGGCTGGTGGTACCGGGCGAAGAAGCCCAAGACCCTACCCATCGTCTAGAGGCTCCCATGCGCTGGCCCTTCATCCGAAACCTGCCAACAGATTTCAACTTCGACTTCGTGCGATTGGCGCCGTTCGCCGCAGTGCTGTCCGCCATCCTGATCGCGGCATCGGTAGGCTCGTTCGTCTTCCGTGGCCTGAACTTCGGCATCGACTTCGTGGGCGGTGCCCAGATCCAGGTGCAGACCCAGAAGCCTCTCGACATCGGCGGTTTGCGCCGGGTGATGACCGAGGCCGGCGGCGAGGACGCCCAGGTCCAGTCCCTGGGGGCGGGCAACGGTGCCATACTGAGGTATCGGGTGCCGAGCGACGCCGACCTCAACCAGAGTATCCAGACCGTCAAGACGGCCCTTCAGAAGGCCTTCCCGGGAATTGAGATCCGCTCGGCCGAGACGGTCGGCGGAAAGGTCTCCGGCGACCTTGCGCGGTCAGGGGCTATCGCCCTCAGCGTCGCCATGCTGCTGATGCTTCTCTACATCTGGTTCCGCTTCCAGTTGCAGTTCGGGCTCGGGGCCATTGTCGCGGTGCTGCATGACGTAGTCCTGACCCTGGGCGTCCTGTCCATCGCCCAGCTTGAGGTCTCCATGACCTCCATCGCCGCCCTCCTGACCGTGATCGGCTACTCGATGAACGAGAAGGTCATCACCTTCGACCGGCTTCGCGAGAACCTTCGGAAGTACAAGACCACCCCTCTCGCCGAGATCATCAACCGGTCTGAGAACGAGCGGCTGTCGCGGACCCTGATCACGGGTTCCACCGCCATCATCGCCCTCTCGGGGGCCCTGTTCCTGGGGGGGCCGGTCCTGCTGCCCCTCGTCTTCACCATGGTGTTCGGCGTGATCATCGGCACCTATTCGTCCATCTACGTCGCCCTGCCCATCATCCTGCTCTGGGGCGTGCGCCGGGACGACGAGGACGCGATACCCCTAAAGCCGGCGGACGCCCGGCGCAGATGACCCGCGCGGCGCCGCAGGTCGATGCCTTCGGCGGCGGCGGGTTCCGCCTGTCCGGCGACTGGAAGTCTGGGTCCGTCCTGATCCTGGACGATATCGCCCATCCCTGGCCCATCGCTTCGGCGGCAGCCCTGTCCGTGGAGGCCCTCGCGCCGGTCCTGAAGGCGGGGCCCGGGGTCAGCGAGCTCATGGTCCTGGGCATGGGCGCGTCCAACGCCCTGCCACCGAGGGAGGTCCGCCAGGCCTTTCTCGCCGCAGGCCTGGGCCTCGAGTTCCTCGACACTCCAGCGGCGGCCAGGCTCTACAACTTGTTGACCTCGGAAGGCCGCAGGGTCGCGGCCGCCCTGATCGCAGTTTGATCCGGTTCAAACCGCCGCTTCCCGAGCCCACCGAATGCCCTTAAGAAGGGTTTAAGGGTAGATTTTCAAAGGGCTGGAAAATGTTCAAATTTGCTTCGGGACTGCTGTCCAACCTGCGGAACACGATGATCCTGAGTTCGATCCTCGCGCTGTTTGTGATCGGTGGCTACATGCATCACGCTGGCGGGGTCGATGCGATCTTCGTCCAGGCGGTGCTTCGTTTCGTGCACCTGGTGTTCGGCATCATGTGGATCGGGCTGCTGTACTATTTCAACTTCGTTCAGCTTCGGAAAATGCCGGAGATCCCGGCTGAGCTGAAGCCGGCGGTGTCCAAGTACATCGCGCCCGAAGCGCTCTTCTGGTTCCGCTGGGCGGCCCTGTTCACCTGGGTGGCTGGCGTCATCCTCGCCTACAACCGCGGCTACTTGTTCGATGCCTTCGCTCTGGGCCTGACCAGCCACAATCCCCAGCACAGCTTCATCGGCATGGGCATGTGGCTCGCCACCATCATGTTCTTCAATGTCTGGGTCTTCATCTGGCCGAACCAGAAGATTGCCCTGGGAATGGTTGAGGCCGACGCCGACGCCAAGGCCAAGGCGGCCAGGACCGCCATGTTGGTCTCACGCCTGAACACCTTCATTTCCATCCCCATGCTCGCCACCATGGGCATGAATCAGACCATCTTCGGCTGATCCCCGGATCTGCCGGAACGGACGGGCCCGCAGTCCCTGCGGGCCCGTTTTCCATTGAGCCCGACGCCCCAGGTCATGCCGGAACCAGATACGTCCTTACCCGGTGATCTCGACGCCGCGCTGGCGCGGACAGACCCCGATCGCTGGTTGTCCAGCCGTTTCGCCGCGGGCGCCGAGGCCCGCCGGGCGCTTGTGGCCCTCTATGCCTTCGACCAGGAACTGGCCCGCGCCCCGCGCAACGCCTCGACCCCCCTTGTCGGCGAGATGCGGCTGGCCTGGTGGGGAGAGGTGTTGGCCGAGATGGCTTCCGGTGGCCCTGTCCGTCGCCATCCCGTCGCCCAGGCCCTGGCCGAGGCGGCCCGAACCTTCAGCCTGGACCCCGGGGCCCTCGAGGCCCTGGTGGATGCCCGTTACCGCGAGCTGGACCCTCGGCCCCTGACGCTGGAGGAGGCCCTGGAGTGGGCGGACGGCACGGGCGGCGGCTGCGCCGTTCTGGCGGCCTCCATCCTGGACCCTGAAAGCGATCCCGGCGCGGCGCGCGCTGGCGGAGGCGCCTGGTCGATCGGCCGCCTTGTCCGAACTGCAGGTCTTACGCTGGACGCCGCCCAGGCCCCCATGGACACCCGCCTCAAGGCGGCGCGGGGTGTGACGGCGCGGGCCTTCCCTGCGGTTGCCCACGCGGCCCTCGCCCGGGCCCGGGCTCGGGGTCGGCCGCCGTCAGATCTCGGAGACCGCCTGCGACTGATGGGCGCTGTGCTGACCGGGCGCGTCTGACGCCCAGGCGGCCAGGTCCGCCAGGGCGCGCTTGCCCATGGCGAGCTTGCGGCCGTGGCTCCGGACCTTTGAACCCAACCGCCGCCCGTCGGCGTCCCGCTTTGGGGCCTCTACCAGGGGCATGAGGCCGTAATTGATGTTCATGGGCTGGAAGGATCCTCGGCCGCCGTCCAGGTGCCCACCCGTGATGTGGTTGACCAGGGATCCCAGCGCCGTGGTGGCCGGCGGCGCCTCCAGGGCTTGCCCCAACCGCTCCGCCGCCGCGAGCCGACCGGCGAGCAGGCCCATGGCTGCGCTCTCTACATAGCCCTCCACCCCCGTGACCTGGCCGGCGAACCGGAGCCGGGGCTGGGCCTGGAGCCGCAGCTGGCGATCCAGGAGCCGAGGACTGTTCAGGAAGGTGTTCCGGTGCAGGCCGCCGAGCCGGGCGAAGACCGCCTTCTCCAGCCCGGGGATCATGCGGAAGATCTCGGACTGGGCCCCGTGCTTCAGCTTCGTCTGGAAGCCGACCATGTTCCAGAGGCTTCCAAGGGCGTTATCCTGCCGCAGCTGGACCACGGCCCAGGCCTTGTCGTCCGGGCGGTGGGCGTTGGTCAGGCCGACGGGCTTCATCGGGCCATGCCGCAGGGTTTCTCGCCCGCGCTCGGCCATGACCTCGATCGGCAGGCAGCCATCGAAGTAGGGCACATTCTCCCACTCGCGGAATTCCGACTTCGGTCCCGCCAGCAGGGCGTCGATGAAACCCTCGTACTGGTCCCGGTCCATGGGGCAGTTGATGTAGGCCTGGGTGTCGCCGCCGGGGCCCGCCTTGTCATAGCGCGACTGGCGCCAGGCGATGTCCATGTCGACGGACTCAAGGGTCACGATGGGGGCGATCGCGTCGAAGAAGGACAATTCGTCCTCCCCGGTCAGGCCCTGGATGGCCGCCGCCAGGTCGGGGGAGGTCAGGGGTCCCGTCGCGATGATGACGCTGTCCCAGTCGGCCGGAGGCTCGCCCGCCACCTCGCCCCTCTCGATCGTCACGAGGGGATGTGAGGTCAGGCGCGCCGTCACGGCGGCCGAGAAGCCGTCCCGGTCGACGGCAAGGGCACCCCCGGCCGGTACCTGGTGGGCGTCGCCGCAGGCCAGGATCAGGGAATCCAGGTTGCGCATCTCGGCGTGCAGCAGACCCACCGCGTTCGACGTCCAGTCGTCGGCCCGGAAGGAGTTCGAACAGACCAGTTCGGCGAGCCCGTCTGTGTGGTGGGCGTCGGTGCCCCGGACGGGGCGCATTTCATGCAGGATGACGGGGACGCCGGCCTGGGCGATCTGCCAGGCGGCTTCGGAACCGGCCAGGCCGCCGCCGATGACGTGTATGGGGAGAATGGACATGCGTGGCTAACTAGCAACGATCTTGCGGGATCGCGAGCCGAACCTCCGCCGCCCTTGCACATGACGGGGTGCAGTCGCCAAATGGCATCAGGGGAAGGAACCGATTCAAGGCCCTCAGGGTAACGGTTCAGGTGCGCGACATGACGGTGTTTTC
>NZ_JBAXIM010000125.1:0-7561 GCF_037138395.1 Phenylobacterium sp.
GGGTGACGGGCACCGATGGCCGCCAGCACATGCAGGAAGTCGCCGGCAGCGAGTTCCAGCTGAAGGCTGACCTCGTCTTCCTGGCCATGGGCTTCGTTGGCCCCCGGAAGTCCGGGTTCACCGAACAGGCTGGCGTTGAGTTCGACGTCCGCGGCGCTATCCGGGCGGACACCGTCTCCTACCAGACCTCCATGCCCGGCATCTTCACCTGCGGCGACATGCGGCGCGGCCAGTCCCTGGTGGTTTGGGCGATCCGCGAGGGCCGCCAGTGCGCTCACGCCGTGGACACCTTCCTGATGGGGACATCGCGCCTGCCGCGCTGACGCGAAGGCGTTTGGCGTCCGTAACGGCGGAGTCTAGGCTGGTCGCATGAGCGTCACGGGCCCCCACGTCCTCGTCACCGGCTCCACCCGGGGCATAGGTGCGGCAATCGCCACAGCCCTTGCCGGTAAGGGCGCGCGGGTGATCGGTCACGGCCGTGCAGGCGCTCCCGCAGTCCTCGGAGCGGATCTGGCGGACCCGGAGGCCGCGGGCCAGCTCTGGTCTCGGGCCCTGGAACAGCTGGATGGCCAGATTGACGTCCTGATCAACAATGCAGGGGTCTTCGAGCCAGCGGGTATCGATCTCCCGGACGAGGACTGGGATGCGGCCTGGTCTCGGACCTTGCAGATCAACCTGAAGGCCGCCGCAGACCTGTCTCGCCTCGCCGTGCGCCACTTCCTCGAACGGCCGGGGGGTGGGCGCATCGTCAATGTCGCGAGCCGCGCGGCCTATCGGGGCGACTCTCCCGCCCACTGGCACTACGCCGCCTCCAAGGCCGGCATGGTGGCCATGACCAAATCCATCGCCCGGGGCTTTGCCGCCCGTGACGTTCTGGCCTACGCCGTCTGCCCCGGCTTCACCCTGACCGGCATGGCGGACGACTACCTCGCCAGCCGCGGCGGCGCGGGCCTGCTCGCCGACATTCCCCTCGGCCGGGTCGCCGACCCTGAGGAGATCGCCACCGCCGTCGCCTTCCTCGCCCTCGAAGCGCCCGCCTCGATGACGGGGGCCGTCCTCGACATCAATGGCGCCAGCTACGTGCGCTGAACCCGGAGTTCCCATGCAGAGCCGTTCCCTCGCCTTGGTCTACCTGGTCCTGGGCCTCGTCGGCCTGGTCCTGACCTGGAGTCAGAACCTCGCTTATTTTGGTCCTGCGTCCTCGGGCGGGTTCACGGACTTCCTCCGCGGCACGGTGGCCAACCCCGGCGCGCGCTCCGTCGCCTTCGATATCCTGATTGTCGGCTGGAGCGCCTCGATCTGGATGGTCATCGAAGGCCGCCGTCGCCGGATGAAGGGCGTCTGGCTCTTTCCCGTAATGGGATGGACCCTGGCCATGGCCTTCGCCATCCCCCTGTTCCTCGCCGCGCGGGAATTGGCGCTCCGCACCCCGCCAGAGATCGAGGGCCGCCCCAGCCCCCTTGATGGCCTGGGACTCGGCATACTGTCGGCTTTCGCTCTGGTTCTGCTGGTCCTGGGGGTTCGCGCCGCCGGACTCATTTGACAGGCGAGGCAAGGGAGCCCCTTCTGTGTCTCCAACACGACAGGGGAAGAAGACATGGCACCTATTCCAAGGCGCGGAACCGTGGCCGTCACCGGGGCGGCAGGATTCCTTGGAGGCTGGACGGTCCGTCTGTTGCTCGACAAGGGCTATCGGGTCCGCGCCTGCGTGCGCGACATCGATGATCCCCGGCGGACCGCCTTCCTGAAGGCCATGCCCGGCTACGCTTCGGGCCGACTGACCCTGCACGCTGCGGACCTCGACCAGGACGGCTGCTACGACGACATCTTCCGGGGATGCCATGGGGTGGCCCACATCGCCCACGTGAGCACCTACGAGGACCAGGCCTACGTCGCCCGGGTCTGCGACCACATCATCCGCAGCGTCGAGGCGTCAGGCTCGGTCACCCGGGTGGTTCTGACCTCCTCGATCGCCGCCGTGATCTCGGAGGCCGACATCTTCGAGGTCGTCCGCCGTCCGGTCTTCTACGAGGACCGGTACCCCGATGAGTCCAACCCCAAGCGAACCCCGGATCGCGGCCAGGGCTATTCCATGGGTAAGCTCCATGCCGAGCGGGCCTTCGCCGACGCCGCAGAGGACAGCGGCCGCTGGGACGCCATTACCTGCTGCCCGGGGGACAATGTCGGGCCCATCCTTTCCGCCCACCAGAAGGACATGGGCCCCTGGCAGCACAACATCGAGACCATGCTGCTGGGAAAGTACTTCCAGAACGGCGCCTACCGGCCCTGGATGACCGTCGATGTGCGCGATGACGCCCTGGCCCATATCGGCCTCCTGGAAAGCACCGAGGTCGCCAACGGCGAACGGTTCATCGCCTGGTCCACCGACATGCGGAAGGTCGAGGACATTTGCGCTGACATCGACCGCCTCCTGCCGGAGATCGGCCACGATACGCCAGAGGTCACCGATTCCTTTCCCGAGCGGGTCCAGGCGCGGGAGGCGGAACTACGGGCCGTCTGGGCCCGGGCCGACCTCCGCAATGACCGGATCCAAGCCGTGACGGGGATCGAGTTCCGCCCCCTGGACGATTCCATCCGCGACTGTGTGGAGAGCCTTCTAGCGGTCGCCGGTGTTGTCCCGAAGGTTCGGACAGGCTTTACAAAGCCCTGAAATCACAGGGTTAACAGGAATTTACGGCGTCCTTTGGCGGGCTTGTTAAGCCTGCTGCCCCATCCTGCTTTTCGAATCTGAAGCAGATGTGGCGGGAGTTCGGGCGTGGCGTTGGAAACGACTCAGGGGGCGACAGGCGACGCCCAGGTCGACGGGCTTCTTTCGGGCTACAAGTGGACGGGGGTTATCAGCTACAGCTTCCCGGACTCCGCCTCGGACTACCCGTCCTATCCCAACCCCACAGCGGTCCAGTATTTCAGCGCTGTCAGCGCCCTGCAGCGCCAGGCCGCCATCAACGCCTTCAACCTGGTCGGCAGCTATACGAACGCCCAGTTCGTGAACAACGGAACCGACATCGCGGACATGCGGATCGGCCAGACCTCCGACCCCTCGGTGAGGACGGCCTACGCCTACTATCCGATCGCCAGCGTCGGCGGGGTCGGCGGGGATGTCTGGTTTGGCGTGGGGTACGATTACCGAAACGCCCTGCCGGGGAATTACGCCTACCTCACCATGCTTCACGAGATCGGGCATGGTCTTGGCCTCAAGCACTCCCAGGAGGCGGGCGGGCCCGCCAGGATCGCGGTGCCAGCGGACCATGACTCCCTGGAATTCACGGTGATGAGCTACCGGAGTTTCCCGGGCGGGCCCCTTACGGGCTACACCAACGGCTCTGTCGACTTCCCCACCACCTACATGATGAACGACATCGCCGCCCTCCAGGCGATGTACGGCGCCAACTTCAGCACCCAGTCGGGAGACACCGTCTACGCCTGGTCGCCGACCACAGGGGGGCTGACCCTCAACGGGGTCCTCCAGGGAACCCCTGCGGGCAACCGGGTTTTCATGACCATCTGGGACGGCGGTGGCAAGGACACCTACGACTTCTCGGCCTACGCCACCGCCCTGAAGGTGAACCTCAATCCGGGCTCCAGCTCCCTCCTGTCCTCGACCCAGACCGCAAGCCTCGGCTATGGCCACTTCGCTCAGGGCAATGTCTACAACGCCTACCAGTACGCCAATGACCCGCGCTCGTTGATCGAGAACGCCATCGGCGGCTCGGGCGCGGACTCCCTGCTCGGGAACGCCGCCGCCAACCTTCTCGAAGGTCGGGCAGGCGCCGACACCCTGTCCGGGGGCGCAGGCATCGATACCTTGGCCGGTGGGTCCGGCGACGACCTCTACATCGTCGACAGCACCGATGACCTGCTGGTCGAGGCTGCTGGCGGCGGGACGGATACGGTCAATGTGGCGATCAATGTCGCATCGGGGACCTACACCCTTGGCGCAGAGATCGAGAACGGCGTCCTCGTCAACACCCTGGCCTTTACCCTCAACGGCAACAGCCTCGCCAACCTCCTGACAGGGAATGCGGCCAACAATGTGCTGAACGGCGGGGATGGAAACGATACCCTGGTTGGCGGCAGTGGGCTCGATACCCTGGCTGGAGGCGCTGGCGACGACGTCTATGTCGTCGACACGGGGGCGGACCGGATCGTCGAACTCGCCGGCGGCGGGACCGACCTGGTGCAGGTCGCGGTGAACCTGTCCGGCGGCACCTGGACCCTGGGCGACAACCTCGAGAACGCCGAGATCGTCACCAGCCTGGCCTACAACCTCACGGGCAACGCCCTGAACAACCGGCTCACCGGCAATGCGGCCATCAACCGACTGGACGGAGGCGCAGGTGCCGACACCCTGGTGGGCGGCGGCGGCAACGACATCTACACCCTCGACGGCCTCTCCGACCTGGTGGTCGAGGCGGCGGGGGGCGGGACCGACCTCGTCCAGGTGGCCATCGCCACCGTGGGCGGCACCTACACCCTCGCGGCCGAGGTCGAGGAGGCGATGATCACCAGCACGGTCGCCTACAACCTGGTGGGGAACGCCCTGGGCAACCGGCTGACCGGAAATGACGCGGCCAACCGCCTCGAGGGCGGGGCCGGTGCCGACACCCTGACCGGTGCGGGCGGCGCCGACACCCTGGCCGGCGGGACCGGCGATGACCTCTACGTCATCGACAGCGCGGCCGATGTCATTCTGGAGTCCACGGGCGAAGGCACCGACACGGCCAACATCGCCATCTCCGCCGCGGGCGCCGGATGGACCCTCCCGTCCTTCCTCGAGAACGCCCAGGTCACCTCTACCCTGGCCTTCAGCCTCACGGGCAATAGCCTGAACAATGTGCTGACCGGAAATGCCGCCGCCAACACCCTGTCGGGTGGGGGCGGGGCGGACACCCTGGTGGGCGGTGCCGGCGATGACCTCTACCTGGTGGACTCCGCGTCTGACCTGGTGGTCGAGGCGGATGGCATGGGCCTGGACCAGGTCCGGGTGGACTTCGGCGCCGCGGGCGGTGCCTACACCCTCACGGCGAACGTCGAGAACGCCGAAGCGGTGGGCGCAGGGGCCGTAACCCTGACCGGAAATTCGCTTGCCAATCGTCTGACGGGGACCAACGCGGCCGATACCCTGTCGGGGGATGCCGGAGCCGACTCCCTTTATGGCGGTGGCGGCGCCGACTCCCTGGTCGGCGGCGCGGGCAATGATCTCTACCTGGTCGATTCCCTCTCCGACCAGGTGGCGGAGTCGGCGGGGGGCGGGACCGATACGGTCCAGCTCTCCGTCGCCACCGTCGGGGGAAGCTACACCCTGGCTGCCGAGGTCGAGAACGTCCTCCTCGTCAGTACCGTGGCCTTCAACCTGACCGGAAACGGGCTCGCCAACAGCCTGACCGGCAACGCTGCCGCCAACCGGTTGGATGGAGGTGCGGGGGCAGACACCCTGGCTGGGGGCGCAGGCAACGACGTCTACGTCATCGACTCCGCCTCGGACCTGGTGGTCGAGGTGGCGGGCGCGGGCTGGGACCAGGTCGAGGTCGCCATCGCCACGGCGGGCGGGACCTACAGCCTGACGGGCGATGTCGAAAGCGCCATCCTGACCTCGTCAGTCGCCTTCAACCTGACCGGCAATAACCTCGCCAATACCCTGACAGGCAACGCCGCCGCCAACCGGCTGGACGGCGGCGCCGGGGCCGACACCCTTATCGGGGGCGCGGGCGACGACACCTATGTGGTCGACTCCATCGGCGACACCCTGGTGGAGCTGGCCGGCGGTGGCGTGGACCTGGCCCTCGTGGGCATCAATGCAGCCGGCGGAAGCTGGACCCTCCAGGACCAGGTCGAGAACGCCCAGCTTCTGGGCGCCCTCGCCTTCAGCCTGAACGGCAATGCCCTGGACAATGTCCTGACCGGCAATAGCGCCGCCAACACCCTCTCCGGCGGCGCCGGCGCCGACACCCTGGCGGGCGGACTTGGCGACGACGTCTACATCATCGACTCCCTGTCGGATTCCGTGGTCGAGGCGGCGGGGGCCGGCACCGACCAGGTGCGGGTGGCCATCGCCGCTGCGGGCGGGACCTACGTCCTGGCGGCGAATGTTGAGAACGCCATCCTTGATAACGCCGTGGCCTTCAACCTCACCGGAAACGCCCTGGCCAACGTCCTCACCGGCAATGCCCTGGCCAACCGCATCGAGGGCGGGGATGGGGCGGACACCCTGTACGGAGGCGCTGGAGCCGACACCCTCGCCGGGGGCGCGGGCGACGACGTCTACATCCTCGACGACACCCTCGACCAAGTGGTCGAGACCTCAGGCGCCGGCGTGGACACCGTCCAGTTCCTGCTGTCGACTTCGGGCTCCACCTTCACCCTCGGGGCGGAAGTGGAGAACGGCGTCCTGGTCTCGGCGGGCCTGGTCAACCTGGCGGGCAACAGTGCGGCCAATATCCTGACGGGCGGCGGTGGCGCGAACCTGCTCAGCGGCGGCGGCGGCGCGGACACCCTGTCCGGCGGCCTTGGCGACGACACCCTGTCTGGCGGGACCGGCGCCGACCGGCTGACTGGCGGCGCGGGCTCCGATGTCTTCCGCTTCGATGGCCTGCCCGATGCGGAGGCGGACCTGATCACCGACTTCGCCGCGGGGGTCGACAAGCTCCTGCTCAGCCTTGCGGCCTTCACGGGCATTGCCGGGTCCGCTGCCGGTACCCTGGGTACCAACCTCTTCTGGTCCGGGGCTGGGGTCACCTCAGCGCACGATGCCGACGACCGTCTGGTCTACGACACCACCACGGGGACGCTCTATTACGACCCGGATGGCCTGGGCGGCGCCGCAGCCATCGCCCTGGCGACCTTCGGGACCGTCAAGCCCATCCTGACCGCCGGCGACTTCATCCTCGCCGCCTGACGGGACGCCCCTCAGGGCGCCCCTCAGGGCGCGACGGGCAGGGTGTTGAACTGGCGCAGGGTGTCGCGCAGGCTGGTCTGGCCGGTCCAGCCGCCGGTGTACTGGACGTTGTCGATCTTCCAGCCGTTGGCGTTGACCAGCTTCACGTCGTCGGTCCAGCGGGTCTTGTAGCCCTTGTTGGCGAAGGTCACCGCCACAGAGGCCCGGTCGCCGAGGATCCGGGCGGGACCCATGCTGAAGCTGGTATAGCCCTCGCTGAGGCCCGCAAACATCTCGCCCTCCAGGATGTTCGGCTTGTCAGTGGGATTGGGACCCGCCTTGGTCCGGGCTGCGGACTCCACCTCGTTCGCCTTGGCCTTCTCAACCTCGGCGGCCAGGCCGGGGCTGAGGCGCGCGCCATCGGCCGCGCGGAAGTCCCCCTTGTAAGGGCCGTAGAAGCCCCGCACCGCCGCCGTCGGCGAGGTGATGCCGTCCGGCCCGGTCTGGCAGGCGGCCAGGGCGAAGAGACTTGCGGCCGACAGGGCGAGAAGGCCAGGATTGCGGATCATGATCGGGCTCCGGAAACTGAGACGACGAATCTACCAGCGCCGCGCCTTGCAGGGTAGGGGCGTTGATCCGGATCGTGGTGGCGGTTTTCGGTGAGCG